>CAMWRX010000041.1 GCA_947176765.1 uncultured bacterium
GGGTGGTGGGCACTTTCCCGGATGGCAACTCTGCCCTTATGCTGGTCTGTGCCAGGCTCCGCCATGTGGCCGGCACCCAGTGGGGCAACAAAAAGTACATGAATATGAAGCACTTAGAGGCACTCTGCCAGGATGCCTCTATCGCTGGCTGACCTCATTTTGCTGGAGACTGCAACTGAATTTGCGCATCTTTCTTGACAGTACCTGTTTTATCTATCTTGGGCAGAGGCCTGACTGCCACTTTTTGTAAAACCAAGCATAATTTTAAGCCGCCGACTTGGAAATACAGGTCGGCGGCTTTATACGATATGGTTCAATTCTTGGTTTTTCTAAATCTTATGTATCATTCCCTTGCAAAAATTTCTAAATGTTGTTATAATTTATTATTACTCTTTGGGCATCGTATTTAGGAATGATTCCGTAGAGCGTGCAATGTAGGAGGAGACGCTTTCAGGATAGATTGCGTTAAAATAAGACAGCTTCGGACGCACTTCGCCGGGAAGAACCTCCATAACTCCGTCTTGCTCTGCCATACTATAAAGCTCCGGGTATTGTACCGCGCACTCCTGAATGCGCTGGGGGGAGTAATCGCTGGTTACATAGGTTGGGAATCGATCCACCAAAAATTTAAGATAGCTTCCGATATCCTCTTCCGTGTATTTACGCGGAGAAACCGCGAATAGGTTCGCCAGTAGCACATCCGTATTGATTTTGTTGCAGCACATTGTTCCAAACAGCTCCTTTGTATTTCGTATGTATTTTTTGAACATGGTGAATCAGTTCATGCATTTAAGCACGCTTTCTATTTTACAGGATAAGCGCCAAGTTTTCAAGTCCTCATATTTTCTTTTTTAAGCTTATCATCAAAGCGCCGGAAAACCTATAGGTTCCCATTTTAGAGAGAGTGAGTGAGAAATATGCGCACAGATAGAATACCAAAACTGGATTGGGAGAATCAGACGGTATTTAAGGACTCGGTCTTAGGCTATATCAACGTGCCAAAGGCCATGGTCGATAAACTGATCGACCACAGTATTTTTCAGCGATTGCAAGATGTAGCCCAGACGGGGATGGAATTCCTATATCCTGGTGCGACACATAACCGTTTTTGTCATTCAGTAGGCGTTTACCATCTGGGAAAGATGGGATTCCGCTGTTTCCAACAAAATATTCAGCGCCAACACAGGGAAGAAATTTACAGACAGGTGGCTGGCAACCCTGCCGCCTGTGAACGTGTATGGAACCGTTGGCGGCTTTTGTTTGAGTTGGCATCGCTTCTTCATGATTGTGGGCATTCACCTCTGTCTCACAGTTTGGAATTTCTTTATAATGTTGGGCGTTCCAGCAAACGCTGTGACCAAATCCTCTGTGAGTTGTTCCAGAACAGCCCATGCTTTCAAAGAGACCTTTATAGCAAAAATAATGGCACACCTACTCTTAAGAACGCTTATGGAGCTCCTCATGAGCGAATGAGTGCGTGTATGCTGATGCGCCAAGATGGTTACCGCATCGAGTTGAAGGAGTTGATTCAGGATCAACTGATTTACTTTGACGCTGTCCATCCGGAACTGGATGGTTCTTCGTCGGATTACGGGGAAAGCGAGTTCTTTTCGGATCTTGAATTTATGGCGCGAGCCATTATCGGCTGTCCCTATAAAGATGATTCCCATTTCTGGGGCGAAGAGGAGCAGCATAGGAAAATTGTCTACCAGCTTCGCAACTGCATTATCAATCTCTTGCATGGAATCATAGATGTGGACAATATAGACTACAGCATCCGTGATGCCTCCTCCTCCGGATACAAAAGCGCACAGGTGGACTATGAGCGCCTTCTGAAGGCAGAAACCATTGCCCTGTCCTATGACCACAAGGAGGGGCTTGTACTGCACGATGAACCGTTTGACCATTCTTTGTTGCTGTTCAGCTTTGTTTCGGACAAGGTCGAAAAAAATCCGCTGGATTTGGTAGTCAGTGGAAGCGTGACTATACTGGTGGAATGGGATGGGAGGGACATGGAATCACCAGAAGGCTTCTCAATGACAGGAACCATGATTGAGGATGACGATGTCTCCGGAAGAAAAGACAGTCAGCGCGTAATCCATCTCAAGCCCGGAAGTAGCGCCCATTTGCACATGGAAAGCGGGACTCTGAAAATCGTGCCCCGGGACGTGGACAAAGAAGTGGGAACACAAGTCTACATACGAAGCGGCTGTCTAAGCGGTGTGGTTAATGGGATCATCTTTGCCGGGAATCACTTACACCCGTCTCAGAACGGTGAAGAAAGCTTGGATGACCGTATCCGGCGTGGAGAGCTGAGAATATCGCCCGCTTTTCACAAAAGTGCCCTAAGCGTTATCCAAGGGGCCTTGGATGCCACAAATTTTGAGTCCCGGTGGATCTATTCCCATCATGTGACCACATATAACAACAATTTCCTCAGCGTTTTCCTGCTGGAGATGTGCGCAGATTACTATTTCGAGAAGAGCTATAGGAATCTATTAAAACGACTGAACCAAATTCTGAAAACGTACCCCAGATTCCTCGGTGGACTGGCGCAAAGCGTGGATGAACGTATGGTGGAGCTCAAATTGGGCGACGCGAGGGAAGAGCTTCTATCCGTTCGCGAAAAACTGGGGAGCGGGATAGATGCTTATCCTGCCCTGAAAAATTCCGAATTGCCGAAAGTGCTCCCAAACTTTTCTTCACCCGGTAGCTTGGAAATTTACAGTCTGCTGTTGGATGCGGTCTGTAAGCTGTGCAGGACCATGCCTCTAATCGGGAACGAGTTTCACAGCCGGCTGAACAATCAGCCCTGTGCCACACTGGAAGCTGTCATACAGGCTCTCGAGTCACTGCCCACAGAGTTCCGCCGTGGTGAACATCTTGACCGCTGGGAAAAGCTCTCTTTTGATGAGGATCGGGCATGGGTGGAAAATTTTAACGGTTATCCTATGGGAATGGAAATCATGAAAGCCATGCTGGGAATGCCGGAACGTCAGATAATAAACGGGCGGAGCTTTTTCCGAATAAGCGATTCGGATCTGCACAGCATGTACCGCAGTTTGGCGCAGAACGCAACAGACAAGGAGAGGGATGACTACAGGGATCTGATGGAAGCGATTGAGCAGTCGGAAACTCGGTGCTATCTAAAAACCATGTGGAAGTCTCACGCAGAGTTCCACTTTTACATCCATGGTTGGAAGCAGGACTGGCTTAAACGACCAGAGGATGGCCTTTCCCTTCTCCAGCAATTATTTGATACGACGGATGCTCCTCACGATCCTGAAAATGGAGATATCCTTTATATGTATTTTTCAGACTGCGCTGTTCGGGGCTACAATCAAGCGCTTAATGAATTCTGGAGCGAGGTCAAGGAGAAGTTCTCGCTGGATATCTTGGTATATGTGCCTCAGAAAATTCGTCATAAGGAACTGAAAAGCGATCAGACATATGTGATTTGGAAAAGCAGGGTCGTAACCTTAGCCGATATCGGTATCCAAGCAAACCACGCGCCCAGCTATCAGTATTTCTATCTCTATTACCGCTTGACAGCTGAGAAAGCACAAAACGAGGAATTGGACGTGTGTGCATTTATGGATTTTCTGAGAAAAAAACTCATAGAGATGGAAAACGAAACGCCTTCTCCAGATACCTACGGAGAATCTGTCGGAAAGACGGAGGAGAACTCTCTGGAGAAGCTGCCCGTGGAGCCCCCTATGGTGTTTGATGGGAACCCTGATTCAAATCAAAAACTACTTTGATGGAGGATCACTGATGAGTACAGAACAGATCAGCCTCGTTTACGGGGTGGAATTTGGCCAAGATTGCATTCGGGATAATGTTTACGGAGATATTTTGATTCCGCGGAAATTTTTGCCAATCATTGATTCCTATGAATTTCAGCGCCTAAGAAATATCAAGCAATTAGCCACCGCGCAATATGCCTTTCCAGGAGCGAATCATACCCGTTTTGCCCATTCCCTTGGGACTTTTCACGTAATGCAGCGGATTGTTGCCCATTTTGATCGGTATTTTCAAGCGCTTGGGCAACCGTTTATCCCAGAGCGGGAGAAGGAACTAATCTTGGCTGCTTCCCTGCTTCATGACCTTGGGCACACACCGTTCTCTCACGCATTGGAGGATACTCTTCAAAATGCTCAAAAAATCCCACATGAAAAGTGGACTGTGGATATTATACAGCATAAAAGCACATCACTGTACAAGGCCCTAAAGGACCTTTTCGGAGAAAATGGGCCACAGGAGGTTGCCAGCCTCATCAACCTACAGCATGACGATCACGCTATGACACCTTTCTTCTCTGCATCGGAAATCAAGCTGAAAAACATTTTTCACTCCCTCATCTCCAGCCAATTGGACGCTGACCGGCTGGATTACATTCGTCGGGACTCTATTGCTGTGGGTGTCTCTTACGGAATGATTGACCTTGATCGGTTAATTGGCGGATTTAGAATAGGAATACTTGACAGCGGAAAGGCAGTTGTCTGTGTAGCGGAGGAACATCTTTCAGATGTGGAAGGGTATCTTTACGCACGTTATCAGATGTATCGAAATGTTTACTTAAGTCCTTTCAAAATGTTTACCGAAGAGTTGCTGCGCAAAATTGTCCGGCATGTTTACACGCTTTATGACAGGGACTGCTTGAAAACTTCCGACCTGCCATTGGGCTTCAAGCCGGCGTTACAGAAATCGCCTATGGATATGGAGGATTTCTTGCTTTTGGACGATTCTGTAATCATGGGTGCCGTAAAGGGCTGGGCCAAACTGCGTGACGAGCGGGCATGGCTCCTGAAAGAATTGTGCCAGTGTATGGTGCAACGGAACGGGTATGAACGTTACTTATTTGCAGATATATCTCCTGAAACCCTTAACCTTTTCAAGAAGGATCTAATCGGGCTTTTGAAACCGTATATTCCAGAAAAAGTATTTAAGCAAAAGGACACAGAGGCATGGATTCAGGACTTCCCTTTCATTGTGTTGAGAACCGCAAGTCCCCAGTTATATAAAAATGAACGCGAAAATATCTATGTTTTGGAAAACAGCGGACGCATCGTCGATATCTCCGACTGTTCCAACTTAGTGCGAGCTTTCAGCGGCAGAGGTGATTTGATTTCTGCAATTTACTTAAATGAGGAAATACTAAAGCTGTACTTGGAAAAGGAAACCTTCTTCCGCGGCTTGACCAAAAAAGAACGAGATAATCTATCGAAAGAGGTGAGGAAGTTGTTTGAGAGTCGGTCTGCCAGAAACAGTATTGAGATAGAAAAGAAATATTATTTTCCGCAAGAAGACCGTTCTCTCGACTGGGAACGGGTTCAAATGCAGCTGTATAGTGCGTTGAGTGAAATGGGATACTCCGTTCATCCCTCAAATGGGAAAACCTGTAAATTCGAATTGCCAGAACCCGTTACACAGACGGATTACTATTTCGACACTTCAGAAAAAACGCTTCATCTTGCCCGTTGCTCCCTGCGCGTCCGCATCAAGGGAGATAAAGCGGAACTCACTTGCAAGAGACCGGTCAGTGACAGCAAATCATGCGGTGAGCAGGGGCAAATGGAACGGTACGAATACGCACATATATTAAAAAACGCGGATCTCTCAAGAATTCCTGACATATTCCTCCAAGAGGAAGGGGTTGCCTTTGTCGAAAAATATCTACCAGGTATGGTTTCCTGCGAGGAATTAAAAACCACGATTACCATTATAAACCACCGGACGCGCTACATTGTCGAAAAGCAATCTGATGGCCAGCAGATCAAGGAACAGTATGAGTTGGCGTTTGATGACGTTATTTTTGAAAACAAGGTTACCTGCCATAGCTATGCAGAAAAGCAAATTGAACTGGAGCTGAAATCTGACCCGTCTACACGGCTTAATATGCAAGCTTTGACTAACCATTTGGAACGGGATTTCGCTCATTGGAACATGACTGTTATGACGGAGTCCAAATATGAGCGCGCGAAAAAATTTACAGAATGACTTTTGGGTGCCATTAAATTGTCAAAAGACCACCCGTTTTGTTTACCACCCAAATTTTTGTTATCTGAATAAAAACGGGAAACTCATTTATAGATATCTCCTGCGTACTTTTTCTCTCTTTTGCCTACTTGGACTGGGAGTGCTCCATTTTTAGGCGAGTGGAACCAAAAGAGGGTTAGTGGAGTTGAGTTTTAAAAAGTTAATATGATTTAGTGCGTTAGGACAATCAAATAATAAAGACACCAGCTGATACGCACTAACGATTTAGCAGGTGTCTTTATTAGCTCACTGTGTGTTAGCCCTGTTCTGTGCGCTGTCGAAGATAGGCAGGGTCACTATTTTGACATCTGCGCTCTGCGGGAGAATATGTTTCTTAAACTATAGTGCGTTTGCATTTCTATGCTTTTTCTACACTTTGGAGAAAAAAACTTTGTTTTACATTTGAAAAGCCGATTTCAGTTTTCGCTGAAACCTTTGATATTAAAGGATTCCTTAGTTCTCAAAATATTCCATAATCTGTTATAATCCTTTCACACACATGACTCAATTTGTGCAGGTCAGTAGCCCTGGAGCCATTGATACGCCTGACTTTTTGGGGCTTGGCTAACACCTGTCTACACTTTTTCTACGGCTGAATTTTGCAAATCACCCGCTTCCAAATCAACGTGGAATTGAGAAGCACTTACAGTCAATAACTTTTAACATTTTTTATCGGAATAGTAACCAAGTCAACTCGAAATCAGGCATATTCCGAAACATAGGGAAGAAGAAAAATGGGAAAAGAGTTGGAAGTGTTTCATTATAGACATCCTCATAAACATCCTCAACCCCCAGAATTACTTGGCTACCGCTATTACATGATTCATCAGGGTCTCAGCGAACAATATCAGCCAAGCCTGCTTCTCCAGCGGCTCCAATTCATCGCACTCCGTCCATGCCCAGTCAATGCCAACCGCCTCGCATAACTTTTGAGCCGTCAATAGGGCGCTCCGGCAATAGCCTTTAGCCACCAAATTCTGAATTAGTTCGACAGCCCATGCCAGCAAAAATGCGCCGCCCTCCATGTCCAAACAGGCTTCTGCCGCCTCGGATGCACTATCCAGCAGCGTCCGATATTGCTCAAAATTGTTCTCCATTTTGATTGTGCTCCTTTCTCCGAAAACTGTGACCTTCGGGCTTCCCAAACCCGAAGAAAATTCGCAAAAATTTTTGATGCACTGATGCTTATCCGATGCTTATCGATGCAATTCCGTTGAAAAATAAGCGTCATTTGTTGTCGAAAATGCTCGAAATGCCTGATTTTTGAGACGTATGAGACTGGGTGAGACGTATGGGATATTCTTCTGGTGCCTCATAACCCGAAGGTCGTAGGTTCAAATCCTGCCCCCGCAACCAAAAGGAATCCTCGAAACGGTACGGTTTCGAGGATTTTCTTTTCGTTTTACCGAGATATTTGCAATAAAAGCGATGAGATTTAGGGGCTCCAAAATTTGTACCCCTACAAATACCCCTTGCCATGCTGGTCATGCGTAATGATGAAGGCTTTCCTTGGCAATCTCCAGCGCCAACTCTGGGGTGACCTCGCCTGGCTTGAAGGACTGGATTACATGGTAATATTGTACGCCGTCCATTTTTCCATAGCTGCCCGCCGCCCGCTTGGTATCCAGCATCTGACGGCACTCCCGGCCAGGGCCGCAGTTCAGGTGGGCTGTGAAGATCTGTTTCTCAGTCTTATCGCCATTGAGGATATACTTGATGCCGGCGTCCAGGCGGCCCTTCCGGGCCAGGATTTTTGTGATGGCCATGTATCGCCTCCCTGCAAACAGTAAGGGCAGACTCTTTCGAGCCTGCCCTGCAGCTACTTCATTTTATGGAGCCCCTATAACTCATGATAATAAGGACAAATGTTTTCATAATGCCCGTCTTTTATCCGAAAGCCCTTCGGAATGATGCCCAGCGGAACGAATCCAAGCCGCTCATACAGGTGTCTGGCGTGGATATTACTTTCGACCACTGCATTAAACTGTAATACCGTGAATCCGAACCGTTTCGCCTGGTGCAGACAGTCCAAAACCAGCATTTCTCCAATGTGCCGACCCCTGCTTTTTGAACTGACTGCATAGCTTGCGTTGCAGATGTGCCCACAGCGGCCCACATTATTGGGGTGAAGTATATAAAGCCCATGTACTGCATGACTGTTTTCGTCTTCTGCAACGGCAGTATACGTCTGCGATGCAAAAAACTCGGCTCCTGTTTTATCGTTCAAAAGTTCCTCTTGTGGAAAAGCAATGCCCTCGTCCACAACTTCATTCCAAATTTGAATCATCGCGTCCAGATCAGTTTTTTTATACGCCCGCACAATCATTTGAATTCCTCCACAGCGAACAGTTTATTACGCTAATTTTGCCATTGGAAATTTTCTTTTCCTGCGCCAATCTCAAAATGGTATTTGGCAATACCCAAATCCATTTTCACATAGAACGCATGACCCGGCTGGGCGGACACTTTACCATTTTCCAGTGTGAACAGGAACTTCTGCTGATTCACCGCCGTGGGGGCCAGCAGGACGGCTTCCATCCCGGCCTTGAACCAATCGGGTATGGGGCCATCCGCCTTTGCCACTTCCTCCATAGTCTTGGACTTGCGGGGGAAGCCCTGGTTGGCGCCATGGCCCAAGGCAATGACAGCGGCCAGCTTCTCCCCGTCGTTGAGGGTATAGGCGGACTTCACCTTGGTGAAGGTCAGCGCCACCCAGCAGGTGTTCAGCCCCATCATTTGGGCCTTCAGCACCAGCCGTTCGCCCCAATAGCCGCATTTTTCCTGCAAATCAGGCCCTGCTTTGCCCACCAGGGCGAAGTAGTTCTGCACACCGCTGAATTTGCCATAGCGGGCCATGGTGCCCTCAAAGGCTTTGGGTTCGTTGGTGACCAGCTGGATGTGGAGCCCGCTCTCCTTGTTGCAGGCGTTCACCTCTGCCCGAAGCGCCGCCAGCTCGTCCGGCTTCAGGGGCTTGTTCAGATATTGTCGGACGCTGTGGCGCGCCCGGATCGCTTCCAGTTCTGTCATGTACATCTCCTCCAATCGATCTGCCGTCATGAAATCCGGCTGCTCTCCAGCTCCACTGCCCTGGCCAGGGCCTCGTCAATGTTGGGCGTGAAATTCTCCGCCCCCACCTGCTCAAACAGGCCGGATTTCTGGAACACCGACATGGGCTGCTCGTTGACGTGGTCGAAAATCACCGTGATCCCGTTCCTCCAGCATTCCTGACAAAGCCGTTGGAGGCCGTTGAGGGCCGTGATGTCCATGGCGGGCACGGAGTGCATCCGCAGGATGAGTGCGCGCCGCTGGGTGCCGGGCCCCATGTGGGGGATCTTGTCCGCCGCGCCGAAGAACATAGGACCGCTGATCTCATAGACCATCACATAGGGCGGCACGGGCTTCATCTGCCCCTGATCGTCCCCGGTATCCTCGATATACGTCCATTCCTTGACCTCGGCCACGTCCGCCATGCGCTTCATGAACAGCAGGCAGGCCAGGGACAGGCCCACCACAATGGCCACTACCAGGTCAAAGGCCACCGTCAGGATGAAGGTCACCGCTAGCACGGCCACGTCACTCTTGGGGGAGTGTTTCACCACCTTCACCACCGTGCGCCAGCCGCTCATGTTGTAGGCCACCTGGAACAGGATGGCGGCAATGCAGGGCATGGGAATCAGAGCGGCGTAAGGCATGAGCAGCACCAGCACCGCCAGCAGCACCACCGCGTGGATCATACCGGCCACAGGGGAGCGTCCCCCGTTCTTGATGTTGGCCGCCGTGCGGGCGATGGCCCCGGTGGCGGGGATGCCGCCGAACAGGGCGGAGGCGGCGTTGCCCACGCCCTGGGCCACCAGTTCCATGTTGGAATTGTGCCGCGCGCCGATCATCTCGTCGGCCACCACGGCGGACAGCAGGGACTCAATGGCCGCCAGTACGGCAATGGTGAAGGCGTCGGGCAGCACCGCCGCCACCGTCTCATAGGACATGGCCGGCAGGTGGAATTGGGGCGGGGCACTGGAAATGGTATACAGGTCGCCAATGGTGTTCACCGGCAGCGCCAGCAGCTTCACCGCCGCCGCTGTCACCAGCACGGCAATCAGGGAGGCCGGGATCTTCTGGAGCGATTTCACCATGGGCCAGAGGATCAGGATGGCCAGCGCCCCACAGCCCACCCCCACGGCGGTCCAGTTCACAGTGGAAAAGGTGTGGACGACTTCCTCCAGCTTTTCCATCGTCTCCACCGGGGAATGGGTAAAGCTCAGGCCGAAGAAATCCTTGAGCTGTCCGATAACAATGGTGACGGCAATGCCCGCGGTAAAGCCGGTGGTGATCGTATAGGGGATGAACTTGATCAGACTGCCCATCTTCAGCACACCCATCAGCATCAGCATGATGCCCGCCAGGATGGTGGCCGCCGCCAGGCCCTCCATGCCGCTGCGGGCCACGATGCCCGCCACAATAGTGGCAAAGGCGGCGGTGGGACCGGCGATCTGCACCTTGCTCCCACCCAGGGCGGAGATGAGGAAGCCCGCCACAATGGCGGTATACAGTCCCTGTTCCGGGGCCACGCCGGAGGCCAGGGCCAGGGCGATAGACAGGGGCAGGGCGATGATGGCCACAATGACTCCGGCGGTCAGGTCTTTGATGAAATCCTGCCGGGAGTAATGCTTGAGGGAGTGGAACAGCTGGGGCATCAGGTCTTTCATGGTTTCTCTCTCCTTTTCGGACACTTGCCCCGAAAGTGGCAGCGGTGCCGCTTTCGGGGCAAAGTTATAGTTTGTCGGGCAAATCATGCACGGTAACGCTGGGCAAATGTTCAACGCAGTATAGCACAGGATTTCCGGGAGTGCAACCGTATCTCCCAATTTTTCTGCTGATGAAGAATTTATTTTTTCGCTATCTGGTGCATCAGCTCCTGGGCACGATTGGTTTTGTAGAAGAAACAGCCGTTGATCGTAGATTGGGGCAAATGTCCCACCTCCAGAGGGTGCCCACGCAGACACCCTCATTGATCAAATCCAGCCTGCTTTCTGCTAATAGGGAGGGACTGGGGGTTCAACAAAACCCCCAGCCCGTGCAATTAAACAAAACTTTAGCTTTTCCTTATGCCGATTTGATTTTTCGTATGTAAGATAAGCGATACAGGGACGCAGAGATGTCACCTGTTCAAATCGGAAAGGAGCTATGATTCATGAAAAAATCTGTAAGAACCTGCCTTGCTGCTGCTTTTGCAGTGCTGGCTGTGGCTATCGCGGCTTGGGCACTGATCTCGCAGTTTTTCGGCAATGGCAATATTCAGGTATACTATACCCAGATCGACAACAGCAAAATTACAGAGAACCATTCCAACGGCGGCGTGATTGATTTTACAGGTGGTCTGGCCTACTCCTATACGCTGCGCTCTTATGACGAGGACGGGAATGGAACAGAAATTGAATTCGGAATGTCCAGAGAATTGAGAGAAGGGGCATTCATCCGGCTGGAAGTCATACCGGTGCGGGGCGTCGTGAATTGGTCCGAAGTACAATATGACGAGCTGCCTACAGCCGTTCAGGCACATTATATAAATCCGTCAAACAATTCGTAATATGTTAAATCGCATGACAGCAAAAGGAACCCGCCAGGGCCTGTGGCCCCGGCGGGTTAGTGCGTTTATCGCTTAATAATAGTAATCGGTGTGATAAAGGCTGTCATTGGACGCTGTGTTGGGGACGTGCGCGTTGGTGGGGTCGAGCCGGATCCAGCCGGTGGGGTCAGTGGGCTTGCCGGTTTCATCATAGCTGGCATAGTCCTTGCCGGCGCCGGAGATATTCAGCGTCCCGGTTTTCGGATTGACGGCAACCCAGGCGTGGCCTTCCCATTCGCCGTTAAAGTGGGATTCTCCCGAGACCATTTTACACGGGACGCCCACCGAACGAAGCATAGCCGCCATGAGGATGGCGTAGTGCTCACAGACACCCTTCCCGCTGGCCAGAATATGATCCGGGTTCAGGTCGCGGGCGGCCTGACGCGCGTTGGCGTCATGGTGGGTCTTGCGGGCAGCCTTGTCAGCATCATACAGAGCATGGTCATACGTGAGCGTATTCGATACAAAGTTGTAAATGGCCGTGATCTTCTCGGCGTCGGTCTTGCAGTCCTTGGTCAACTCCTTCGCCTTGGCCACCGCGTTGGGCGAGTTCTCGTAATCCACATAGAGGTTGGAGATCAGGAACACCGCGTCCGGGTCGGCCATGTCGGCCGTGACGTATCCAATCAATGTATTTCCGCGGCATTCGTACTTTTCGTATTTTTCCAGGGCGTTTTTTGTAATATCATAAATCGGGCCAATGGTGAAGTCATACCTTCCGCTTCCATAGATCAGCGGGATCGTCTGCCAGGTGTCGAGCATCTGCTCATTGAAACCCTTGCAGAAGTTGTAGTTTTTATCTCCAAATGTCACATTGACGTTTACCCCATCGCTGACCAGCTTGGTCCATTTGAACCTGATATAGCCCTCATTGGCCGTTGCCGTTGAAGTGTCGAGTTCGATGTAGTCCTCAGGCCAATAATCGTGCCACTCTCCGCTGGTAAACTTCGCCTCTGCCTCCTTCGAAATCTGGACGTCGGCGAGAGCCGCGTCGATTTCATCTTGGCTGGCCCCCTTTTCGCTCATATACATAAGGTATCCGCCAAGGGTGAACATCTGGCCGTCTGTAAATCGAGCAAAGAATCCCTCGTCATACTCTCCGTACTTGGCGTCGTAATCTGGCTCGCCCAGCAGGACGGTCTGCATGGACTGGTTCCAATCCACCGCAAGCCCCAGCATATTGCCGACAGCGCGGACGGGCAGATAGGTGGTGCCGCCATAGAGCATCGGGTAGACCGTGTTGCCGTTGGTATCCTTCAGCGTCTGGACTTCGCCGTTGTAGGTGACGGTGATGCCGGGATTGAGGGACACCGTGACCGCTTCCAGGTCTGGCGTGGCCTCCGGCATGAGGAAGCTTCCAAAGCTCTGGCCGGTACTTTTCTGGCCGTCGGCGGGGTCGCTCAGGATGACGGCCTGGGTGGCCTGATCCCATTTCACGTCCAGGCCCAGCATATTGCTGACGGCGCGGACGGGCAGATAGGTGGTGCCCCCGTTGAGAATGGGGTAGACCCTGTTCCCGTTGGTGTCCTTCATGTTCTGGATTTTGCCATTGTACGCGACAGACATACTATAGTTGATATTTACCCGGATCGTCTCCGGCGCGGGGGCGGCGCTGGCGCTGACCGTCAGGCTGAAGACCATGACCAGCGCGAGAACCAGTGCTGTAAATCTCCTCATGTGCTTCATAAATCGTCCTCCTGTTTTGCCGCTGTCGCGGATAATGATCTCAACGGTACTTGCCCTTAGGAGTGCTGCCTCCCACGTCCTGCCGTTGTTATCTCGGCTGATATTTTACAGCAATCTACAAAAGATTGCAAGGGGATTTGCGCGGTTCGGCGGCCCGGACCGCGCCTTTTTGCGGCAAAATTGACACCGGGGGCGGCCTGGGCCGGATATTGACGGGGAAACTGCAAGCTTACATCGTCGCACATATTAGCTATGATTTCTATCGTGCTTTCTGGAGGATCCGCTTGCATCGAATCATCAAGATAGGCTTGTTCAGATCAGGTAGGGGCGTTCACTTGATTTGTGGCAGAAAAACCGGTATGATAGATACAGATCAACGAGGGGGGACGTTCGGATGCCGAGAAAAAATACCAGAAATACAAAGGGCCGCATTATCTCCGCCGCCTGGAAGCTGTTTTACGAGCAAGGCTACGAGGATACCACCATTGAGGACATCGTCTTTGAGTCCGAGACCTCCAAAGGTTCCTTTTATCACTATTTCGACGGCAAGGATGCCCTATTGGGCACGCTGGCCAACGTGTTTGACGAGAAATACGAGGAGCTGCGGGAGACCATGGACTCCTCCATGGACGCGCTGCAAAAGCTGATCTATCTCAACCACGAGCTCTTTGCCATGATCGACGCCAGCGTCTCTCTGGACCTGCTGGCCCGGCTGCTGTCCACCCAGCTGTTGGCCCGCGGGGAAAAGCACCTGCTGGATCGCAATCGGACCTATTTCAAGCTCCTGCGCCAGATCGTCGGCGAGGGCCAACGGGCAGGTCAGCTTCGGGGGGACTGCACAGCCAACGACATCGTGAAGGCATATGCCCTCTGGGAGCGGGCTCTGATGTACGACTGGTGTCTCTGCGGCGGCGAATACTCGCTGACCGACTACACAGACAAGGTGACACCCGTGTTTCTGGAGGGCTACCGGGCGCGGTGACCGGCGGACAGACAGGCGGAAAACGTCCACAGAGGGATGCATGAAAAAGTTTTTGTCTTTAGATAAGAAAAGGTGCAGTATTCCGTCTGCTCAAAAATCCCTGATATAACAGGGAAAGATTACGAATAAGCAGAATGCAGTATGGAATCTATTCTATACTGCATTCTGCATTTTATTCTTTCTTTTCGTATGGTATGATACCCGTACTCAACTGCTAAAGGAGAAACAAATCCATGACTTCTGCACAGATCTGTATCGTTGCGGCTATCGCCGTCTATCTTGTGGCGATGATCGGTATCGGCCTTTTCTTTAACCGCACCAGCGGCTCGTCCTCCAGCGAATTCTACTTAGGCGGACGCCGCCTGGGTCCCATCGTCACGGCTATGAGTGCCGAGGCCTCCGACATGAGCAGCTATCTGCTGATGGGCCTGCCCGGCCTGGCCTACCTCTGCGGTGTGGCCGAGGTGGGCTGGACCGTCATCGGTCTGGCTGCGGGCACCTACCTCAACTGGCTGATCGTTGCCAAGCGGCTGCGCCGCTATTCGGCCTGCCTGGGGGCCATCACCATCCCCGACTTCTTCTCCCGGCGCTACGGCGATGGAAAGCACGTCCTCTCCTGCATCGCCGCCGTGATCATCCTGATCTTCTTCATCCCCTACACTGCCTCCGGCTTCAAGGCCGTAGGCACCCTGTTCAACAGCCTGTTGGGCGTGGATTACCACGCGGCCATGATCGTGGGTGCGCTGGTCATCATCGGCTACACCGTGCTGGGCGGCTTCCTGGCAGTATCCACCACTGACCTGGTGCAGAGTGTGGTCATGTCCATCGCCCTGATCGCGATCATCGTCTTTGGCATCCGGGAGGCCGGCGGCTGGAGCACAGTGATGGAGAACGCCAGGGCCCTTCCCGGCTACCTGAATCTGACCCAGGGCTACGATGCCTCCACCGGGCAGGCCGGTTCCTTCGGCTTCCTGAGTACTATTTCCACCCTGGCCTGGGGTCTGGGGTACTTCGGTATGCCCCATATCCTGCTCCGCTTTATGGCGATCGAGGACGGGGAAAAGCTCAAAACTTCCCGCCGGATCGCCTCCGTGTGGGTTGTGGTCTCCATGCTCGTAGCGATCGTCATCGGCATCGTGGGCTACAGCGTCTCCGTGGCCGGGAAGATTCCCCTGCTCACCTCCAGCGCCGATTCTGAGACTGTCGTTATCCAGCTCTCCGATCTGATGAGCCAGAAGGGCGCGCTGTTCGCCATCGTGGGCGGCATCATTCTGGCGGGCATCCTGGCCGCTACCATGTCTACCGCCGATTCTCAGCTTCTGACCGCTGCCTCCAGCGTGTCGCAGGACATGGTGGAGAAGTTTTTCGGCGTCAGCCTGAGCGAAAAAGCCTCTATGCTGGCTGCCCGCGGCACCGTGGCCGCCATTGCTGCGGTGGGCGTGATCCTGGCTTGGGACCCCAACAGCTCCGTGTTCCGGGTGGTGTCCTTTGCCTGGGCCGGCTTCGGCGCGGCCTTCGGACCGGTGATGCTCTTCGCCTTGTTCTGGAAGCGCTCCAACCGCCAGGGCGCCCTGGCCGGTATGATCGTGGGCGGCGCCATGGTGTTCATCTGGAAGTATCTCATCGCTCCCATGGGCGGTGCCCTGGCCATCTATGAATTGCTCCCCGCCTTCATCGCGGCCTCCATCGCCATTGTAGCAGTGAGCCTGGCTACCCAGAAGCCTGACGCGGAGATCGAACGGGTCTTTGACCAGGCAACTGGAAAATAAACTGATCCGCCGGTTCACGGAAAGGAAACCCCTGCACGTTTTATCATAAGTGGAGCAGTTCGGCGGATAATGAGCCTCTCTTTCTGAATTGTTTACCTGCGATTGGGGGCTAAGTGTCTTGAACCCGTTGTACTGCAACGCTTTCAAAA
Source organism: uncultured bacterium (assembly GCA_947176765.1). Classification (GTDB taxonomy): domain Bacteria; phylum Bacillota; class Clostridia; order Oscillospirales; family Oscillospiraceae; genus Enterenecus. Next base: position 16,252 of record CAMWRX010000041.1, read on the forward strand.
AAGCGGTTTTATCACATTGAGCAAAGAATCCCTAGAGCCGCAACGACTCTAGGGATTCTTTATATTTTGCAGCACCACAAAAAATCTCCGTACCGCTTATTGACGATCGGCCCGCCGGGTTTCATCCGACAGCATTTTTTACTCTGTGGTGTAGTTGTCGAAATACCCCTGGATAAAGACCACTGGGGTGCCCTTGTCGCCGGAGCCGGAGGTCAAATCGCACAGGGAACCGATCAGGTCGGTGAGGCGGCGGGGGGTGGTGCCCTCCGACACCATCTGTCCCACGAGATCCCCGTCCTTCTTGTGGATGCGATCCTTAATGGCCTCCTTCAGCGCCTCGCCGGACAGGTGGGCGAAGTCGTTGTCGGCCAGGTATTTCAGCTTCAGCTCGTTGGGAGTGCCCTCCAGGCCGGCGGTGTAGGCGGGGGAGACCACCGGGTCGGCCAACTCCCAGATCTTGCCTACGGGGTCTTTGAAGGCGCCGTCGCCGTAGACCATGACCTCTATATGCTTGCCGGTTTTCTCCAGCAGCTTCTTCTGGATGGCTTCCACCAATCCCTGGCAGTCACGGGGGAACAACTTCACCTGTTCCTCGGTGGACTTGTTGGAACCCAGCAGGCCGTAGCTTTCGTTATACCCGCTGCCATTGACGGGGGCGTTCAGAATCTCGTCCAGGCCGAACACCTTTTCCGCGCCGGCGGCCAACAGCCGCCGCTTGGTGCGCTGGCGGGTGTGGATGCCGCAGCACAGCACGTTCTTGGTGTAGGGCAGGATGGCACGGGGATCGTTGGCGAAGATAATTTCCGCCTCGGCCCCGCAGCCCTCGATGAGCTCCTGGTAGTAGGCCACATAGTCCACGCCGGTGAAGGGGTGCTTCTCATAGCCGAACAGCTCCCGGTACTGCTCCAAGGTGAGCACATCCTTGTAGGGATCGCCCCCCTTTTCGTCCAGGCTGTCCAGGCTGATGAGGTGGTTGCCTACCTCGTCGGAGGGGTAGCTGAGCATAAGAACAATCTTTTTGGCCCCCTTGGCAATGCCCCGCAGGCAGATCGCAAAACGGTTGCGGCTGAGGATGGGGAAGATCACGCCTACCGTCTCACCACCCAGCTTGGCCCGGACATCGTCGGCGATGTCGTCCACGGTGGCGTAGTTGCCCTGGGCCCGGGCCACGATGGCCTCAGTCATAGCCACAATGTCCCGGTCACGGAGGGCAAAGCCATCCTCGGCGGCGGCCTCCAGCAGGGAAGCGGTTACAATCTCCACCAAATCGTCCCCGCTGCGGATGATGGGGGTGCGGATGCCCCGGGATACGGTACCGACCATACGGCTCATAAAGGAACACTCCTCATTTTCATGTCATTTATGTGGATAAGCTCCAACAATTTTATATGATACCACGGTTTTGGCCGGTTGTAAATGGCGTAGCAGGCCACCGGCAGCTCTTGTGCCTCCTGATCGGCAAAATAATTTTTCATCATGCCACAGGCCCAGCGCCCCATACAAGGGGCTCGAAAAAATATCTATTTCGATTTCCTTTGATCATGAAAATGTGTTATAATAGTTTTACTTACGGTTGGAGGAAATGTACATGGCAGAACTGGAAGCGATCCAGGTGCGGCACAGCGTCCAGCAGTACCTGAATAAACCCCTGAAGCCGGACGAGCTGTCCGCTGTCATCGCTCTGGGCCACGCCTTCTATGTGAAGATGGATTTGGGAAAGAGAATTTTCAATGGGGATGATACATGATGATTTAATGTATAATATTGGATAGAGGCTGGATGCACTCTGATCAAAGCATAGGCAAACAAAGTTTGATGATTCATTATACGAGGTGATACAAAATGGTAAAAAAGGATACCGCGAAAACCGGCAGAAAGAGTAAAACCCCAGCGACAGCAGCCGCGGCAAAGCGCAAGGCTCAGGCTGCAAAAAAGAGCAGCGTGGAGGAGCCGATCGAGGAGATCAAAGCACAAGGCCCCAAAGCTGCGGAAGTGATCGCTGAGGCTCCGCCAAAGGCAAAGCGCAAAAAGGCAGTCCAGAAAGAAGCGCCGGAGACGGCGAACATGGAAGCGGTAGCGGAAGAACCTAAGGTTACAGAGCCTGTGGAAGCGGCCGCAGAAGAACCTTCGGTGGCAGAGCCTGTGGAAGCGGCCGTGGAAGAACCTTCGGTGGCAGAGCCTGTGGAAGCGGCCGTGGAAGAACCTAAGGCCACAGAGTCTGTGGAAGCGGCAGAGGAAGAACCTAAGGCTGCGGAGCCTGTGGAAGCAGCCGCGGAAGAACCTTTGACGGCAGAGCCCGTGGAAGCGGCCACGGAAGAACCTTCGACGGCAGAGCCTGTGGAAGCGGCTATGCCTGCGGAAGAAGCCGCGCCGCAGGAAGCCTATATGTCCCCCAGAAGAAGCGTTGCGTTTATCGGTTCGGAATGTTATCCGTTTGTCAAGACCGGCGGCCTGGGCGATGTGATGTACGCGCTCCCCAAGGCGCTGGTGAAGCAGAACTGTGATGTGAAGGTCATCCTTCCCAGGTACAAATGCATCCCGTGGGAGTATCAGGAGAAAATGATCTACCGCGGCTCCTTTGAGATGGATCTCTGCGCAGACGGCCGGTCCTTCTATGTGGGTATCATGGAGTATGTCTGGGATGGCGTGGTATATGATTTCATTGACAATGAGGAATTCTTCAGCAACGGCAATCCATATACCAATCTCATTGATGACATTCCGAAATACTGCTATTTCGCCAAAGCGGCGCTGGCGGCGCTGAACTATATGGATTGGATCCCCAACATCATCCATTGCCACGACTGGCAGGCCGCCCTGGTCCCGGTCTATCTGAGGACCCTGTTCGTCAACACGAAGTTGACCACCGCAAAGACCATCCTGACAATCCACAACCTCCGATTCCAGGGGATTTACAACATTCCGACGATCCATTACTGGTCCGGGCTGCCGGATTATGTCTTTAACAAGGACGCCTTAACAACCAACTGGACCGACGCGAATATGTTGAAGGGCGGGCTGACGTACTCCAATGTCATCACGACGGTGAGCCAGACCTATGCGGGCGAGATCCAAAGCCCGTACTATGGCGAGGGCCTGGACGCCCACCTGCGGTATCACTCCGGCAAACTGCGCGGCATTGTGAACGGCATCGACTATGACATTTGGAATCCCTCTACAGATACCAGGCTGCACGTCAATTACGACATCACCAATGTGCTGGACAAGAAAAAGGAAAACAAGCGCAGGCTCCAAGAGGAATTGGGGCTGGTTCAGGATGACCACAAATTTGTGATCGGGCTGATTTCCCGGCTGACAAACCAGAAGGGATTGGACCTGCTCAATGCCATCATTCCGCAGATCATGGATGAGCATACGCAGATCGTGGTGCTGGGCACCGGGGATTGGGTATATGAGAACTCTTTCCGGTATTATGAAGGCGCCTACAAGGGGAATGTATGCTCCAACATCATGTACGACGAGACACGGGCCCATAGGATCTATGCGGGCGCGGACGCCCTGCTGGTGCCGTCCCAGTTTGAGCCCTGCGGGCTGACGCAGTTGATCGCTATGCACTACGGCACGATTCCCATCGTCCGGGAGACCGGCGGTCTGAGGGATACGGTGGAGCCCTACAATATGCACTTCAATTGGGGCAACGGGTTCACGTTTGACCGTTACGACGCCGGACTGCTGCTGGATGCCATCAACAGGGCCAAGACATTCTATTTTGAAAACCGCTGGTGCTGGGATGAGATGGTACAGCGGGATATGGATAAAGACCTGTCCTGGGAGAACTCCGCAAAACAATATAAGGATCTGTATTTGGAATTGACCTGGTAAAAGTCAATAAGCTGAGGGCATTCTATCACCCACCCCATATTGTACCATGTCCCCGCTTATTTCGGGATAGGCTCTAATAAGCAGGAGCGGCAAGGTTTTTGACCTTGCCGCTCCTGTTCAATTCGGCTCCCTGGCAGCGTCAGGGAGGCTTTGCTTTTTACACCTTCGGCTCGTAGTTCAGCCCCGCCGGATAGAAGAAATTTATCTTCTTGTCCGATAACCGGATGTTTAGCTCGTGGGAGCGCAGTATCTCGCCGTCCACCGCCGCCACCAGCTCCTGGGGGCTGCGGACGGTGACCCCGTCCCCCTGGTCGTACTGGATCAGGTCGGGATACTTGGCGTACCGGCCCTTGCCGTATTCCCCGATCAGGCGGAAGAAGGTGAGGCGGCTCACCTTGCGCACCACCAGGGTCTCCAGCAGGCCGTCGTCGGGCATATTGTCCCCTACGGGCATGAAGCCGCCGCCATAGTACCGCCCGCTGCACACGCAGATGATGGTGCCCTCCCCCTCGTAGTGGAAGTCCCCCATGTCCACCGTCATGGGCTGGGAGATGCTCTTGAACAGGGCGTTGGCCACGGCGGAGATGGCGTAGGCCCCAATGCCGCTGACCAGGGGGAGACCGTTGTACTTGTCCTTATCCGCGGCGATGCGGGCGTCCAGGCCGGCGCACACGGTGTTGAGGCCCAGATGGCCGTTGCAGTCGATGAGATCCATGGCGGCCTGGGGCCCCTCCGACAGGGCCTTCAGATCGGTAAACCGAGCCTTGTTTTCCTTGCCGAAAAGCTTCAAAAAATCGTTGCCGGTGCCGAGGGGCACGTTGGTGACGGCGGCGTTGCCGTATCCCGCCGCACCGTTCACCACCTCGTTCAAGGTGCCGTCCCCGCCGCAGGCATAGATGCGCACCTCATCGCCGCCCTCCGCCGCCTCCTGGGCGATGCGGTGGGCGTCGCCGGCCTGCTTGGTGTAGACGATCTCATAGGGCACATCCAGCTTCCGGATATTTTCCTCCAGCAGCTTGGCGCCCTTCTTTTTTCCCGCCTTGGGGTTGATGATGAAGATGTGCCGCATGGCCCATCCCTCCTTGTTCTCTCTGTATCCCGTCGGGGGTTATGTTATATACCATACATAAACAGATCGCACTTAATCATGCCGTTGTAGAGCTTCCGCTTTTTGTCCGCGCTCCTGCCGAAGGTTCGCTCAAACTCGGTGTGGGAGGACAGCACGTTCACCTGCCAGCCCTTTGGCAGCTTTAGCGCCGCCTTGCCGAAGGCCCGGTACAGCTCCTCCGCCTCTTTCTTTTCCAGCAGGCGCTCCCCGTAGGGCGGGTTGGTCACCACCCGCCCCTTTGGCTCGTCCCGGTGGAATTTGGCCGCGTCCGCCACGTCAAAGCGCACCGTGTCCTCCACCCCGGCCAGTTCGGCGTTGTGCTGGGACAGCTCCACGGCGGCGGGGTCAATGTCCCCGCCCCAGATGTCATAGGAGCTGTGGAACTCGTGATCCATGGCCTCGTCGGCTGCGTCCATCCACAGCCTGGAGGGCAGCCACCGCCACTTCTGGGCGGCAAAGGAGCGGTTTAAGCCCGGGGCCCGGTTTTTGGCGATGAGGGCCGCCTCGATGGGGATGGTGCCCGAGCCGCAGAAGGGGTCGCAGAAGGGGTCCCGGCCCTTGTATCTGGACAGTGACACCAGCGCCGCCGCCAGGGTCTCCCGCAGGGGCGCGCCCATGTTCTGGGCCCGGTAGCCCCGCTTGTACAAGCTGTCGCCGGAGGTGTCCAACATTAAAGTGACTTGATCCTTCAAAATGGAGAACTGCACCTGGTACAAAGCCCCGGTTTCCGGCAGCTCCGACAAACCATATACCGACCCCAACCTTTTGCACAGCGCCTTTTTCAGGATGGACTGGCAGGCAGGCACCGAGTGGAGCTGGGAACTGATGGTGTAGCCCTTCACCGGGAAGCGGCCCTCCCGGGGGATGTAGTCCTCCCAGGGCAGGGTGGCGCAGCCTTCAAACAGTTCCTCGAAGGAGCGGGCCCGAAAAGACCCCAGGCACAGCAGCAGACGGGCTCCGGTGCGCAGGTTCAGGTTGACGCGGGGGATGTCCGCGGGGGCGCCCTGGCACAGCACGCGGCCGTTTTCCGCCTTCACCTGGGACAGCCCCAGCTTTTTCAGCTCATAGGCCACCGTGGATTCAACCCCCATCAGGGCGGGTATGACAAACTGTAAGGTTTCTCCCATAAAAAGCTCCGTTCAAAAAATTTTGCGCAACCCCTTGACTTTATACCCGGTGAAAGGTGTAGTATTCTGTCAAGGGCAGGGGAAATATTTTACAAAGCTTAGTATAATGTAAAATGGAAGCGCTGGCAACAATAATATGAAAATATATGCGAAAAACTTCTTCCCCCTGGCCCCTATTTGTGGTACACTGGAAGAGCACTGAGAAAGGAGCTGTGGAGTATGCCGTTCAATCTAGACGCGGAATCCATTCAGAAGATCCTCTGGCTGGTGCTGCTGATTGTATTCGCCGCCAGCGAGGCCGTCACCGTGGGGCTGACCTCCATCTGGTTCGCGGCCGGGGCGCTGTGCGCCCTCATTGCCGCGCTGCTGGGCGGGCCGCTGTGGATCCAGATCACCCTGTTTTTGGCGGTGAGCCTGCTGTGCCTGGCCGCCGTCCGACCCCTGGCCAAGCGGCACCTAAACGACCGGGTGGAGCCCACCAACGCCGACCGTGTCATTGGGGCGGAGGCCCAGGTGACGGAGGATATTGACAACATCCATGGCAAGGGGGCCGTCATCATCCGGGGCATGACCTGGTCTGCCCGGAGCGAGAATGACAGCATCATCGCCGTCGGTACCCGGGTGCGGGTGCTGCGCATCGAGGGGGTCAAGGTGTTCGTGGAGCCCATTGCCGTCTCCATCGCCGCGGGCGAGCCCAAGAGTTGGTAACCAAAGGCATTATTTCATATATTTAGGAGGTAATCAAATGAAAACACTCGCACTGGCCGGAGCTATCTACATTGGGGATATTGTGGGCCCCGTCATTGTCCTGCTCGTCATCATCGTCCTGTTGGGCATCCTGGCATCCAACGTGAAGGTGGTTCAGCAGTCCAAGGCCGTGGTCATCGAGCGCCTGGGCGCTTTCCACTCCGTGTGGAGCGTGGGCCTGCATCTGAAGGTGCCCTTCATCGAGCGCGTGGCCAAGACCGTGTCCCTCAAGGAGCAGGTGGTTGACTTCGATCCCCAGCCCGTCATCACCAAGGACAACGTCACCATGCAGATCGACACCGTGCTGTACTTCCAGATCACCGACCCCAAGCTGTACACCTATGGCGTGGAACACCCTATGGCCGCCATTGAGAACCTGACCGCCACCACCCTGCGTAACATCATCGGCGACCTGGAGCTGGATCAATCCCTGACTAGCCGCGACCACATTAACACCCAGATGCGGGCCATTTTGGACGAGGCCACCGACCCCTGGGGCATCAAGGTCAACCGCGTGGAGCTGAAGAACATCATGCCGCCCCGTGACATCCAGGAGTCCATGGAGAAGCAAATGCGCGCCGAGCGTGAGCGCCGCGAAGCCATCCTCCAGGCCGAGGGCCAGAAGCAGTCCCAGATCCTGGTTGCCGAGGGCGAGAAGCAGTCCGCCATTCTCCGCGCCGACGCCGCCAAGCAGGCCAAGATCATGGAGGCCGAGGCCGAAAAGACCGCCAAGATCCTGGCCGCCGAGGCCGAGTCCGAAGCCATTTTGAAGGTGCAGCAGGCCACAGCCGACGCCATCAAGCTCATCAACGAGGCTGCTCCCGGCGAGGGCGTGCTGAAGATCAAGGCCCTGGAGGCCTTCACCAAGGCCGCCGACGGCCGGGCCACCAAGATCATCATCCCCAGCGAGCTGCAGGGGCTGGCCGGCCTGTGCGCCAGCGCCAAGAGCGTGTTTGACACCGTGGAGCCCAACCAGCCCAAAGGGGGCAAGTAAAAGGCGATGGAGTGCCCGTACTGCCGCGGTGAGCTGAAGCCGGGGGCTGTCATCTCTCTTCGGGACCCCATATACTGGTGTCCCAAGGGGGAGAGTGCAGGCTGGTTTACCACCAAGCGCGGATTGGAACGGCGGGGCGGTTTCCGCCTGACCAGAGGCTATGGGAAAGCCGAGGCATGGTACTGCCGGGCCTGTAACCGGCTGATCGTCTTTGACGCGAAATGACAAAAAGGAGCGGCCCATCGGGGCCGCTCCTTTTTGTGCTGTTTGCGGTTTATTTGTTCACCTTCAGTACGTCATCCCCCACCTGGACGGGGCCGGTCTTGACCGGTTCCACCCCGGCGAAGTCGTCGGAGTTGGTGACGGCGGTGATGATGGTGGTGGGGTGGCCCGCCGCCTTGACGACCTCCAGATCCATGGTGAGCAGGGGGTCGCCCTTCTTTACCTGCTGGCCTTCCTTGACCAGCATGGTGAAGCCCTGGCCCTTCATGTCCACGGTATCCACGCCGCAGTGAACCAGCAGCTCCATGCCCTCGCACTCAAGGCCCACGGCGTGGAGGCTGTCGGGCACCTGGCTGACGGTGCCGTCCACAGGGGAGTAGACTTTGCCGTCCTCCGGCTCAATGCCGCAGCAGAAGCCCACGAAGCCCTGGCTAAAGGCAGGGTCGGGGATGTCCGCCATGGGGATGGCGTTGCCTTTGGCTACCGCGCCTACCAGCAGCTCAGCGCCGGCCTTGGGCGCGGGGGTGGGCTCCTCGCCCAGCAGACCCTTTTTCAGCTTGTCAAAAAAACCCATGATGATCCTTCCTTTCTAAAAAGTGCCGTGGGGGGGGGGGGAAACCCCCCCCCCCCCCAAATTTAAAAAAAAAAGAAACAACACCATGACCACGGAAGTATAAAACAAAAAAACGAGCCCCGCAAAAAAAGGGGTTTATGAAGGTGGG
>CAMWRX010000042.1 GCA_947176765.1 uncultured bacterium
GCGCGGGGCCCCGGCCCCGGCCACCCCCCCCCGGGCGGGGCCCCGACCCCCCCGGCGGGCGCGGGGATGGGCTCGGGCTCGTCGGGGGCCTCATAGGTCAGCTTCACCTTGGCGGGAACGGAGCCGATGCCCAAAAAGCCGGTCTTGCCCCGGTCCAAAATTTCAACGGATACGTCGTCCCGATCCAGACCGAGATAGGCCAGCCCCTTGGCGATGGCCTCATCCTCCGTCTTGGCGGTAAATTCCATATATTTCAGCACAAAACTGCACTCCTTACTATGAAATCTGGTGTTTACTGCTCTTCGCCGTCCTCGGCGTAGGCTTCCTCGTAATCCCCGTCGTCAGCACTGTCGTCAGCGGGGGGCTGGACTGCGGCCTCTTCCGCCGCGGCGATCAACTCGGGCTTGGACTCAGCCAGGATGGCCTTCTCTTCCTCTGTCAGCTCCTTGGGCTCCTCCTCCACGGGCTTGGCAGGGCCGTCGGGGTCGTGATAGGGGGTGACGGGATAGCGGTTGGGGTCGTAGGCCCGGCCCCGGGCATAGGCCCGCAGGCCCTCCCGGCTGGCGGACTTGTCCACGCCCGGCTCCTGCTTTTTCTTCTGCTTCTGCTTCTTGGGATCCTTGCCGGCAGCAATGGCGGCGGCCTTCTTCTCGGCGGCGATGCGGCGGCGCTCCTTCTCGGCCTCCTTGGCCTTTTTCGCCTGCTCCTCCATCTCCTTCTGGGCTTCCTCGTAGTCCTTGCGGAGCAGACGGCCGCAGATGACCTCCTGCACCATACCCAGCGCGGAGTTGGCAATCCAGTAGATACACATACCGGCGGGCATGGCGAAGCCGATCCACAGCGACATGATGGGGCCCATCAGGATGAGGGACAGGTTCATCTTGGGGGGCGCCTGATCCTTATTCATCTGGTTGGTTTTCTGGGTGACCAGCATGGTGAACACGGACAGCGCCGCCGAGATCACCGGCAGCAGGAACAGGCCCAAAGACCCCCAGCTTATGCCGCCCTCCCAGAATTTCCACGTAGGCACCTTGGACAGGTCGATGCCGAAGAAGTCAAAGTTGATGACGAACATCCCAGCGGCGGACGCGCCCGCGGCTGTGACAGCGGCCTTGGCGGTCCCCAGGTTCTCGGCGTTCAGCATGGAGCCGAGGATCAGCTCGTTGGAGCCGCCGGCGATGAAGCCGGTCATGCCCACGGCATTAGCCACGGCGGCGGTGGCCTGCTCGGTGAGGCTCATCATGTACTTCAGGGGTCGGCGGATGATGGCGTACAGCGGCCACAGGATGAACAACGGGATCATAGACCAGCCGCATCCGCCCATGGGGTTGATGTTGTTCTCGGTGTAGAACTTCTGGACCTCCTGGTTATAGCGCTCCTTGTCGTTGCCGCAGCGCTTCTGGATCTCTTTGATCTGTTCGTTGACCACGTTCATCTTAATCATACTCTTTTTGCCCTTCAGGTTCAGGGGGAAGAGGATGATTTTGACCACCACGGTGAACAGGAACAGGGCGATGCCATAGCTGTTGAACACCTGGCAGAACAGCTTCAGCAGCAAGCTGAACGGCGTCATGAGTATTTGCCAAATATCCATGTTTGGCCTCCTACAATTTTCGGATTTTTTTCGGGGGTACGGGGTCGTAGATGAAGGTCTTCTGCCGGTGGAAGGGGTGGCAGCGCATGATCCGCCACAGGGCCAGCGCCCCGCCCTTGACGGCGCCGTGAACCTCCACCGCCTCCAGCGCGTAGGTGGAGCAGGTGGGGATGAATCGGCAGCAGGGGGGACGGCTTGGGGATACATCCCGGCGGTACCGGCGGATCAGGGCCAGCAGCAGCCGTTTCATTTGATCCCCTCTTTTTTCAGCAGCTCCAGCTTGTCCGCCAGCTTGAGGAAAGAGCGCTCCAGCTGGTGGTAATCGCTGGACGCGGCCCGGACGCGGGCCACTACCACCACATCCGCCCCGGACACAAGCTTATCCTCGTTGAGGCGGTAGATCTCCCGCAGGCGGCGGCGGATCCGGTTGCGCACCACCGCGCAGCCCACCTTGGTGGACACGGTGAGGCCCAGCCGGTTGTTCTTTTGGCCGTTGCGCCGGACGTAGAGGGCCAAGCGGCCGTCGGCGGCGGTTTTTCCCCTGTTATAAGCTCTGCGGAAGAGGTGGTTTTCCTTCATCGACGCGGTTCTCTTCATGTGGACCTCCGTTGCTGTCGCGCTTCTCGGGAAAAGAGCCAAGGGGCGAGGGAAATCTCCCGCGCCCCGGTCTATTCTTTATCCCGATGTGTGCGCCATCAGTGGCTCAGACGGGCGCGGCCCTTCGCGCGGCGGCGGGCCAGAACCTTGCGGCCGTTGCTGGTGGCCATGCGCTTACGGAAGCCATGAACTTTGGAACGCTGACGCTTCTTGGGCTGATAGGTACGCTTCATGCGGGAACACCTCCTGTATAGTGTGGCGGCCGTTGGCGGCCGCCCTCCACAACGCCTGTTCAGGCGCGGTTGGCAATATTGACGCATAATCGCGTATCAAGCATTATACCTTTATTTTTTCGCGCTGTCAACAAAAAATTCGCAATGTTCCTTTTACTTTATTATGTTGCTCAATGGTGATTTTCTAAATTCTTTGTTAAAATATCCCAACAGACGACAGTTTACCTTAACTTTCCAATAAACGATTCAGTTCGTTTGTTCCATCCTGATATGATGAATTTACCTCTTGATACAGACGATTATAAAATTCAACCGCGATGTATTGCCGCTCTCTGGCAATTGCCGTTGCTTTTTCTGTATAAAATTTTGAATACAAATTTTCTAATTTATGCTTATATTCTTGGAAAAACGACGGTATTGTATCATTTTCTCCACTCGAAACGGTTCCATCTGGCAGCATAGAATACAATGGTTCAGAAACAGTACCTTTATAAAGTAGTGTTCTTGCCATTCCTACTGCTCCTGTCACATCCAGCTTGTCCGCGTCGAATAAAATTTTTGCCTCCAAACTCTGAGGCGGATTATTTATTCTATATCTATGTGTCTGGATACATTGTTTGACTTGTTCCGCATCGCACAGTTCAAATCCATGGGCCAACAGAAATTGATAAGCTTTTTCACTTCCCACCATTGCGTGGCATAAAGCGGGGTTCTCAAATTGTTCCTTTCTCCCGATATCATGTAACAGGCAAGCCGCGATCAAGACGTCATAATTCACATTGCTTTCTGTTTTCGCAATTTCTAACGCGTTGTACAGCACACGATAAATGTGCTCTTTGTCATGGGCCGCGTCTTCCATGCAGCAAAGCATAAAATTTTCAAGCAAACGATATGTTTCTTGATTCATCCGTTATCACCTCTAAATCAGTTGGTTTCCGATTTTATCACAGCCAAGTTTGAGATTCAAGGCAGAATCATGAAATCACTGGCCTCCAGTCCCAGCGGCACGAAAGGTAAACGGGATCCAGCAATATTCTTTTTTTCTCCTATTCAACACAACATCTTGTGTTTTCTTTTTTCTGTGCACATTTTGAGCAAAAATCTGCGGGGTTTTCTCATACCATTATATAAAAGAATTGTGGAAAACCCTTGTGCATCATTTCCTTTTTTGGTATAATTGATTAGTTATGATATTTCAAAATTAGGAGGCTTCCGCCCATGAGATCGGCCGCCGACGTCTGGGAAAAAGTAAAGAGCCTGATGGAGGGCAGCATGACCGCCGTATCCATCGATACCTGGTTTGGGGACGTGGAGGCCGTGGCCCTGGAGGACACCCGGCTGGTGCTGTGCGTCCCCACCGATTTCAAACGGAACATCATCCGCAACCGCTTTCAGTCGGGAGTGGAGGCAGCATTGAAGGAGCTGTTCTCCTTCGATGTGGATGTGGCCCTGCTGCTCCCGGAGGAGCGGGATGCCTACGCTGCCCAAAGCTCCGCTCCAAACCCCGGCGGTGGGGACGCGGAAAAATACACCTTTGAGCGGTTTGTAGTGGGTTCCACCAACAAATTCGCCTTTACCGCCGCCCAGAAGGTGGCGGACGAGCCGGGCGGGGCCTATAACCCCCTGTTCATTTATGGGCAGTCCGGCCTGGGCAAGACCCATCTGCTCCACGCCATCGCCAACCGGGTGGGTCAAAACCACCCTGGCTACCGCATTCTCTACATCCAGAGCGAGGACTTTGTGAACGAGCTCATCGGCAACCTCCGCCGGGGCATTGATATGCAGGGTTTCCGGGATAAATACCGCAATGTGGATTTGTTCCTGATGGACGACGTGCAGTTCATCGCCGGCAAGGACTCCAGCGAGGAGGAACTGTTCCACACATTTAATACCCTGTACGAGCAGAAAAAACAGATTGTGTTTACCTCCGACCGGCCGCCCCATGAGATGCTCCGCCTGGAGCAGCGCCTGCGCACCCGATTTGAGCAGGGCCTGCCCGCGGACATCCAGCCGCCGGACTACGAAACCCGCGTGGCGCTGTTGAAGAATAAGGCGCTGGAGCGGGGCATCTCCCTGCCCGAGCCGGTGCTGTCCTATGTGGCGGAAAACATCACCTCCAACGTGCGGCAGATCGAGGGCGTGGTCAACAAGATCATGGCCTTCCAGGAGCTGATGGGCGAACAGGTGGACATCGAGACCACCATCCGGGCGGTCCGGGATATTTTGAAGGCAAAGGAGAACTTCCTCCCCTCGGCGGACACCATCATCCAGGAGGTGGCCCGGTTCTACGAGCTGGACGCCTCCGCCGTCACCGGGCAGAGCCAGAACAAAGAGATCAGCACGGCCCGAAACGTGGCCATGTACATCATCCGGGAAATGACCCAGCTCTCCCTGGCGGAGATCGGCCAGCAGTTCGGCGGGCGGCACCACTCCACGGTGCTCAACTCCATCAACCGGGTGGAAAAGACGATGAAGGACAAGCCGGAGATGAGCGAGATTATCCGGGATATCACCAACGCGGTAAACTCGGCGTATTGAGAGTTTCCACATTTCTGCGGCCTGTGGTGTGGAAGCCTGTGTAAGTACTAAAACAGCTTTTTTCCCATCTGCAACCTGTGCAGATTTTGTGGAACCCCCTACGGACGCAAAAAAACTGTCATATCAACCACTTTCCGACTTTTCCACACATCCCACACCCCCTACGGACTACTACGAATTTTAAACCCTTCCTCTCCTTGCGGAGGAGGGAGAAAGGAACCTTCTATGAAATTTTCCTGTGAAAAGTCCATCCTTCAATCCGCCGTCACCACTGCCGGACGGGTGGTAGCGCCCAAGAGCTCCATCCAGGCGTTGGAAGGCGTGCTCATCGAGGCGGAGCGGGACGGCCTGCGCCTGAGCGGCTACAACCTGGAGACGGGCATCATCACCAATATACCCGCCGACGTGGCGGAGGAGGGCGCCATCGTCCTGTCCGCCCGGCTGTTCGGCGAGATCCTCCGCCGTATGCCGGACGACATGGTGTCCATCGCTGCCGACCCCTCCTGTTCCGTCCATATCCAGTGCGGCCCCACCTCCTTTGACATCATGGGCAGCAGCGACGAGGACTTTCCCGAGCTGCCCTCCGTCAGCGACGGCGCCGGCCTGACCATCACGCAAAGCGACCTTCGCGCCATGATCGGCCAGACCATCTTTGCCGTCAGCGACAATGAGAGCCGCCCCATCCACACCGGCGCCCTATTTGAGACGGACGAAGAGAACCTGACCATGGTGGCGGTGGACGGCTACCGTCTGGCCCTGCGCCGGGAGAAGCTGCTCAGCCAGGAGAGGGGGAGCAAGCTGTCCTTTGTGGTGCCGGGCGCGGCGCTCAGCGAGGTAGAGAAGATCTGCGCCGACAGCGACGAGCCGGTGACCGTCACCCAGGGCGACCGCCACGTCACCTTTGAGATCGGCGGCACCCTGCTGGTGGCCCGACGGCTGGAAGGCGAATTTCTCAATTACCGCCAGACCATCCCCCAGAACAACGCCGTAGTACTGGAGGCGGAGGCCGCCGACCTCCAGCGCTCCATCGACCGGGCCTCACTCATCATCAACGAAAAGCTGAAAAGCCCTCTGCGGTGCAGGTTTGACGACGGCTCCCTGTCTATCACCTCCAAGACCGCCATCGGCTCCGCCTTTGACGTCTGCCCCATCACCGGGGACGGCAAGGGGCTGGAGATTGGCTTCAACAACCGCTTCCTGATGGACGCGGTGAAGGCAGCCCCCGCCAGCCGGGTGCGGCTTGAGCTGAACACCGCCACCTCCCCCTGCCTGATTCTGCCCCAGAAGGGGGAGCGGGACAACTTCCTGTATATGGTACTCCCCGTCCGTCTGCGTGCTTCGGAGTGATTTCAATGAGTGAAGAACATATTAAAATTAACACGGAGTTTATTAAGCTGGACGCCCTTTTGAAGTTCGGCGGCCTGGTAGAGACGGGCGGCGAGGCCAAGCTGGCCATCCAGAACGGCGAGGTCACGGTGAACGGCGAGCCCTGCACCATGCGGGGCAAGAAGCTGCGCCCCGGCGACCGGGTTGAGCTGGACGGTCAGACGCTGGTGGTGGAATGACCGTCGACCAGATCACCCTGGACTTCTTCCGCAGCTATATCCATGGGGAGGCCCAGTTCCACCCCGGCGTCAACGTTATCGTGGGGGAGAATGCCCAGGGAAAAACGAATCTACTGGAGGCCATCGCCTACCTGTCATCGGCCTCCTCCCACCGGGCCCGGTATGACCGGGATCTGATCCGGCACGGGGTGGACCACGCGTTTATCAAAGGGAAGGTCACCGCCCACGGGCGGGAGCTTGTCCTGGAGGCCGACCTCCACCGGGGGGCGCGGCGGCAGCTTCGATCCAACGGGGTGAAGCTGAAAACATCGGGTGAACTTTCCGGGCTATTAAACACGGTGTTGTTTTGCCCGGAGGATTTGTATCTCATCCGGGAGGGGGCGGAGGCCCGTCGGCGGTTTCTGGACAGCTGTATCTGCCAACTGCGCCCCCGGTATGTCCAGGCGCTGTCGGAGTACAAGCGGCTGTATCAGCACAAAACCCGGATTTTGAAGGACAGCGAGCAATACCCCGGCCTGCTGGACACACTGGACGATTTTTCCCTGCGCATGGCCCAGTGCGGGGCGGTGCTGATCCACTACCGGGCCCACTTTGTCAAGCGCCTGGTGGAGACCGCCCCCGCCATCCATGCCGACTGCTCCGGGGGGCGGGAGAAGCTGGCCCTGCGGTATGAGACGGTGTCCACCGTCACCGACCCGGAGGCCAGCCCGAAAACCCTTCTGTCCCAGCTTTTGGCCCACCAGGAGAGCCACCGGGAGGCGGAGATCGCGTCCCGCACCTGTCTGTCCGGCCCCCATAAGGACGAGCTGGCGGTGGAAATCGACGGAAATCCGGCGAAGAACTACGCCTCCCAGGGCCAGACCCGGACGGCGGCGCTGGCGCTGAAGCTGGCGGCCCGGGACATCTTCCGTCAGGAGACGGAGGAGTGGCCGGTGCTGCTGCTGGACGATGTGCTCAGTGAGCTGGACGCCAAGCGCCAGGAGTTCGTGCTCAACCGCATCACCTCGGGGCAGGTATTTATCACCTGCTGCGAGGAGGAAAAGCTGGCAAAGCTGCGGGAGGGCAAGGCGTTTCATGTCGCCGGCGGTCAATTGACGGAGGCAAGATAATTGATGTATCTTCATTTAGGCCAAAACGTCATGGTGCGAAACCAGGACGTGATCGGTGTCTTTGACCTGGACAATACCACCTGGTCCTTCCGCACCCGCCGCTTTCTGGAGCGGGCGGAACGGGAGGGCCGGGTGATTACCGTGGGGAACGACCTGCCCCGCTCCTTTGTCCTCACCCAAGAGGGGGACAGCCCCCCCGCGGTATATATCACCGCCCTGTCCTGTGCCGCGCTGTCCGCGCGTGCGGGGCGGTACAGCTTTGAATAAATAAAAGGAGGATATGAGATGGCATCCATTGAATATCTCTGGAAGGACCGCAAGCGCCGCCTGGGCCTGCCCCTTTCCTTCACCCGGTATCGGCTCAGTGAAGATCGGTTGTTCTGCGAGACCGGCTTTCTCAACCTGAAGTCCGACGAGGTGCTGCTCTACCGGGTGCAGGATCTGGAGCTGAATATGAGGCTTGGCCAGCGTATCTTCGGGGTGGGGACGATCTGCGTCCACTCCTCGGATAAAACGATGCCCCATTTGGATCTGAAAAACGTGAAGAATCCCCGGGAGGTCAAGGAGCTGATTCACCAGAACGTGGAGCAGGCCAAGGACAAGCGCCGGATGCGGGCCACCGAGCTGCTGGGCAAACCGGGCGGCCCGGCGCTTCATGACGGGGACGAATTTGACTTCGGCCCGGATGAGGACGACTGTGACGGAATTGACTAAAGAAGCACTGAACAAACAGCGGAGGAACATTATGTCTGAAGAGCGCAATGAATTGAATGAAATCAACAACACCCAGGTGGAGCACGAGTACGGCGCTTCGGAGATCCAGGTGCTGGAGGGCCTTGAGGCCGTCCGCAAGCGCCCTGGAATGTATATCGGCTCCACGTCGGTCTCCGGCCTGCACCACCTGGTGTATGAGATCGTGGACAACGCCATCGACGAGGCGCTGGCGGGCTACTGCGACCAGATCACCGTGGAGATCCTGGACGGCGACGTGATCCGGGTCACCGACAACGGCCGCGGCGTCCCCGTGGACATCCAGCCCCAGACCGGCAAGCCCGCCCTGGAGGTGGTGTACACCGTCCTCCACGCCGGCGGCAAGTTCGGCGGCGGCGGATACAAGGTGTCCGGCGGCCTCCACGGCGTGGGCGGCAGCGTGGTCAACGCCCTATCCGAGTGGATGGAGGTGCGCGTCCATAAAAACGGCCAGATTTACGAGGTCAAATTCTCCCGGGGCGCCATCACCCAGGAAATGACGGTCATCGGGAGCACCGACCACACCGGCACCGAGGTGGTGTTCAAGCCCGACCCCGAGATGTTTGAGACCACCGTGTACGACTACGAGACCCTCCACCGCCGGATGCGGGAGCAGGCGTTTTTGAACGCCGGGGTCAAAATCCTCATGGCTGACCGCCGCCCGGGGCATGAGACGGAGGAGTTCATGCACTACGAGGGCGGCATTCGGGAGTTTGTCACCTTCATCAACCAAAACAAGACCCCCCTTCACGAGAAGGTCATCTACATGGCTGGCTCCAAGGACGATTCCATGGCGGAGATCGCCATGCAGTACTGTGAGGACAGCTATAACGAGATCATAGTCTCCTTTGCCAACAACGTCCACACTCCGGAGGGCGGTATGCACGAGGAGGGCCTGAAGCGCGCCCTGACCACCGTGCTCAACGCCTACGGCAAAAAGGCCAAGCTGTTGAAGGACGAGGACAAGGTGTCCGGCGACGACTGCCGGGAGGGTTTGACCTGCGTCATCTCCGTCAAGCTCACCGAGGCCCAGTTCGAGGGCCAGACCAAGGCCAAGCTGGGCAACAGCGAGATGCGCACCCTGGTGAACAACGTGGTGTCCGACAAGCTGGAGCAGTTTTTGGAGGAGAATCCCGCGGTGGGCAAGGCCATTCTGGAAAAGGCCCTGATGGCCAGCCGCGCCCGTGAGGCCGCCCGGAAGGCCAGGGAATCCGTGCGCCGCAAGACGGCGCTGGAGTCCGGCCAGATGCCGGACAAGCTCCAGGACTGCAACGAGCGGGACCCGGCCCTGTGCGAGCTGTATATCGTGGAGGGCGACTCCGCCGCGGGCTCGGCCATCGACGGCCGGGACAGCCGTTTCCAGGCCATTCTGGCCATGTGGGGTAAAATGCTCAACGTGGAGAAGGCCCGTGCGGATAAAATTTACGGCAACGACAAGCTGTACCCCCTGGTGCTGGGCCTTGGCGCGGGCATTGGGGAGGAATTCAACCTGGAAAAGCTGCGCTACCACAAGATCATCATCATGTCCGATGCCGACGTGGACGGCGCCCACATCCGCACCCTGCTGCTGACCTTCTTCTTCCGCTATATGCGCCCCCTCATCGAAAAGGGCTACGTCTATTCCGCCGTGCCGCCGCTGTACAAGCTGACCCGTGGCAAGACCGTCCGGGTGGCCTACTCCGACGAGGAGCGGGATAAAGTGTCCGCCGAGATGCGTGGCGGCAACCCCAACGTGAAGGTGGACATCAGCCGCTTTAAAGGTTTGGGCGAGATGGATGCCCACGAGCTGTGGGACACCACCATGAACCCGGAGACCCGCACCCTGCGCCGCATCACGCTGGAGGACGCGGTGGCGGCGGATAACATCTTCACCATCCTCATGGGCGAGAAGGTGGAACCCCGCAAGGAGTGGATCGAGGAGAACGCAAAGTACGCATTAAATCTTGACTATTGAGGAGGTGACGCACAATGGGTCACAACCGAAACTATAAACCGGAAGACATCGCCTTCCCTAACCAGGTCATCACGGAATCGGAGCTGGTGGGGGAAATGGCGGAGAGCTATAAGCAGTATGCCATGAGCGTCATCGTGGGCCGCGCCCTGCCCGACGTGCGGGACGGCCTGAAACCCGTCCACCGCCGGATTTTGTACTCCATGTACGACACCGGCCTGACCTCGGACAAGCCGTTCAAAAAATCCGCCACCTGCGTGGGCGAGGTGCTGGGCCACTACCACCCCCACGGGGACGCGTCGGTGTACGACGCCATGGTCCGTCTGGTGCAGAAGTTCTCCATGCGCTACCCGCTGGTGGAGGGGCATGGCAACTTCGGCAACGTGGATGGCGACCCCCCCGCCGCCAACCGTTACACCGAGGCCCGCATGGCCAAGGTGGCCAACGAAATGCTCCGGGACATCGACAAGGACACGGTGGACTGGGACCCCAACTTCGACGAGAGCCTGAAGGAGCCCCGGGTGCTGCCCAGCCGCTTCCCCAACCTGCTGGTGAACGGCTCGTCGGGCATCGCCGTGGGCATGGCCACCAACATCCCGCCCCACAATCTGCGGGAGGCCATTGACGCCGCCATCTGCGTGCTGGACGACCCCAACGCGGGCCTCAATGACCTGATGGAGCATATCAAGGGCCCGGACTTCCCCACAAAGGGCATCATCATGGGTCGGGCGGGCATCCGTGCCGCCTACGCCACCGGCCGGGGCAAGATCGTGCTCCGGGCCCGCACTGAGTTTGAGGAATTTGGCAAGGACAGGACGCGCATCATCGTCACCGAGCTGCCCTACCAGGTGAACAAGCGCCAGCTCATCCGCACCATCGCCGACCAGGTGAAGGACAAGCGGCTGGAGGGCATCTCCGACCTGCGGGACGAGACGGACCGCAACGGAATGCGCATCGTCATCGAGCTGAAGCAGAACGCCAACCCCCAGGTGGTGCTGAATAAGCTGTTTAAGCAGACCGCTTTGCAGTCCAACTTCTCCATCATCATGCTGGCGCTGGTGGACGATCAGAAGCAGCCCCGGATTCTGTCCCTGCGGGGCATCCTGGACGAGTACATCGCCTTCCAGGAGCAGGTCATCCGCCGCCGCACCGAGTATGATCTGAAAAAGGCCCAGGAGCGTGCCCATCTGTTGGAGGGCCTGCTGATTGCCCAGGACAACATCGACGAGGTCATCCATATCATCCGCTCCAGCTACGACAACGCCAAGCAGAACCTGATGGACCGCTTCGGGCTGGACGATGTCCAGGCCCAGGCCATCTGCGATATGCGCCTGATCTCCCTCCAGGGCCTGAACCGGGAAAAGCTGGAGGCTGAGTACAAGGAGCTTGAGGAAAAGATCGCCTATTACAACGAGCTTCTGGCCGACGAGGAGAAGCTGAAGGGTGTGCTCCGGGAGGAGCTGATCCAGATCCGGGACAAGTATGGCGACGATCGCATCACCGAGATCCAGGACGTGGCCGACGAGATCGATATCGAGGACCTGATCGAGGAGGAGCAGTCCGTCTTTACCATGACGGCCAACGGCTATATCAAGCGCACCGCCGCCAGCGAGTACGCCGCCCAGGGCAAGGGCGGAATGGGTAAGAAGGGCATGGCCACCCGGGAGGAGGACTACGTGAACACCGTGTTCACCGCCTCCACCCACGACTATATCCTGTTCTTCACCGACAAGGGCCGGGTGTTCCGCAAGAAGGGGTACGAGATCCCCGAAGCGGGCCGCACCGCCCGGGGCACCAACATCGTCAACGTGCTCCAGGTGGAGCAGGGCGAGAAGGTGGCGGTGATGATCCACACCCGGGACATCAGCGAGGGGGACGAGCCCCGCTATCTGACCATGTTCACCCGGAACGGCACGGTGAAGCGGCTGGACGCCAGTGCCCTGCGCAGCCTGCGCAACAACGGCCTGCGGGTCATCCTGCTGGACGAGGGCGACGAACTCATCGAGGTGCGGGAGACGGACGGCCACCAGAACCTGCTCATCGCCACCCACGACGGCATGGCTGTGTGCTTTGACGAGAACCAAATCCGTCCTACCGGCCGGAACTCCATGGGTGTGCGGGGCATCCGCCTACGCGCCGGGGACTACGTGGTGGGCGCGGCCCGGGCCAAGCCGGAGCGTGCGGTGCTCACCATCACCGAGAACGGCTTTGGCAAGCGCACCCCGGTGGCGGAATACACCATCCACAACCGTGGCGGCTTGGGCATGAAGAACTACCTGGTCACGGAGAAAACCGGCCCGGTGGTGGGGGTCAAGGTGGTGGACGGCAGTGAGGACCTGCTGCTGGTCACCCAGTCGGGCACCCTGATCCGCACCGATGTGGACGGCATCCGTATGGTGGGCCGCGCCAGCCAGGGCGTTATCGTCATGCGCTTCAAGGAAGAGGGCGACAAGGTCGTTGCCATGTCCCTGGCGGAGAAGGAGGAAGCGTCCGAGGAGCCGGAAGTTCCCTCTGAGGAAAGCGAAGCCTCTGTGGAAAATACTGAGACCGAAGTGCCTGCGGAGGAGTAAATGAAAACCGTTACCCTGTACACCGACGGCGCCTGCTCCGGCAATCCCGGCCCGGGGGGCTGGGGGGTCATCCTGATGTACGGCTCCCACAAGAAGGAGCTCAGCGGCGGCGAACGCAATACCACCAACAACCGCATGGAGCTGACGGCGGTGATCCGCGGCCTGGAGGCCCTCAACGAGCCCTGTATTGTTGAACTCTACTCCGATTCCAAGTACGTCATCGACGCGCTGGAAAAGGGCTGGGCGAAGGGCTGGAAAGCCCGTGGCTGGGTCAAGGCCGACAAGAAGCCCGCGCTGAACCCTGACCTGTGGGATCGTCTGCTGGCGCTGTGCGCCAAGCATACCGTCAAGCTCCACTGGGTCAAGGGCCATGCCACGAACCCCTATAATAACCGCTGTGACGAATTGGCGGTAGGGGAGTGGCAGAAATTAAAATGAACTTAAGGAGGATACTGTTTATGGATGAGGTCGCGTTCGACAAAGCGTTTTCTGAGTATTTGAATGACGATTCGTTTATCAAGGCAAACGACTGCATCTATGATCTTGCCCGTGCCGCATTTGTTGCCGGTTGGAAAGCGGCGATACGTTCGGTGCAAGCAGAATCAGAGCAATAAACGGAGAACCCCCCGTCTTTCGACGGGGGGTTTGTTTTACTCTTCTTCCGTTGCCGTGCAGGCAATGTCGTCGGAACAAGCTCCATATCCTTCGCTTCCGCCTTCGGCGAAAGCTCACTCATTTCGCTGTTCCGCCTCTCCCCACAAAGCCTGAGGGGCGGCTTTATGGGGGCCCCATGATGGGCGCGCTTGGTCACTCCTCTTCCGTTGCCGTACAGGCAATGTTCAGTTCGTCCAATTGCTTCTGCTCCACAACGGACGGCGCGCCCATCATCAGATCCTGGGCCCGCTGGTTCATGGGGAAGGGGATGACCTCCCGGATGGACTCCTCGCCGGTGAGCAGCATAATCATGCGGTCCACGCCGGGGGCCGCGCCCGCGTGGGGGGGCGCGCCGTAGGTAAAGGCATTGTACATGGCGGGGAACTTGGCCTTCACGTCGTCCTCGCCGAGCCGCACCAGTTCGAAGGCTTTCACCATGATCTCCGGGTCGTGGTTGCGCACCGCGCCGGAGGCGGTCTCGTAGCCGTTGCACACCAGGTCGTACTGGAACGCGGTAATGGTGAGGGGGTCGACCTCCCCCGCCGCCGCTTTCTTCAAAATATCCAGCCCGCCGTTGGGCATGGAGAACGGGTTGTGGCAGAATTCCAGCTCGCCGCTCTCCTCACCGATCTCGTACATGGGGAAGTCCACGATCCAGCAGAACTGGTACTGCTCCTTATCCATGTGGTTGGGGCAGAACGCGCCCAGCTTATTGCGCAGCACGCCCGCGGTCTTTTGGGCCACGCCCAGCTTGCCCGCCGTCAGCCCCACAAAGCAGCCGGGTGTCAGGCCCAGGGCCTCCACCACCTGCTCCTTGATGGGCTGGACAAATTTGGCGATGCCGCCCACGATCTCCTGGTTCTCGTCGTAGCGGAACCAGTAGGCTTTCTCTCCGGCCTGCACTTCGACGTCGGCGCACAGCTTGTCGATCTGCTTACGGGTGCCCTCGAACCCGGTGACCACCACGGCCTTGACGGTGTTTCCCTCAAAGGGCCCGAAGCCGCACCCGGCCAGCGGGGCGGTGGCGTCCTGGATCAGCAGGTCGATGCGCAGGTCAGGCTTGTCGGTGCCGTAAAGCTCCATGGCGTCATTGTAGCGGATGCGGCGGAAGGGGGCGGGGGTGACCCGGTCGTAGACGCCGAACTGCTCAAACACGGGCACCAGCACCCGCTCCAGCACGGACAGCACGTCGTCCTGGGTGGCGAAGGACATCTCCATGTCCAATTGGTAGAACTCGCCGGGGGTGCGGTCGCCCCGGGCGTCCTCGTCCCGGAAGCAGGGGGCGATTTGGAAGTACTTGTCGAAGCCGGAGGCCATCAGCAGCTGCTTGAACTGCTGGGGGGCCTGGGGCAGGGCGTAGAACTTGCCGGGGTGCTTGCGGGAGGGCACCAGGTAGTCCCGGGCCCCCTCGGGGGAGGAGGCGGTGAGGATGGGGGTGGTGATTTCCAGAAAACCCTCGCCGATCATGGCGGCGCGGAGGGCGGCCACCACGTTGGAGCGCAGGATGATGTTGTGTTTGACGTCGGGGTTGCGCAGGTCGAGGTAGCGGTACTTCAGCCGGGTGGCCTCGTCGGCCTCCCGGGAGCGGTTGATGGGGAAGGGCAGCTCGTTGTGGCGGCAGCGGCCCAGCACCTCGATTTTGGACGGCACCACCTCGATGTCGCCGGTGGGCAGCTTGGGATTCTTGCTGTCCCGCTCCCGGACGACGCCCTCCACCGAGATGGTGGACTCCTTGTTCAGCCCCTTGACGGCGGCCATCATGTCCTCGGTTTCGAGGACCACTTGGGTGGTGCCGTAGAAGTCCCGGAGAACCACGAAGGCCAGGTTCTGCCCCACCTCCCGGACGTTCTCCATCCAGCCGACCAGCTTGACCTGCTGGCCCACGTGTTCCATGCGCAGGTCGTTGCAGGTGTGTGTGCGTGATTGAACCATTGAAATCATCTCCAAATTGTAAATTAGAAGCAGTTAAATACTGCTTGTTTTTTACGTGGCTTCTTTCTGTGCGCCATACTCATAGATGATGCCGGCCAACGTGTCAAACAGGGCGCTGTCTGTCTGATAGACGAAAAAGCCGGGCAGGGTATCCCACGAGGTGTAAACGGTCATCTGGCCCAGGCTGTCGAGGCCGACGGAGATGACCGCCTGGTGCTCCTGGGTAAACACAGAGAGGTGGAGCGAGTAGACGGATTTCCCATTTACATAGTCCTGGGGGAATGGGGTGTAATTGCGCAGATTGCCCAGGCTGGCCCGGTAGGAGCTTTTATTCAGGGCGTCCAGGATGAGCTGTGCGGCAGGGTCGCCGCTGTCGATCTTATCCAGAACCCAAAATTCCCAGTAGTCCCAGTCCGAAGGGATCTCCCCTTCGCCGAGATAGGGGCGCATATTGGTGAGATTGCCGGAGACCGCCACCATCTCGTCCGTCCCCGCAAGGCTGTCCCAGCTCCTGGGCCGGGTGTACCACAGGCAGAACAAAACGATGACCGTCAACACCGCCCCGATTCCGATGAGGATATTCCGTTTTTTCCGCCGCTGCTTTTCCCGGCGCACCCGGATTTTGTCCAGCACCTGCTGGGTATCCTCGTCCACGGGCAGGGACACCGGGACGCGCATCTTCCGCAGCTCCTCCCGGCACTCGGGGCAGTCCGCCAGGTGCTTACGCACCAGTTCGGCCGTCTCCTCGCTGACCGCGTTGTCCTCATACAGGGGAAGGAGGTCCCGAATGACTCCGCAATTAATTTCCTTCATGGTCTGTCGCCTCCATATGCTCAACAATCTGTAGCTTAGCCCGGTAGAAGGTCACCCGCGCCCAGTTGGCGCTCTTGCCAAACAGCCGCCCGATCTTCTCGTAGGGCAGCTCCCCGAACACCCGCAGGGAGAATACCTCTTTGTAGGGCTCCTCCATGGCGTGCAGGAACTGGTGGATGGCAAAGGCGCTCTCCTCGTCCTCAATCCGCTCCTCCATGCGCACGCTGTCCGGCAGTTCTTGTGGAAGTTCTTCCTGTGACAGGGTGCGCTTGCGGGCGCGGCAGTGGGAGTAGTAGGCGTTGCGGGCGATGGTGAACAGCCACGCGCGGATGTCCTTGGAACCGTCGAACTTGTCCAGGGCTTTCAGAGCCTTAAAGAAGGTGTCCTGGGCGATCTCCTCCGCCAGCGCCCCGTCCTGAGTCAGGCTGAGGGCGAAGCGGTACACGTCCCGGAAATACCGCTGGTAAATCTCCTCAAACTCCATGGCTGTCCACCTCCTTTCACTCTACTAACGCGCAAGAGGCGGTTTTGTTACAGATTTTTTCGCATATGTTTGGCGGGAGGGTATTCAGCCCTCCGGCTCCCGGATGGGGGCGGCGTCCCCAACCGCCTTCAGCGCGGCCAGTATGGCCTCCGCCGCCTCGTCCGCGTCCAGCAGCTTCTGCTCGCCGGTGGCCATATTTTTGAGGGATACTTTACCCTGGGTAATTTCATCCTCACCCAATAACAGGATGTAGGGCACCCCCAGCCTGTCGGCATAAGTCATTTTCTGCTTGAACTTCTTTTGCTCGGTGTACAGCTGGGCCCGCACCCCGGCCTGGCGCAGCTTGGTGGCGAGGGCGATGGCGGGGGAGAGGTCGTCGGTCATGGGCAGGATGAGCACGTCGGCGGGGGCGGTGTTGAGCTGGTCGTTGAGGTAGCCCTGTTCCTCCAGCACGTAGAACAGCCGGGTGAGGCCGATGGAAATGCCCACGCCGGGGAGTTGTTTATCGGTGTAATATTCCGCTAAGTTGTCATACCGTCCCCCGGAGCAGATGGAGCCGATTTCCGGGTGATCCAGCATGGCGGTCTCGTACACGGTGCCGGTGTAGTAATCCAGCCCCCGGGCGATGGTCAAATCCACGGTGAAGTGATCCTCGGGCACGCCGAAGGAGGCCAGGTACTTGACCACCGTGTTCAGCTCGTCCAGCCCCTGGTCGAAGGTATCGTTCTGTCCCCGGTAGTCCTCCAGGGCGGTCAAGACCTCCTGGTTGCCCCCCTTGATGGAGATGAACTTCAACACCTCGTCCACGGCGTCCTGGTCCATGCCCACCTCGTCGTAGAGCATCAGCCCCACCTTTTCGGCGCCGATTTTGTCCAGCTTGTCCACCACCCGCATGATGTCCCCGGCCCTGTGGTCCCAGTGGATGAGCTGATAGAACCCGTTGAGGATTTTGCGGTTGTTCACCCGGATCTGGAACCGTTTCAGCCCCAGGGAGGTGAAGGTGTGGTAGATGACGGAGGGGATTTCCGCCTCGTTGACGATGTCCAGCTTGCCGTCGCCGATGACGTCGATGTCCGCCTGATAGAACTCCCGGAACCGGCCCCGCTGGGCCCGCTCGCCCCGGTAGACCTTGCCGATCTGGAACCGGCGGAAGGGGAAGGACAGGTCGGCGTAGTGGAGGGCCACGTACTTGGCCAGCGGCACGGTGAGGTCGAACCGCAGGGACAGGTCGGAATCGCCCTTGGTGAAGCGGTAGATCTGCTTTTCCGTCTCGCCGCCCGCCTTGGCCAGCAGCACCTCACTGGCCTCGATGATGGGGGTGTCCAGGGGGGTGAAGCCGTAAAGGGAATAGGCTTTGCGCAGCAGCTCCGCCATCCGCTCGAACTGTGCCTGTCGGGCGGGGAGCAGCTCCATGAACCCGGACAGGGTGCGGGGTTTTTGTTTTGCCATGGTGATTTCTCCTTTCGGTGTATGGGCCTACAGCGCCAGTGCCTGGGCCAGGAAGCGGATCACGCGCTCCCGATATTGGCCCAGCATGATGTTTTCTTGCTGGGAATCGTATTGGTTGTTCCCTTCACGGACGAAATAGGTCAGCGTGTTTCGGTTCAGGGAGATGGAGTCCAGGGGCCATCCATCGAGCCGCTCCTTGGCGGGCTTGTCCACCATGTAGAACGCGCTTTGCCGGGTGGCCTCGCTGTTTTCCATGAAGGAGGATATGGTTCCGTGGTTGTAGACGGCGACTCCGTCCAGATAGTAGGCCAGCGCCTTCCCGCCCAGGGAGTGGACCAGCTGGATGTAGTATTGGAGCATCTCCTCGTCGTTCATCCGCGGGCGTCCGTTTGGGGTTCTGACGTTCAGCCCCGGCTGGCGGCTGTCGTCCATGGGCAGGCCGTCGAAGTACAGCCCGGAGTCGTTGCAGATCACCGCGTCGAAGTATTTTCCGTAAAACGCGGCTTTGAGGATGGCGTTCTCCTCCGGCGTGGAGCCCTGCTCTTCCGGCTCCTCCGTGATGCCCAGGTCTTTCAATGTGCAGAATTCCACGTCGTAGTCGGCCAGCAGCGCCTCAAAGCGCCTGACCTTGGATGGATTGGTGGTACCAATCAAGATTTTTTTCAAAAGACCGCCTCCAGACAGAAAAATGCTCTCCCCCCATAACCATGGGACGAGAGCGTTTTCACAGCAAACACTTCGTGGTGCCACCCACATTCAGCGGACAGGATCCGCCCTTTGGCCTTCTGGTGCGGGAAGGGGACCGGCCCGTCTCCGGGCCCGCTCAGCCGGCGTCTTTCCCGTCCCCCTGCCGTAAGCGCTTCCAGCCAAGGCGCTTTTCTCTGTCCGGCGGCGTGGATGGTACTCATCCGGCCTCAACGCGGCATATTCAGTTTGCGGTCAAACCTTCAGCGGGGCGGTGGGGTGGCTGATGAGCCGCCAGTCCAGGTCGCCCCGGTTCAGGCCGTGGATGAGCATTTCCGCGCAGGCGGAGTTGGTGGCGATGGGCACGTTGTGCTGGTCGCACAGGTTGATGATGTTGTTCAGATCCTTTTCCAGCTCATCGGAGCTGGGGTCGTTGAAGAACAGCACCATGTCGATCTCATCGTAGGCGATGCGGGCGCCGATCTGCTCACAGCCGCCCTGGGTGTGGGCCAGGAAGAGCTGGACGGGCAGGCCGGTGGCCTCCGCCACCTGCCGCCCTGTGTTGCTGGTGGCGCATACGGTGTGCTTGGACAAAATGCCGCAGTAAGCGATGCAGAACTGAACCATCAATTCTTTTTTGTTGTCATGGCTCATGAGAGCGATATTCATGCCGATCATCCTTTCTGTGGGGTTTGTGAGGCGGTCGGTCAGCGGATGCGGAGCAGGGGTACTCGTTGGCCTAGAAGCCGTTTGGCGATGTTCAGGTAAGCGGGGGCCGCCCCTTTGTAGGTGGACAGCACCAGCGGCACGCCGGCGGCGGTGGCCAGCGTGACGGCAGGATCCTCGGGCACCACCCCCAGCAGGGGCAGTCCGGCGGTGTCCATGGCGTGGTCGATGGAGGTGCGCAGTTGGGCGATCAGTCCGGGCTGCACCCGGTTCATCACCAGGTGGAGCTGGGGCAGGGCATGAAGCTCGGCCACGGTGCGCTGGGCATCCCGCAGGGCGGCGGGATCCACGGCGGACACCACGATGGCCCGTTCAGCGGCGGACATGGCCAGTTGGAACCCATCCCCCAATCCGGCGGGGGAGTCCATGAATACGAAGTCGAAATACTCTTTGGCCTCGTCCACCAGGTCGCAAAAGCGATTGCGATCCAGCCCATCGGCGCTGAGGGGGGCGGTAAGCAGGTAGAGTCCCCGGATCTCCGGCTGTTCCACCGCCGCGCCCAGCAGGGAGCAGCGGTAATCCATCACGTCGGAAAAGTCCATCACCGCCCGGTCGGACATTCCCAGGGCCAGATCCAGATCCCGCAGGCCGATATCCACATCGACGCACAGAACCCGGCGGCCCAGCGCGGCCAGGCAGGAGGCCACCCCCGCGGTGAGGGAGGTCTTGCCGGTGCCACCCTTTCCAGATGTGACCATGACGGCGGTTCCCATGGGACGCCTCCTTCCGATACACTTAAAATGATAGCATGAACTTTTGAAAAAGGCAACAAAAAATCTCTTATTGATGAAAAAAATTTTATTATTTCCGCTTACTGTATATAACAGGAAAAAATGCTTTCAGCTCAAAGCGGGGCCTTCTGTATTTTGGCCCAGCGCCTGGGATAGTTCGTCGGGGTGGGCGCGGTTTTTTCCACCACCACCACCCGATGGATCACATCGGTGCCCGGGATCGTGTAGTCAAAGCTCCGTTCCACCCGGCCCCCCAGGGTCTGGATGGCGGCGCGGGCCCCCTCAATTTCCTCGTCGGACCCGGTGCTTTTCATGGCCAGGAACCGCCCGCCCACTTTGACAAAGGGCAGGCACAGCTCAGACAGCACCCGCAGGTCGGCCACGGCCCGGGCGGTGGCGAAGTCGAACCGCTCCCGGAGCAACCGGTCCAGGCCCGCCTCCTCCGCCCGCCCGTGGACGGTATGGACGCCGGTCAGCTCCAGGGCGCCGGCCACCTCCGCCAACCAGTCCAGCCGTTTGTTCAGCGAATCCAGCAGGGTCACGTCAAGGGAGGGGACCAATATTTTCAGCACCATCCCAGGAAAGCCCGCCCCGGTGCCCACATCGATGAGGGATTTGTGTTCAAAATCGGCGCAATTCAGCAGGGCGGCGCAGTCCAGCATATGGAGGTTTGCCGCGTCCACGGGATCGGTGATGGCGGTCAGGTTCATCTCCCGGTTTTTGTCCAGCAGCATCTGGCAGTAAATGCTCAAATCCTGGACAGCGCGGGGGCTCACGCGCCCGGCGAGGCCGTATTCCTCCAGCCCCCGGCGCAGAATATCGGAAACAGCCCGGATTTCTTCGTGATCCATATCCGTCACCCTCCGAACGCGGCGATGAGAGCGGGCACGCCCAGGACCAGACCCAGCACAGTTCCGACGGCGCAGCCGATGAGGGCCAGCACGCCGCCCGCCCGTCCGCCGGGCAGGGCGCCGCTTTTCAGGCGGTGGACGACCACCACCGCCAGCGTGACGCACACCGGGATCAGGAACAGGGGGAAGGTGCCGGGCAGCTCCCGTCCCCCGGTGAACAGGGTAAAATTGAGGATAAACAGCAGCATGAGCATATAGACCACGCCCATCCAGGCGGCGGCCCGCTTTTCAAAGGAAGCGGGGGAGTAGCTCTCCTGCTCCTGCTGTGTTTGGTCGGTGCGGGGCTCAGCCATTGTGCTTCTCCTTTCGGAAGGGTTCACCCCAGAGTTAGCCCTCGGCCTCGGGTTCGGCCTTGTCGTCCTCCGCCCCGGCGATTACTTCCTCGACGGCCGCTTCCACCGCTTCCCCGGCTGCCTCCACCGCTTCCTGGACAGTCTCGGTCAGCGGGGAGTCCACTACGGCTGCCTCCGGCTCGTCGTCGGCGAATAGGGCGCTCTCCTCCCGGTTGGTCTGGAGGGGGGACTTGAAGCCGATGCTGATGTCCAGGGTGCCCTTGTCCTCGCCCTCGCCGGGGCGGCGGGTGGCCTGCCACAGCAGGGCGTCCACGGTGGTGCTTTCGGTCTCGTCGTCCTTGTTGACCCGGTAGGGGATCAGGGAGGCGGCCAGAGCGGTGATGCCAAGGACTTTCCAGAGCTTTTTCATGGTGTTGTTCTCCTTTCAAATTGGGGAAATCAGTGTTTCGGGACCAGAACCTCGACCCCGCCCATGTAGGGCCGCAGCACGGCGGGCACCTTGACAGAGCCGTCGGCCTGGAGGTTGTTCTCCAGCAGGGCGATGAGCATACGGGGGGGCGCGGCCACGGTGTTGTTCAGGGTGTGGGGCAGATAGGTGCCGTTCTCGCCCTTCACCCGCATCTTCAGGCGGCGGGCCTGGGCGTCGCCCAGGTTGGAGCAGGAGCACACCTCGAAATACTTCTTCTGCCGGGGGGACCAGGCCTCGATGTCGCAGGACTTGACTTTCAGATCGGCCAGGTCGCCGGAGCAGCACTCCAACTGGCGCACGGGGATGTCCATGGAGCGGAACAGCTCCACCGAGTACC
The DNA here is from genome assembly GCA_947176765.1 of uncultured bacterium. Classification (GTDB taxonomy): domain Bacteria; phylum Bacillota; class Clostridia; order Oscillospirales; family Oscillospiraceae; genus Enterenecus. The sequence continues at coordinate 22,391 of CAMWRX010000042.1, forward strand.
GCCACATCTTCTCGTACCAGTCCATGGAGTCCTCGGGCTTGCACACCACGATCATCTCCTGCTTCTCGAACTGGTGGATGCGGTACACGCCCCGCTCCTCGATGCCGTGGGAGCCCTTTTCCTTGCGGAAGCAGGGGGAGTAGGAGGTCAGCGTCTGGGGCAGTTTCTCCTCGGGGATCATCTGGTCGATGAACTTGCCGATCATGGAGTGCTCGCTTGTCCCAATCAAATATAGGTCCTCGCCCTCGATTTTATACATCATGGCGTCCATGTCGGTCTGGCTCATGACGCCCTCCACCACGTTGCCGTGGATCATGAAGGGGGGGATGCAGTAGGTGAAGCCCTTGGAGATCATAAAGTCCCGGGCATAGGCCAGCACGGCGGAGTGGAGCCGGGCGATGTCGCCCATCAGGTAGTAGAAGCCCGCGCCGGACACACGGCCCGCCGCGTCCATGTCCACGCCGTCGAACCGCTCCATGATGTCGGTGTGGTAGGGCACCTCAAACTCGGGCACCACGGCCTCGCCGAACCGCTCCACCTCCACGTTGGCGGAGTCGTCCGGGCCGAGGGGCACGGAGGGGTCAATGATGTTGGGGATGGTGAGCATGATCTTGCGGATTTCCACCGCCAGCTCGTCCTCCAGCTTTTCCAGCTCAGCCAGCCGGTCGGCGTTGGCCTTCACCTGGGCCTTGGCGGCCTCGGCCTCCTCCAGCTTGGAGGGGTCCTTCTTGGCCTGGCCCATGAGCATACCCACCTGCTTGGACAGCTTGTTCCGCTCGGAGCGCAGGTTGTTGGCCTCGGTCATGGCGTCCCGGTTGCGGCGGTCCAGCTCGGTGACCTGGTCCACCAGGGGGAGCTTCTCGTCCTGGAACTTCTTCTTGATGTTTTCCTTGACGATTTCCGGGTTGTCCCGGACAAATTTGATGTCTAACATGATTTTATCACCTTTTCATTGTGTTTAGTCGTGGGCTTCGCCGTAGAGATAGCCGCCGGGCGGGTCGAAGGAGAGGCTGTACCGAACATCGGTATAATTCTGACCCGTGCCGTAACAGAGTTCACCGTCCGTTTCGACCACCCAGCCGGACGTTATGAGGTCTTGGATCAGCCACTCGTACTGCTGGATGGTATAATCACTTGCGGTGTCGAGGATGCGCTGGGGATAGCGGGCCCCTTCTGATTCCCCCGCATACAGCGAATACCACTGGTAATTCAGCAAGTATTGGGCGGCCGCCTCGGGAACGCCGGTCACGTAGTACTTGTCCATCGCACACCAGAGGATACCCAGCGCGGCCATGTCGGGGTTTTGCTCCGGGTCCCACTGTGCCGCGAAGCCCATTCGGGTGGGCGGAAAATGGCTGTCTAAAGGGATGTGTGCGGGGTCGATCGCTTTCTCCAAATATCCCCGGTCGATCAGCTCCTGCCGGTATTCCTGGTACTGCTCTGCCTGCGCCGGATTGGTGGGTATGCTGGCAATATTGGCTGGGTTGAAATACCGCTCTGCGGAAAGCCCGGCCACCAGTGCCGCCATGGAGTAGTCCCCGTTGTCTATGAACTGGCGGATATAGAACAGGTAGTCACTCTGCCACTTTCGGATGGCCAGGGTGTTTTGCTTCTGGAGGAGGTTTTCCAACTCAGGCAGAAGGTGGCTGCTGTCCAGCTCCGCCTGGTCAAGCTGTTTTTGGAGCTGTTCGATTTTCTCCCGGAGGCTGTCCATGCTCCGCACCGCCTCCACGGCCTGCTGGAGGTCGTCCAGCCGGTGGTTCATCCGCATCAGTTGGAGCAGGCAGACGCCCAGAATCAGCAGGGCGGCTCCCAATCCCACGCACAGCCAGGGGAGGATCTTCGTGCCGCCTTCCGGCCCGGTTTTTTCTGTGGGCTCGTCGGATGGGGGAGCGGGGGGCGGATCGTCCTCGGGCGGCTCAAACCGC
>CAMWRX010000043.1 GCA_947176765.1 uncultured bacterium
GATGGGCAGCTTGCCCTCGGGGACGATCTCGCCGGTGGTGTTGTAGATCAGCACCTTCTCGCCGCCCTGGGGGTACAGCGCGGGCAGCGCGGCCACCTCGAAGCCGGGCACGCCCTTGCCCGCCTCCTGCATGATCTTAATGCACTGGGGCTTGTTGTCCTCAATGCCGATGACGATGCGGTCGGCGGTGTAGTACTTCTGGAGCAGCTGGGCCCCATAGATCACGTCGTCCGCGTTGTCGATCATGGTGCGGGTATCGGATGTAATGTACGGCTCGCACTCCGCGCCGTTGATGATGATGGCGTGCACCCGGTCGGGGTCCACGTTCAGCTTCACCGACGTGGGGAAGCCCGCGCCGCCCAGGCCCACGCAGCCGCACTGGCGCACCGCCTCCACGAAGCTGTCCTTGTCGGTGACCTCGGGGGGCTTGATCCCCTCAAAGGCGGTCTGCTGGCCGTCCGTCTCAATGACCAGCACGGTGTCGAACCGGCCGTTGGCGCTGACGATCTCATCCAGCCGCTTCACCTTGCCGGACACGCCGGAGTAGATGGGCGCGGACATGAAGCCCCCCGCCTCGGCGATCATCTGCCCCACCTTGACCTCGTCCCCCGGCTTGACGATGGGTTTGGCCGGGGCGCCGATATTCATGGACATGGGGACGGTGATCATCGCGGGCACCGGCATACGCGTTGGTACGCTCTCCACGGTGTTCTTCCTGTGGGGCGCGTGGATGCCATGCAATTTGCCACTGAACACAATGTCTCCTCCTCTTTTTGTTTCTGATTCATACAGAGGTATTATACCACGTTGCAATTCAAACGCAAGGGAAAATCTGTTTGATCCCCCATGAAAACTTCCCCAAAAATCCATCCTGATATTTCTCCCTTGAATTCCCATGGGGATTGTGTTATGTTATTAAATGTATTTTTTTGTGGACACGATTGGAGGGACACCCATGAAGATTTCCACAAAGGGGCGCTACGCCCTCCGCCTGATGGTGGATATCGCCCAGCACATCGACGACGGCCCGGTGTCCCTGCGGGACGTGGCCCGGCGGCAGCAGCTCAGCGACAAATACCTGGAACAGATCGTCACCCCCCTGTCCCGGGCAGGACTGGTGCGCTCGGTGCGGGGGGCCGGGGGCGGCTATCTGCTCACCCGCAGGCCGGAGGAATACTCGGTGGGCGACATCCTGCGCCCGCTGGAGGGCGACCTGGCCCCGGTGGAGTGCGCCACCGACGACGGCTACTGCGAGCACAGCTGCGACTGCGTGACAGTGGAGCTGTGGCAGGACATCCACAAGGCGGTGTCCGCCGTGGTGGACGGCACCACCCTGGCCGACCTGGTGGAGCGCCAAAAAAAACACCATTGCAAGGGGGAGCCTACCGCCTGTCCCTGACCCAAATTTTTACACCGAGAGGAAGCAACCCGTATGGAGATCAACGGCGCGCAAGTACAAGAGATATATTATTACAAGGATATGGGCCTGTCGGAGGCCACCATGAAGGCCCTGGACAAAAAGGGCTTCGCCCAGGCCACCCCCATCCAGGGCGGGGCCATCCCCTACTTCATGGACTGGAAGGACGTGGTGGCCAAGGCCCCCACCGGCACCGGCAAGACCTTCGCCTTCGGCATCCCCATGGTGGAGCACATTGACCCTGAGTCCGACACGGTGCAGGGCCTGGTGCTGGCCCCCACCCGGGAGCTGGCCATCCAGATCCGGGACGAGCTGCGGGATCTGTGCGCCTTCCGGGAGGGGGTGCGCGCGGTGTGCCTCTACGGCGGCCAGCCCATCGAGAAGCAGATCACCCAGCTCAAGAGTAAGCCCCAGATCGTGGTGGCCACCCCCGGGCGGCTGATGGATCACATGAAGCGCCGCACGGTAAAGCTGGACAAGGTGCAGACCGTGGTGCTGGACGAGGCCGACCGAATGCTGGACATGGGCTTCATCCAAGATGTCACCCGGATTTTGGACAGGATGCCTCATCGTCGCAACTTGGGGTTATTTTCTGCCACAATATCACGGGAAGTTATGGACATCTCCTGGGTGTACCAGCGCGACCCGGCGGAGATCACCGTCCGCCCGGTGGAGGAGAACCGTCCGGACATCCAGCAGTACGCCATTGAGCTGATGGGCCGGGAGCAGAAGCTGGACACCATGGTGGCCCTGATCCAGAACGGCGGCTATGACCGGGCCATCGCCTTCTGCAACACCAAGAACATGACCGACCGGCTGGCGGGTCTTTTGAAAATGCGGGGCATTTCCTGCGAGGCCATCCACGGCGACATCCAGCAGCGGGTGCGGGAGCAGACCCTGAAGAAGTTCAAGGACGGCAAGCTGCGGGTGCTGGTGGCCACCGACGTGGCGGCCCGGGGGCTGGACATCGACGACGTGGACGCGGTGTTCAACTACGACGTGCCCGACGAGCAGGAGTACTATATCCACCGCATTGGCCGCACAGGCCGGGCGAAGAAGCACGGCGTGTCCTACACGCTGATGGCATCGGTGACGGAATCGGTGAAAATGCGGGACATCGCCCGGAACACCAAGGCGGACATCCAGCTTTTAAAGTATGACAAAGACGGCTGTCTCATGCTGGTGGAGCAAGACGCGTAACGCAACCGGGAGGGAGTGGGCCTGGCCCTCTCCCTCCTCCATTTTTACGGAGGGAACGCGATGAACATTCATGTATTGGCCGTGGGCGACGTGGTGGGGGACGCCGGGGTGGACTTCCTTGCCCGCCATCTGCCCGCCCTGCGCAAAAGCCACGGCGTCGATTTCACCGTGGTGTGCGGGGAGAACGCCGCCTGCAACGGCCTGCTTCCGGCTCAGGCGGACGCCATCTTCTCCGCCGGGGCGGATGTGATAACCATGGGCAATCACACCTGGGATAAACAACAAATCGTTAAATATATGGAGCGCAATTCCTACGTCATCCGCCCCGCCAACTACACCGCCCGCGCCCCCGGCCGGGGCTGGGGCGTGTTCGACGGCCCCCGGGGCCTGCGCATCCGGGTGGTGGATCTCATCGGCCGGGTGGCTATGGACACCAACTTTGACAACCCCTTCACCAAGATGGACTGGATTTTGAAGCAGGGGGATGCCGATATTACCCTGGTGGACTTCCATGCCGAGGCCACCAGCGAGAAGGGGGCCATGGCCTGGTATCTGGACGGCCGGGCGCAGGCCCTGTGGGGCACCCACACCCACGTGCCCACCGCCGACTGCCAGGTACTTCCCAAGGGGCTTGGCTTTGTCACCGACCTGGGTATGACCGGCCCCAGCCAGTCCGTCATCGGCATCAAGCCGGAGCAGGCCATCAACCGCTTTTTGGGCGGACTTCCCCGCCGGTTCGAACCCGCCCCCGGCCCCTGCAAGCTGAACGCGGTGCTGTTTGACATCGACGCCGCCGCCAAGCGCTGCGTGGATGTGCGGCGGATCGACGTCACGTAAGGGGGAACTGCAATGAAATTGCTTCACGCCTCCGATTTCCATCTGGACTCCCCCCTGTCGGGGCTTCCCCCCGAGAAAAGCGCCCAGCGCCGCCGTGAGCTGCGGGAGCTTCCCGCCCGCCTCGCCAAGCTGGCCCAGGACGAGGGAGTGGATCTGGTTCTCCTCCCCGGCGACCTGTTTGACGGCGGGCGGGTGTACCCGGAGACCGTCCGGGTGCTGGCCCGGGCGCTGGGCGACATGGGCGTGCCGGTGTTCATCGCCCCGGGCAACCACGACTATTATCACGGCAAGTCCCCCTACGCCCTGACTAATTGGCCTGACAATGTATATATCTTTACACAGCTTGAATTGCAAGGGATCGAGCTTCCGGCCCTCAACTGCGTTGTACATGGCTGCGCCTTTACAGCGCCCCACCGGGAGGACGACCCGCTGTCCGGCTTCACCGCCCCCGACGACGGCCGGCTCCACCTGCTCTGCGTCCACGGCGAGGTGGGCACGGCGGGCGGCTACGCCCCCATCGCCCCGAACTCACTGGAGCGCAGCGGCGCAACCTACGCCGCCCTGGGCCACGTCCACGCCGCCGCCAGCGGCAAGGCGGGCAGGACATTATGGGCCTACCCCGGCTGTCCCGAGGGGAGGGGCTTCGACGAGCTGGGCCCCAAGGGGGCGCTCATCGTGGCCTTTGACGAGCCCGCCCAATTGAGCATCACCTCCCCGGACGGCCCCGCGTTTGCGCCCATCGACCTGGGCGTCCAGCCCGTGGCATCCAGATTTGTCCCCGTCTGCAAGCGGCAGTACCGCATCGAAGCTGTCAATATTGATGACTTTACCGCTGCTCTGCCCCAAGGGGAAAGCCCTGATCTGGTGCGCCTCCTGCTCTCTGGGGAGAGCCGCTTCACCCCGGATCTGACCGCGTTGGCGGCCCAGGCCGCGCCCCACTTCTTCCACGTGGAGCTGCAAGACCGCACCACCCTGCCCACCGATCTGTGGGCGCGGGCGGACGAGGACTCCCTCACCGGCCTGTTTTTGCGGGAAATGCACGCCCGGCTGGACAGCGCGGACGAGGGCGAAAAGGACAAGCTCCTGCTGGCCGCCCGGTTCGGCCTGGCGGCGCTGGAGGGAGGGGAGGACGTCCGGCCATGAGGATCAAGAAAATGACCGCCGCCTTCGGCGCGCTGGACAACGCCACCTTGGAGCCGGGGGACGGCCTCACCGTCATCACCGCCCCCAATGAGGCGGGCAAATCCACCTGGGCGGGCTTTTTGAAGGCCATGCTCTACGGCATCGACACCCGGGAGAGGGACAAAACCGGCTTTTTGGCAGACAAGACCCGCTACCAGCCCTGGTCGGGGGCCCCCATGTCCGGGGAGCTGCAAGTTGAATGGCAGGGCAAGGACATCACCATCCGCCGCTTTCCCACCCGCACCAACCCCTTCGGCGGCTTTGAGGCGGTGTACACCGCCTCCGGCGACCCCGTCCCCGGTCTCACCGCCGCCAACGCGGGCGAGCAGCTCACCGGGGTGGGCAAAGAGGTATACCTGCGCTCCGCCTTTGTGGGCCAGGGGGGCGCGGCCATCGGGGCCAGTAAGGAGCTGGAAGCCCGTGTGGCGGCGCTGGCTACCTCGGGACAGGAGGACGTGTCCTACTCCGCCGTGGAGCGCACCTTGAAGGACTGGCGCAACCGCCGCCGGGCCAACCGGGCCAACGGGCTGATCCCCCAATTGGAAGAAGAAAAATCCAATCTGGACAGCACCCTCCGGGAGATGGAGCAGACCCGCCGCCGCAGGGCGGAGGCGGAGCAAGAGCTGGCCCGCCTGGAGGAGCAGCAGAAGGAACTCCAAAGCGATCTGGAAATCTGGGCGCGGCTGGAGCGCCACGACCTCAACCGCCGCTACGCCGAGGCGTACATGGAGTGGGAGGCGGCAAAAGCCGCCATCCCTGAGGACAAGCCCCACCCGGTGTTCGGCTCCATGACCGGCGAGGATGCATGGGCCTTTGCCCAGGAGAAACAGGAAGAGTGGGAACGCGATCAAAAGGAAAGCGAGGAGTATGTTCAGATACTAAAGTCCTCTCTTCACCGATGGCGGCGCGATGGCCTGATCGGGTGCGTGGTTGTGGTACTGATGCTGATTTTGACCATGTGGATGTTCTCCCTGCATGGCACAGCGGCGGCGATTTATTTTGCCGTCGCGGCAGGGTTTGCGGTGCTGTTCGTCGTACTCAATCTGCGGCTGATCCCCCCTGTCCGGCGCAGGCTGGACGAAATCGCTGCGCTTCCCCCGCCGGAGAAGGCGGACTGGCTCGGTCAGGCCGCTCAGTACCGAGAGGCGCTGGCAGCAGCCCAACAATCCCGCGCCGCCGAGGCCGCCGCCCGCCGCCGGGTGGAAGACTTAGCCGCCCAAGGCGGACAGTTGGCGGATACGCTGGAGATGCTCTATCCCCCCGCCCAGTCCAAAGCCGCCACCGTCGCCCAGCTTGCCGCCACGGAGCGGGAGCTGGCCCGCGTCCGGGCCGAGCTGGCCCGCACCGAGGGCATTTTGACCCACATGGGCGGCCGGTCGGACATCGAGGCCCGTCGGAGCGAGCTGGACGCCCAGCTTACCCAGCGGCTGGAGGAATACGACGCCCTCACCACTGCTCTGGAAGCGCTGTCCGCCGCCAACGACGCCCTGCGCCAGCGGTTCTCCCCGGCCCTGAATCAGCAGGCGGGGGAGCTGTTTGCCGCCCTCACCGGGGGCCGTTGGCCCAAACTCACCCTGGCCCGTGATTTCTCCGCCCAGGCGGCGGCAGAGGATACCCTTCCCCGCTCCTCCCTGGCCCTGTCCACCGGCACGGCGGAGCAGCTTTACCTGGCCGTCCGGCTGGCGGTGTGCGCCCTCACCGTGCCGGGCGCGCCCATCGTGCTGGACGACGCCCTGACCGCCTTTGACGACGCCCGCTGCGCCCTGGCCCTGGAGCTTTTGAAGGCGCAGGCGCGGGAGCGGCAGATCCTCCTCTTCTCCTGCCACAGCCGGGAGGCGGACTGGGCCCGCGCCCACGGCGTGCCCGTGATCCAATTATAATAAAAGGTTCCCCTCCACAGGCTGGAGGGGAACCTTTTTGCCTTCCGGTCTAATTAGTGCCGATTTATAGGACTTTCTTTCAGATATACTGTCCTCAGAACAAAGGGGAGGCAGTCCCCGCTGAAAGGAGTGTCCCAAATGTACGAAATCGAGTTTGTGAGAGGTCATGTGGAGGTTTATCTGGACGGCGCATTTTGCTTTTCCGCGGACACCCGGGGCGAAGCGGAAAAGGAAATCGCCGAGATGACAGCGTGAAAAACGGCCCGTGGGCAAAGCCCACGGGCTGCTTTTTACGATTTACCTTCCGAAGAAATAGCTCCAGGGGAAGCTGTTGAAGTAGTCGTCCCCGCCGAAGCCGCCATAGGGATACTCGTTCCCGTAGCCGTACCCATAGGAATCGCCGCCGTTGGCGGTGGGCTGGGGGGCGGGATCCTGGGCTTGACCCTGCTCCTGGGTGTTGTTCACCTGCTCGTCAAAGGTGATGGTCAGGGTGATCTCCTCGCCCATGCGGTACACCGTGAGCTGGGCGGTCTCCCCCGCCTTGTACCGGTTCTTGGCGGAGGACAGCTCATTGGTGGTGGTCACCTCGGTGTCGTCCAGCTTGAGGATGATGTCGCCCTTCTTCAGCCCCGCCCGCTCGGCGCAGGAGCCCGCCTCCACATCGTTGACATACACGCCGGCGGGCCAGCCGAACACCTGCTGGTATTCCTGCGTCACCTCGGCCACCGTGATGCCCATGCTGGGCCGCCCGGTGACATAGCCGTACTGCATATAGTCGGTGATAATGTCAATGACGTCGTTGATGGGGATAGCGAAGCCAATGCCCTCGATGGTGGCCTGGGAGGACTGGCCGTTGTTGCTGAGCTTGGCGGAGGTGATGCCCACCACCCGGCCGTAGCTGTCGAACAGCGGGCCGCCGGAGTTGCCCGAGTTGATGGTGCAGTCGGTCTGGATCATGTTCATCACGGTGCCGTCACTCATGGTGACGGAGCGCCCGGTGGCGGACACCGCCCCGGAGGTCATGGAGAAGGACAGGGTGCCCAGGGCGTTGCCGATGGTGCACACCGTCTCGCCCACCACCAGATCGTCGGAGTCGCCCAGCACCACGGGCTTAAGCCCGGATACGCCGTCGATCTTCAGCACGGCCACGTCGTTGAGCTCCTCGCCGCCCACCAGCTTGGCGTCATAGCTCTCGCCGTTGTTCAGCGTGACCTTGATGGCGACGGCCCCGTCGATGACATGGTAGTTCGTTACGATGTAGCCGTCCTCACTGATGATGAAGCCGGAGCCCGCGCCGGAGGCCTGGTACTGGTAATAGCCCTGCTGCACAATGGCCTGCACGGAGATGCACACGCAGGAGTCGGCGTAAGCGGCGTTGATCTCGCTTAAACTCATGGGGGTGAGGCCGTCGGCCTGCTTGACCTTCACCGCCGTGGGGTCGGTTTCATTGCGGTAGATGATGGTCTCGCCCTCGCCCTTGGAGCTGTCGGTCAGCGCGTTGAAGGCGGCCGCGCCGCCCACGCCCGCGCCGCCGCCCGCCAGGGCGCAGCATAGCACCAGGGCCACAACCTTACCCGCGCCGCCCTTTTTCTTCTTGGGGGGCTGGGGCGGAGCGGGGGACTGCTGGGGCTGCTCCCAGGGGTCGGAATGCTGAGGGACACAGCTGTAGTGGTATACCCCGTTGTTGTCAAAACCGTTCTGATCGTACATGGAAACTTCTCCTTTCCGATTCCACATCTCGGAATAGTTTCATCGCCGAGTGGCTGATGATTAAGATACACGCTAAATATGTCCAGAGTGTGTCAAAAAGCGGAAATGATTTTGAACGAACGCTGAAAAATTTTTGAATGCGGGCCCCATTTATTGTGGTTTTTCGTCCTCTTCCGTTTTGCCCACTTTCCGCCCGGAGCGGAGAATGGCGTTGATGTCCCCCGCGGCCAGCGCGAGATCGTCCAGCACCGGCTGGAAGATGCCCAGCTTGGTCAGGTTGATGCACACCAGCAGCAGCAGCGGCCCCACCACCATGCCCAGCACGCCCCCGACCTTCATGCCCGCATAGATGCCCACCAGGGACAGGATGGGGGACAGTCCGGTCTGGTCGCCCAGAACCTTTGGCTCGGCAAAGCGCCGGAACACCACGATGACCCCCCATATCGCCATGAGGGCGGCGGCCTCATTGTACTGGGCCAGCACCATGTCGATCACCGCCCAGGGCACCATGACGGTACCCGCGCCGATGATGGGAATGAAATCCAGCACCGCCAGGCCAAAGGCCAGCAACAGGCCGTAAGGCTGGCCCATCAGGAAAAAGCCCACGCCCAGGATGATGAACACCCCGGTGGACAGAATGAGCTGGCTCTTGATATAGCCGCCGAAGGCGCTCATAAAGATGTTTTTCACCGAGCGGCAGAAGTCCCTTGCCATCATGGGCACCCGGTCGGTGAACTCCTGGCGCAGGCGGGGATAGTCCCCGGTGATGAAATAACTGGCCATCATGAACACGATCAGGGCCACAGCAAAGCCGGACACGTTGGTCACCATGGACGGGGCCTGCCCCGCCATCTGGGTCAGCCACCCGGAAAAGTCCAGCCCCTGAACCCAATCCAGCAGCGTGTCGATGAGATCCTCGCTGGTGGTGATGACGCCCTGGGGCACAAAATCACCCATCCCCTCCAGCCAGCCGCCCACACTGTTGATGACGTTGACCACGCCGTTCAGCAGCTCGTCCAGCAGGGACTGGCGGTTGTCGAACAGGGAGCGGATCTGATCCACCGCCATCCAGCTCAGGCCAAACAGCGCGCCGCCGATGACAGCGAACACCATGACGACCAGAATCATGGAGATGACCTTGCGGGAGCCGCTGCTTTTCCCCTCCAGCCAGCGCACCGCCGGGTTGAGCATCCAGGCGAACACCAGCGCCAGCACAAATGGGCTGAGCAGGGAAACCAGGGGCAGGCCCACCCAGAACAGCAGCGCCAGCCCGCCCAGCAGCAGCGCGCCCCGTATGCCCAGCCGGAGCCAGAGCTGCCCCCGCTGGCGCCATGTGAGCTGTGTGTATTCCACTTCGCCTGCCCCCATTTCTATCCAGGATCGATTTATTATAATATCTACCGAATAAACCGCGTTGCGGTTTATTCGCGGGCCGTAGGCCCGCAATTCCGATAAAGCGGCTATTTCAGCCGTTTTATCGGAATTTAGACATTGTTACAATGTGTATTCCAGCCGCAGCATTACCATGCTGCGGCTGGAAGTGCAAGGTTTTTGGACGGGAGCGTCAAAAAACCTTGCACTTGAACAAAGCCAACGGGCCTTGAAAGCTTTGGCTTTCAAGGCATTCGGCTTTGTTCAATACGCATTATTATAGGCCAACTTTCCGCCGTTGACAAGCACAAACCTTTTGACTATACTAATTCATCATACAATCTTAAAACATAGTAAAGGAGCATCATGGATATGCACTCCCAACGGTTCCAACGGGGCTACGTCCCCATCTTCCTGTCCTATTATAAGCCGCACCTGAAGCTGTTTATTCTGGATATGTGCTGCGCCCTGGGTATCGCCCTGGTGGATTTGGCCTTCCCCGCCGTCTCTCGGGAGGCGCTGAACACCCTGCTGCCCCAGAATCTGTTCACCGCCTTTTTCGCCGTCATGGCCATCCTCCTGGCGGCCTACGCCCTGCGCTCGGCGATGTACTTCATCGTCACCTACTGGGGCCACATGATGGGCGTGCGCATCGAGGCGGATATCCGCCGGGATTTGTTCGGCCATATGCAGGATCTGTCCTTCTCCTTCTATGACAAGAACCGCACTGGCCAGCTCATGAGCCGGGCCACCAGCGACCTGTTTGAGGTCACGGAGCTGGCCCACCACGGCCCAGAGGATCTGTTCATCTCCATGGTAACTCTGATCGGCGCGTTCTGCATGATGCTGTCCATCCAGTGGAAGCTGGCCCTTATCGTGTTCGCCGTGGTGCCCATCTTTGTGGTGTTCACCGTCATCCAGCGCAAGCGGATGATGAAGGCGTCGGTGCAGGTGAAGCAGACCATGGCGGGCATCAACGGCCAGCTGGAGTCGTCCATCTCCGGGATGCGCACGGCGAAGGCTTTCGCCAACGAGAGCCAGGAGGATCAAAAATTCCGGGCCTCCAACGAGCAGTTCAAGGGGGCCAAACGGGGCTACTACCAGGCCATGGCTACATACCACGCCGGTCTGGAGTTCGCCCTGCCCGCCATGAACGTGCTCACCGTGGCGGTGGGCGGATACTTCATCATGCGGGGCGGGATGGACTTTGTGGATCTGGTCACCTTTACCCTGTACATCTCCACCTTCCTCACCCCGGTGCGCAAGCTGGCGGCCTTCGTGGAGCAGTTCCTCAACGGCATGGCGGGCTTCAAGCGCTTTGTGGAGCTGATGCGGGTGGAGCCCGCCGTGAAGGATGCCCCGGACGCCAGGCCCATGGGCGGGGCGGAGGGCGACATCCTCATCGACGACGTATCCTTCCACTACGAGGACGGCCCCGCCGTGCTGGATCACGTGTCCATCCACATCCCCCGGGGGGAGACGGTGGCTGTGGTAGGCCCCTCCGGCGGCGGCAAGTCCACCCTGTGCCAGCTCATCCCCCGGTTCTACGACGTGACCGACGGCCGCATCCTGGTGGACGGCCAGGATGTGCGGGAGGTGACCCAGCGCTCCCTGCGGCACAACATCGGCATCGTCCAGCAGGATGTGTTCCTGTTCGCGGGGACGATTCTGGAAAACATCCGCTACGGCAGGCCCGACGCCACCGAGGCGGAGGTTGTGGACGCCGCCCGCCGGGCGGAGATCTACGACGACATTATGTCCATGCCCGACGGCTTCCAGACCTACGTGGGGGAGCGGGGCGTGATGCTGTCCGGCGGGCAGAAGCAGCGGGTGTCCATCGCCCGCATATTCCTGAAAAACCCGCCCATCCTCATCCTGGACGAGGCCACCTCCGCCCTGGACTCGGTGACGGAGGCCCGCATCCAGTCCGCCTTTGACGAGCTGGCAAAGGGCCGCACCACCCTCATCATCGCCCACCGCCTGTCCACCATCCGCTCCGCCCACCGGATCATCGTGGTGGACGAGAACCACATTTTGGAGGAGGGCACCCACCAGGAGCTGCTGGAACGGGGCGGGGAGTACGCCCAGCTCTACAACGCCCAGAAGCGGGTGGTATAAATCACGGAGGTGTCAGAAATGGAACAGCCAGAAGTGAAATTCTATGACCAGGTGGACGACGCCCTGCTGAAATATGCGGTCATCATCGCAAAATATCAGGGCAAGTGGGTGTTCTGCCGCCACCGGGATCGGGACACCCTGGAGAACCCCGGCGGGCACCGGGAGCCGGGAGAATCCATCCTGGAAACGGCGCGGCGGGAGCTGATGGAGGAAACCGGCGCGTCGGAGTTCACGCTGACCCCGGTGTGCGCCTACTCCTTCAGCGATTATGGGATGCTGTACTGCGCGGACATTACCGCCTTGGAGGGCGGATTGCACCATGAAATCCGGGAAATCTACCTGATGGACGGCCTGCCCGACCGCTGGACATATCCGCTGATCCAGCCCAAGCTGATGGAGGAGGCCCGGAGACGGGGTGTGATATGAATAAGACGGAGCTGCTGAACAAATTCTCCAAAGACGCCGACGAGCGCATGGTGCTGGCCCGCGCCCTGGATCAGATGGAACGGGCGCAGAACCGCTCCATTCCCTGCGCCACCCAGTTCCTCTCCCCCGCCCAGCGGGCGGCGCTGGAGCCGCTGCTGGCCGCGTCGGGCCACCCCCGCCATCTCTTCCACGGCGGCTATGAGGGCGCGGAGCGCACCGTGTGCGTGTTCCTCCCCGACTGGCAGGAGCCCGAAGATTGGACAGCGGAGGACGAGCTTGCCGCCATTGAGGCGGCCTACCCGCCCACCGGGGCCGACCTGACCCACCGGGATCTGCTGGGCGGACTGATGGGCATCGGCCTGACCCGAGAGAAGGTAGGGGACATCTTAGTGGGGGACGCCGCCGCCCAAATCGTCTGTCTGAAGGAGGCCGCCCCCATCATCCTGTCCCAGTTTGACCAGGCGGGGCGGTATCGCTTGAAGCTGAAGGAGATTCCCTTGTCCGCCCTCTCCCCCGCCCCCGCCGAGGTCAAGCTGATCCACGACACGGTGTCCACCCTGCGGCTGGACGCGGTGCTGGCCAGCGGCTTTTCCCTGGCCCGGGGTAAAGCGGCAGACCTTGTCACCACAGGGCGGGTATCCCTCAACCACCGGGAGTGCCTCAAGCCGGACAAGCCGGTGGCCCAGGGGGATGTGCTCACCTGCCGGGGGCTGGGCAAATGCGTGGTCAAGACCGTGGGCGGCCAGTCCCGGAAGGGCCGGATCATCATTGAAATCGAGAGGTATCTGTAATGGATCAGAAGAAAATTGACCGCATCAACGAATTTGCCCGCCGGGTGAAGGCAGGGGAAACGCTGACCCCGGAAGAACTGGCAGAGCGGGACGCCCTGCGCCGCGAATATATTGACAGCGTAAAGGCCAGCCTCACCGGGCATCTGGACAACACCTATATCGTGAGGCCGGACGGAACGAAGCATAAGCTGCAAAAAAAGAAATGAAAAGGACCTGCCGCTTCGCGGCAGGTCCTTTTGTCTGAAACAAGAGAGATTACTCCTCGACGATGGCGACCACGTTGGTGGCGCGCACGCCCTTGGCGCCCCGGGGATCGGGCTCGGTCTCAAAGGTGACCTTCTGGCCCTCCAGCAGCTTCTTGTAGCCCTCGGCCACGATGGCGGAGAAGTGGACGAACACGTCCTCAGTGCCGTCGTCGGGGGTGATGAAGCCATAGCCCTTCTCAGCGTTGAACCATTTCACAGTACCAGTCATTTCCTTTTTCCTCCTGATTTGTAAAAATTTCGTTTTGAAAGTAGAAGAAAAAAGTCCGCCCTTTCGTATGTACGAAAAAGCGGGCACAAATCAGTTCATACATCAAAACCATTATCAGTATAACATCCTGTTAAGAGGCTGTCAAGCAGACTTTGAGAAAATTCCGAAAATCGGAGCACTTTGGAACAAATCTTCATATACTTCTACAAAAAACCCCAATTTTCCCTATTGTTCCCATTTCAGTCAGAGATATGGAAGAAGTTGCGCCCATTTTTCAGTGTAATCCTGGAACATTCTTCCGGGCTAATCCCCTTCAGCTCCGCCAGCCGCTGGCAGATATGGGCCACATAGCCCGAGTGGTTCCGCTTCCCCCGGTGGGGGACAGGGGCCATATAGGGGCTGTCCGTCTCGATCATCAGCCGGTCCAGGGGGACGGCCTGGGCGGCCTCCACCGCCTTGCGGGCGTTTTTGTAGGTGAGCACCCCGGTGAAGGAGATCATCCAGCCCAGCCTCACCAGTTCGCGGGCCATCTCGGCGCTGCCTGAGAAGCAATGGAATACGCCCCGCACCCCCGGAAATTCCCGCACGATGTCTATGCTGTCCCCATGGGCCTCCCGGTCATGGACGATGACTGGCAGATCCAGCTCCCGGGCCAGGGCCATCTGGGCCCGGAACACCCGCTTTTGCAGCTCCCGGGGCGGGTTATCGGGCCAGTAGTAGTCCAGCCCGATCTCCCCCACGGCCACCACCTTGGGGCGGGCCGCTAAGACGCGCAGCTCGTCCACATCCTGATCCCGCCAGGGGGCGCACTCCTCCGGGTGCACCCCCACGGCGGCATATAGGAATGAGTACCGCTCCGAAAGCGCGATGGCCTTGCGGGAGCTTTCCAGGTCACAGCCGGGGTTGACCACCAGTTCCACCCCCTGGCCGGGGAGGGCGGACAGCACCTCGTCCCGGTCTGGGTCGAACTGGGCGGCGTCGTAATGGGCGTGGGTATCAAACAGCGTCAGGCTCATTCGCTGAAGCGGACATAGAAGGAATCGCCATACCTGCCTTCATCGGTGCCGTCATCGTACAGCTCGTAGAAATCAATGTAGTAGTCCGTGGAGTCCACCGGCACCTGGTAGAGCAGAATGCCGGTGATGGTCTTGTGGATGCCCAGAGTATACTCAGTGGGCATCTGTTTATCAGAGCGGACGAAGTACTCCTCCTTACCGTTGTCGTCGGTGACCGTATCGTACTCAGGCCAAGCCCAGGCGTCGTCGTCGTCCAGATCCCAGATCACCTCAAAGTCGGTGTCGAACATGGGCTGGGAGTCGTCGGTGTAGTTGTACAGGGTGAGCTCCGCCACCAGGAACTTATAGCCCTCATCGGGGGTGAGTCCGTCAAACTCGTCGCAGGTATAGGGGTCGTTGATCGTCATGTCAAAGAAGGCGGTGCGCAGGGTGTCGCCGGCATAGCCCAGGGCGAGGCCGTCCTCGTCGGGGTAGATGAGCCCATCCTCACCGCCGCTCTTGTCATCGCCCTTGTTGTCATCCTTGTCGTCCTTGTCCTTGCCGAACTCGTAGTCCTTGTTGTCCTTGTCTTTGCCGTCATCGCTGCTGCTCGGGGCGCTGGTCTTGCTGTCGGGGTTCAGGGACAGCCCGCCCTCGCCGCAGGCCGCCAGGGACAGCACCATCATCAGTGCCAGGAGCAGGGTCATAAAGCGTTTCATATCCATCACTCTTCCTTCTTAATTTTTTTCAAACAGGAGCTTGCCGTGGGAACGTGTCACACGGCGGAGTTATTTTAGCACGATTGTGCGGCAATGTCCACCACTTTGTCAGCACAATTTGGCCCCGGCGGGGATGGCGTCGTCCACCATCAGCAGATGGAGGCACTCCTCGCCCTTTTCGGTGTGGACGGCGGAGATCAGCATACCCTGGCTCTCCTGGCCCATCATCTTGCGGGGGGGCAGGTTGACAATGGCCACCAGGGTCTTGCCGATGAGCTCCTCCGGCTTGTACCACTTGGCGATGCCGGACAGGATCTGCCGGTCGGTGCCCGTGCCGTCATCTAGGGTGAACTTCAGCAGCTTGTCGGATTTCTTCACGTTCTGGCAGTCTTTCACCTTGACGGCCCGGAAGTCGGACTTGCAGAAGGTGTCGAAATCTACCTTCTCCTCCAACTGGGGCTCGATCTCGACGGCGGGCAGGGCGGCCTTCTTGGCCTCCTCCTGGATGCGGTCCAACTCGGCCAGCTCCTTGGCCATGTCGATGCGGGGGAACAGGTTCTCCCCTTTGACGACGGATACAGTGGCGGGCAGGACACCCCACTGGGCGGCGCTGTCCCAGGTCTTGCAGCACTGGGCGCAGCTTCCGCAGGTGCCCAACTGGCAGAAGATCGCGTCGGCGGTGCCTGGCATGAAGGGGATGAGCAGCACCGTGCAGATGCGAATGGATTCCAGGAGGTTATAAAGCACGGTGCCGAGGCGCGTGCCATTGGCACCCATGTCCTTGGCCAGCGCCCAGGGGGCGTTCTCGTCGATATACTTGTTGGCCCGCTGGATGACCTTGAAGACCTCCTCCAGCGCGTTCTGGAACTGGAACTTCTCCATCTGCTCCTCGTAGCGCCCCCGCAGGCCGGTGGCCAGGGAGATCAGGCTGTCGTCCAGCTCGGGGTTGGCCTGACGGGCCTCGGGCAGCGTGCCGCCGAAATACTTCTCCGCCATGGCGGTGGTGCGGCTCAGCAGGTTGCCCAGGTCGTTGGCCAGGTCATTGTTGATGGTCTGGATGAGCAGCTCATTGGTAAAGTTGCCGTCGGAGCCGAAGGGGAAGGTGCGCAGCACGAAGAAGCGCAGAGCATCCACACCATAGCGCTCGCTGAGCAGGTAGGGATCCACCACGTTGCCCCGGGACTTGGACATTTTTTCGCCGTTGAAGTTGAGCCAGCCGTGGCCGTATACCTTTTTGGGCAGGGGCAGGCCCATGCTCATGAGCATGGCGGGCCAGATGATGGAGTGGAACCGGACGATTTCCTTGCCCACAAAGTGGACGTCGGCGGGCCAGAACTTCTCCAGATCGTTATATTTATCGTTTTGATAACCCAGCGCGGTCATATAGTTGAACAGCGCATCGATCCACACATATACCACATGGCCCGGGTCGAAGTCCACCGGCACGCCCCAGGAGAAGGAGGTGCGGGACACGCACAGATCCTCCAGCCCCGGCTTGATGAAGTTGTTCACCATCTCGTTCACACGGGAGCGGGGCTCCAGGAAGTCGGTGTCCTCCAGCAGATGCTGCACCCGGTCGGCGTACTTGGACAGCTTGAAGAAGTACGCCTCCTCCTCCGCGTCCACCACCTCACGGCCGCAGTCGGGGCACTTGCCATCCACCAGCTGGGACTCGGTCCAGAAGGACTCGCAGGGCTTGCAGTACTTGCCCTTGTAGGTGCCCTTGTAGATGTCGCCGTTGTCGTACATCTTCTTGAAAATCTTCTGGATGGCGGCCACATGGTAGTCGTCGGTGGTGCGGATGAACCGGTCGTTGGAGATGTTCATCAGCTTCCACAGATCCAGCACGCCCCTGGGGCCCTCCACGATGTTGTCCACATACTCCTTGGGGGTGACGCCCGCCTCCTTCGCCTTGTCCTCGATCTTCTGGCCGTGCTCGTCGGTGCCGGTGAGGAACATCACGTCATACCCCGCCAGCCGCTTGTACCGGGCCATGGCGTCGGTGGCCACGGTGCAGTAGGCGTGGCCGATGTGCAGCTTGTCAGAGGGGTAGTAGATGGGCGTAGTGATATAAAACTTCTTGTCATTCATCGGTGGTTTCCTCCTGTCTGCCTGCTTCCCCGGAACTGCGGGGGGCGGGCGTTCCTTTCAGTTTGGGCGGGTTTTCCAGGTTGGGGGGCAGGCGCCACAGCACCGCCGCCGCTGTCAGCGTCTGAGCCGTCAGCAGCAGCACATCCGCCCAGCCTTTCCAGGCCGCCGCGGACACCAGGGCCGAGGCGGACATGACGGCAGTCATGGCGGCCAGCCACAGCAGCCGGCGGGGCCTTGCCGCACCGGCTGACATCCCGGCGAAATCCATATACAGCAACATCCCGCACACAATGGCGATGAGCTGGGGGGCGTAGTCCCACCGCACAGGGTTGGCGGCGTGGCCCCGGAAGCTCTCCATCAGCCAGATGCACCCGGCCACACCGGGCAGGGCGGCGGCGAAGCCCCCCTTGCCCCGCCGTCCGGCGTGGAGCCCGTCCCGCCCCATCTGGAGCAGGCCCAGGAAGGCCAGCAGCGCCCCCACCGCCGTGGCGATGGTGAGCACCCCGTTGTTGCTGGGGGGCTGATCCTTGGCGGCTATGGCGGCCCGATATGCCTGCCACTGGCCGATCCCCGTTTTCAGCAGGAGGGGAACCGACGCCACCGCCACAAACGCCGCCAACACCACCAGGATGGGGTACACCGGGTCTCCGGCGTCCAGAAACACCATGTCCCACCGGTGGGCCTGGCCCACCGTCCAGGGCCGCTTGGACACCGGCTGGTAGGTGGTCAGGATCAAGAACCACGCCGCGGCCATCACCAGCAGGCACGCCAGCGTGACGCTGGCCGGGGCCATGGGAATGGACAGGCCGGTATCCGGTTCAAAGGCGGAGGCAAGCTGCCATTTCCGCAGGGCGGCGGCGGTGAGGGCCGCCGCCAGGGTGCAGATGAGCCAGGGTGCCCGCCCGGAAACGCTTTTCTTCATCATGTTCATGGTTCACAGCCCCTTCCAGTGGTGGAACGGGAACAGCACCATCAGCCCGTGGCCGATGACGCACCGCGTGTCCACCAGGCCAATGTCGGGATAGCGGCTGTCCGCGGAGTTGTTGCGGTTGTCCCCCATGACAAAGATGTATCCCTCCGGCACGGTCACATGGTTGATTCCCTCGCCATAGTGGGGGACAAACATCTGCTCCTTGATATAGTCCTCCTCCAGGGCCACGCCGTCCACATAGACGGCGTTGGCGTCGTAATCCACGTCCACCTGCTGGCCCGCGGTGGCGATGACCCGCTTGACAATGGAGTCCTCCTGGTAGTTCTCCTGGGTGAGCACCACCACGTCCCCCTGTTTGGGGGTGTAACCCACCGACCACACCAGGATCAAGTCCCCGCCGAACAGGGTATTCTCCATGGACGGGCCGCTGACCACGATGATCCGCGCCACGAAGGTGAACAGCATCACAAACGTCCCCATCATCATCACCAGGATCCGCATATTCAAATACAGATCCCGCCCGTCGGACGCCTCCCGGCGCAGCTTCGCCCCGGACTGCTCTCCGCCCTCTTCCGAGGGGGTCTGCCCGGGCTGGAGTTCCTCCGGGTTCTGTCCTTCTTCCACTTTGGTTTCCCAGTTTTCCATTTGCTCAGCTCTCCATCTCGTCTGCGGCCTTCAGCGCCGCCGGGTCGTCATATACCATCTGGAACTGGCGCGCGTCCATGGTCTCGTGCTCCAGCAGAAATTGGGCCACCAGCTCCAGCTTGTCCCGATCCCGCTCCAGAATCTCCCTGCATCTGGCGTAGGCCCCGTCCAGCAGGGCCTTGACCTCCTCGTCGATGAGGGCGGCGGTCTGCTCGGAGTAGGGCTTGGCCTGGGCCATCGACCGGCCGATGAACACCTCGTCGTGGCCGGTGGTGAAGGTGGCGTGGCCCAGCTTTTCACTCATGCCGTACTTGGTCACCATGTCCCGGGCGATGGCGGTGGCCCGCTGCAAATCGCTCACCGCGCCGGTACACACAAAGCCCAGGGCCGTCTCCTCGGCGCACCGCCCGCCCAGCAGGGTGGACAGGGTTTCCACCAGCCGCTGCCGGGTGACGTGATCCCGGTCCTCCTGGGGCCGGTTGATGGTCATGCCCGCCGCGTCCCCCCGGGGGACGATGGTGATCTGCTGCACCGGGTCCTGGGTGGGCAGGGCATGGCTGACCACGGCGTGGCCCGCCTCATGATAGGCGGTGATGCGCTTATCCTCCTGGATCTTCACCCGGCTGCGCTTCTCCGGCCCGGCGATGACCTTGATGACGGACTCCTGCACGTCGGCCAGGGTGATGAAGGGCTGGTTTTTCCGGGCGGCCAGCAGGGCAGACTCGTTCATCAGGTTTTCCAGGTCAGCTCCGGTAAATCCGGTGGTCTCCCGGGCGATCTCCTTTAAATCCACGTCCTCGGCCAAGGGCTTTTTCCGGGTGTGTACCCGCAAAATCTCCTCCCGGCCCTTCATGTCCGGCCTGCCCACGTACACCTGTCGGTCGAACCGGCCCGGGCGCATCAGGGCGGGGTCCAAAATGTCCTGCCGGTTGGTGGCGGCCAGCACAATGACCCCCTCGTTGGCGGCAAAGCCGTCCATCTCCACCAGAAGCTGGTTCAGGGTCTGCTCCCGCTCGTCGTGTCCGCCGCCCAGGCCCGCGCCCCGCTGACGGCCCACGGCGTCGATCTCGTCGATGAACACGATGGCGGGGGACTCCTTCTTGGCCTGGTCGAACAGATCCCGGACGCGGGACGCGCCCACGCCCACATACAGCTCCACAAAGTCGGAGCCGGAGATGGACAAAAACTTCACCCCGGCCTCCCCGGCCACGGCCTTTGCCAGCAGGGTCTTGCCGGTACCCGGCGGGCCCACCAGCAGCACCCCCTTGGGGATGCGGGCGCCCAGGTCAATGAACTTCTGGGGCTCTTTGAGGAAGTCCACCAGCTCTCGGAGCTCCTGCTTCTCCTCCTCCGCCCCGGCCACATCGGCGAAGGTGACGGCGTTGTCCCCGCCGTCCACAACGCGGGCGCGGCCAAAGCGGCTCATGCCGCCCTGGCCTCCGCCGCCCTGAGACGCCTGCTGCCGGGCGCTGAGCAGCATCCACAGCAGCAGCACCAGCACAGCGGACACCGCGCAGGGCAGCAGCACAATGAGCCAAAGGGGCATCTCGTACTTCTGCTCAAAGTCGTAGTATTTCAGCACACCCCGCTGATACTGGTCCTCAAAGAGCGGCCCCAGCTCCCGCCGGAAGGCGTCCACATCCGCCAGGGCGTGGCGGTAGGTGGCGCCGTCCCTCAGCTCCATGGTCAGCACGCCGCTGTCGCTCACGGTGAACCGCGCCACCTGCTCCTGCTGGAAGCAGGCGGTGACGGTGGAGTAGGACACATAGTCCTTCCTCCCGCCAGCAAACACCGTCAGCCCCCACAGCAGGATCAGCACCACGATTGTGTATGGAATGATACTTCTGAATTTGTTCTGCTTCAAAACGGTTTCTCCTTTTGGGCGGCTTTTGCTCGCCCGTTAATTGCCGTTATCACGCTGCGCCTGTTCGCGACGCGCGGCTTCGCTGCGCTCCATCCGCTCTGCTCACGACGGCTCCGCGCTTATTTTTCGTACACCGACGGCTTCAGCACACCCACATAGGGCAGGTTGCGGTACTTCTCGTCATAGTCCAGCCCATAGCCCACGATGAAAGCGTCTGGGATGGTGAAGCCCACATAGTCGGCGGTGATGGGCTTGGTGCGGCGCTCCGGCTTATCCATCAGGGTGCACAGGCGGATGGAGGCGGGCTTGCGGGCCTTGAGGACGTCCAGCAAATAGTACAGGGTGTTGCCCGAGTCCAGAATGTCCTCCACGATGATGAGGTCGCGGCCCTCAATGGAGTCGGACAGATCCTTTTTGATCTCCACCTGGCCCGAGCTGACGGTGCCCGCCCCGTAGGAAGACACCACCATGAAGTCCACCGTCACGTCCAGGTTGATGGAGCGGGTCAGGTCAGCCATGAAAATATAGGATCCCCGCAGAACGGACACCAGCATGGGCATCCGCCCGGCGTAGTCCGCGGTGATTTGACCGCCAAGCTCTTTTACCCGCTGACGAAGCTCTTCCTCGGTGTACAGAACCTGCTCGATGTCGCGATGGATCATAACTCATTCTCCTCTACTTTTAAAATGATATGCAGGGCAGGTCCTCCCGGAACTGCCAGACAGACTTTTTCCGGGCCGAAGCCGCCCACGGCGGCCACCCGTTCCCCCTGCGCCAGCACAGGGATCAGCCCCCTTCTGCGGGCGGGAACCCGACCCTCTATCATCAGCCGCTTCACGGTTTTTTCTGGCCGTTTGCCCAGGGTGATTCGATCCCCCTCCCGCCGGGAGCGGATGAGGTAAGGGTCAGCCTTCAAATAGAACTCCCAGGGACTGACATACGCCTTTTCAGGGCATACCGCTGAATCGCACCGAATGATCCAGCGCCCCCAGCGGTTCTCCCCTTCCGCCAGCTCCACGCTCGGCGGCGGTTCAGGTTCAGGGCCGGCGGAAAACACCAGCAGGTCGTACTGCCGCCGGACACTGCCGCCGGGTACATCCAGCCGGGCGGAGGGATCCTCCCCCCCGGCAAGCTCCAGAATCCCATCCAGGTGGACGGCCTCACCGCCCAGCCCCGCCTGTTCCAACAGTGCGGCACAGGAGCGCCGTGCCAGCGGCCTGGGGGCGTCCGCCAGCACCCGGGCGGGGATGGCGGCCCCTTCGGGGATGTCCACCCCCTGGCTGGACAAAAGCGCCGCCTGCCGCTCCAGTTCTTCCTCGTCCTCCCGCAGGCGGCGGGCGGCGGCGGCGATGTGGGCGGCGGCCTGGGGGTTCAGCTCCTCCAAAAGCGGGAGCAATTGGTGCCGCACCTTGTTCCTGGTGTAGTTCAGGTCGGTATTGGTCTCGTCCTCCACGTGGGGGACGCTGTGTTCCTTTAAATAGGCTTCAATTTCTGTCCGGGCCACCGCCAGCATGGGCCGCACAATGTCCCCCCGGCGCTCGGGGATCCCCGTCAGGCCCTTCAGCCCGCAGCCCCGGATCAGGTTCATCAGCACCGTCTCGGCGTTGTCCCCTGCGTGGTGGCCGGTGGCGATGAGGGAAAGCCCCTCCTGCCGCGCCGTCTCCTCCAGGAAGGCATACCGCAGCATCCGGCCCGCCTCTTCAACGGACAGGCCCTCCCGCCGGGCAACCCCGGCCACGTCCTCATGCCCTATCGCAAGAGGCACACCCTTTTCCCCGCACCAGTCCCGGACGAAGTCCTCGTCCCGCTGGGCGGTGGGGCGCAGGTGGTGGTTCAAATGGGCGGCCTGGACAACCCAGCCGTATTTCTCCCTGCCCTCCAGCAGGCGGCACAACAGATACATACTGTCCGCCCCGCCGGACAGGGCGCACAGCACCCCGGCCCCCGGGGGGATCAGATCAAACCGAAAGCCGTCCCCCATCAGTATTCGTCCTCGTCGTCATACTGGTAGGCCAGGTTGCGGAAGGTGGTGAACTCCGGCCTCCATTCCAGCATGACGGTGCCCGTCTCGCCGTGGCGGTTTTTGGCCACGATGCACTCGGCCACGTTGGGGTTCTCCGTGTCGTCCTCGTAGTAGCTCTCCCGGTAGAGGAAGAGTACGATGTCCGCGTCCTGCTCGATGGCGCCGGAGTCCCGCAGGTCGGACAGCATGGGCCGGCGCTGGCCGGTGGAGCGGCTCTCGTTGGCACGGGAGAGCTGGGACAGGCAGATCACTGGCACGTTCAGCTCCTTGGCCATGAGCTTTAGAGAGCGGGACATATCGGACACGATCTGCTGCCGGTTGTCGCTGCTGCGGGTCGGCCCTCCGGCGGAGGTCATGAGCTGGAGGTAGTCCACGATCACCAGCCCCAAATCGTCAATGCGGCGGCACTTGGCGTTGATGTCCGCCACCGACAGGGAAGCGTCGTCGTCGATATACATTTTGGCCTGGCTGAGGGACGCCACCGCCATAGCCACCCGGCTCCACTCGTCCTCCCCCGCGATGCGCCCGGTGGACAGCTTCTTGTTGTCCATGAGGCACTCGGTAGACACCAGACGCATACCCAGCTGGGCGCGGCTCATTTCCAAGGAGAACACCGCCACGCTCTTGCCCGAGTGCTTGGCCGCCTCCACGCCGATGTTCATGGCCAGGGAGGACTTGCCCACACCGGGACGGGCGGCCAGGATGATGAGATCGGAGTCGTTTAGGCCCGAGATGCGCCGGTCCAGATCCACCAGGCCGGTGGAGATGCCGGGGAACTCCTCCCCCGCCGCCTGCCGCTCCTTGATGGCCTCCCACACCTCATTCATCACCGAGGAGATGTGGCTCATCCCCCGGGCGGACTTGCCCTGGCGGATGGCGTAGATGCGCTGCTCGGCAGCCTCCAGGATCTGGGCGGCGGTGCCGTTCTCGGCCCGCACCATCTCCCCCAGCTCCCCCTGTCTCTTATAAACAAATTACGCAGACGACGAA
>CAMWRX010000044.1 GCA_947176765.1 uncultured bacterium
TGATGACGATGCGGTCGCCCAGGGTCATGGCCTCGGTCTGGTCATGGGTGACGTACATGAAGGTAGTGTTGATCTTCTGGCGGAGCTTGATGATCTCGGCGCGCATCTGGTTGCGGAGCTTGGCGTCCAGGTTGGACAGCGGCTCGTCCATCAGCAGCACCTTGGGCTCACGGACGATGGCACGGCCAATGGCCACACGCTGGCGCTGGCCGCCGGACAGGGCCTTGGGCTTGCGCTCCAGATACTGGGTGATGTCCAGGGTCTCAGCCGCCTCGCGCACGGCCTTGTCGATCTGATCCTTGGGCATCTTGCGGAGCTTCAGGGGGAAGGCCATGTTCTCATACACGGTCATGTGGGGGTACAGAGCGTAGCTTTGGAACACCATGGCAATGTCGCGATCCTTGGGGGCGACGTCGTTCATCAGCTTGCCGTCGATGTACAGCTCGCCGCCGGAGATCTCCTCCAGGCCGGCCACCATACGCAGGGTGGTGGACTTGCCGCAGCCGGAGGGGCCGACCAGCACGATGAACTCCTTGTCCGCGATCTCCAGATTGAACTTCTGGACGGCGATGACGCCCTCGTCCGTGACCTGCAGATTGGTCTTCTTCTCGGGCTCACCCTTCTTCTTCTTCGCCTTCTTCTGGTCGCCGCTGTGGGGATAGATCTTCATGATGTTCTTCAGGGACAAACCGGCCATAAGTACCCGACTTTGATGGAGCGGCCTCCGCCATCTCCACCTCATTCCCGGACGCATATGTTCCGGGAACTTTGCGACAGGTCTCCACACTGCCGCACCGCAAGTCGCAGCGGTGTTTTTTTCCTCCTTTTTTCAGTACCGCGGACTATTTTGAATGGAGTAGTCCGCAGCCCGTCAATTTAGTGCGCCCGCAGGCGCTGGTATGGAAAAGCGGCCCATAAGCTCCGCCGGATCCATCATTATGGATGAACGCTATGGCACTGGTAAAAATATAGCACGGCCAGGGTAGAATTGTCAAGGGAAAATGAGCCGGAATTCCGTCATTTTTGCCAGCGGCCTCTCATATTTTCCCAGTGTGATGTCCCGCTCTTCCCGGCTGGCAGATCCGCCACAAATTTTCACCTGAAATATGTCGCTTTATGGCTTGACGCAAAGGATTAGAAACGATATAATTCACTCATGGTTCGATAATTTTTTAACAAATCATACTACTTTTCTAGTTTTTGGAGGATGAGCTGCCATGCGTCATTACGAAACTACCGTCCAGGAGCTGAAGGACAAGGTACTTACCGCCGTGGCCCGGCTGGCCTGGAACGACAAGCTCCAGGGCAACGACCTGCTGAACATCCCGGAGGAGATCGTCCCCGGCCCCGAGGCCCAGATGCGCTGCTGCATCTACAAGGAGCGGGCCGTGGTCACCAGCCGGGTGAAGATGGCCATGGGCGGCGACCGGGCCAACCCCTCCCTGGTGGAAGTCATGCCCATCGCCTGCGACGAGTGCCCCGTCACCGAGATCAGCGTGGGCCCGTCCTGCCGGGGCTGTATCGCCCACCGCTGTATGGAGGCGTGCCCCAAGGGGGCCATCCGCATTGAGAACCACCGCTCCGTCATCGACCACTCCAAGTGCGTGCTGTGCGGCAAGTGCATCCAGGCCTGCCCCTACGGCGCCATTACCAAGAACGTGCGCCCCTGCGAGCGCGCCTGCCCGGTCAAGGCCATCTCCATGGGCGAGGACCGCAAGGCCAGCATCGACGCCAACAAGTGCATCTCCTGCGGTGAGTGCGTCATCCAGTGCCCCTTCGGCGCCATTATGGACAAGTCCTATATCGTGGACGTGATCCAGATGCTGATGGGCGCGGACAAGTGGGGCCTGCACGTATACGCCATTCTGGCCCCCGCGTTCGTGGGGCAGTTCGACTGCACCCCCGGCCAGATGGTATCCGCCCTGAAAGAGATGGGCTTCTACGACGTAGGGGAGGTGGCCCTGGGGGCCGACCTCACCGCCAAGGCGGAGGCCGCCGAGTTTGACGAGCGGGGCGGCGAGCCCATGACCTCCTCTTGCTGCCCGGCCTTCGTGGCCTACGTGGAGCGGCATATGCCCGATATGGTGCCCAAAGTCTCCACCACCCCCTCCCCCATGGTCATGCTGGGCCGGTACATCAAGGATCGGGATCCCCTGGCCCGGGTGGTATTCATCGGCCCGTGCGTGGCCAAGAAGCGGGAGTTCCATCTGGGCCGCACCCGTTCCTCCGTGGATCTGGTGCTCACCTTCGAGGAGCTGTACGCCATGCTGGCCGCCAAGGACATCGACGTAACCAAGATGCCCGAGGCGCCCCTGGATCACGCCAGCGGCTTTGGCCGCAGCTTTGCCGCCAGCGGCGGCGTGGCGGCGGCGGTGGGCCAGGCCCTGAAGGAGATGGGCAGCTCCGTGGAGGCCAAGACCCTGCCCTGCTCCGGCATTGAGGAGTGCAAGATGGCCCTGCTGAAGATGTCCAAGGGCGTGCTGCCCGAGAACTTCATCGAGGGCATGGCCTGCCAGGGCGGCTGCGTTCAGGGCCCGGCGGTCATTATGCGCAGCCCCAAAAACAAGGTCGAGGTGTCCAAGCACGCCAAGCAGGCTGGGGAGCGCACCATCAACGAAGCCGTCAACAACGCCGGAGGCTCGGCGGAGCCGGCCAGCAGCGAATCCAAGCCCGGCGGAGCTGTGGAAAAGAACCGGGTGTAAGCGGTATTGAGCGCAAAACACAGAAAAAGGCCGTCTGGATACTCCGGACGGCCTTTTTCTATGGAATTTAGTATATAGCCTGAATAAGGCCAATGACAAAGAGGTGCAGTGGATAATATATGTAGAATAACCACTTTATAAATGGATTGTTTTTCGGACTTTTTCCCCTTTTCCCATTGTACTTCATCAGTATTGGCGCCGAAAGAACAACTGCCATTTGAAGGATCCCATAAATCTTGTCTATTGCAAAGAAGTATACAGCCGCATATATCGCTACATAAAAGACCATCCACAGCATTTGTGATTTGAATTTTCCCCGGTTTGTTCCGAACGCCAAAACACACAAGCTTGCGACACAGCTCCAATCGCTTGGAAAACTGATGACACAAATCAAGATAATCAGAGCTGCTTTTATGGCTCCGCTGTTTATTTTGCGGCTGTCTGCCACCCTCAGCATGACCAGTCCCCACGCGAGGGACCACATCACACTGGTCTGGTTTAATACACTGCCATAATAGAACGGGATAAAGGAGCGCCAATCCACAAAATCCATCGACGCGAATACATAGGCAAAATGTGAAATGATGGCAAACGCAAACATCCTTTTGGTATACTTGTTGACATCCTTTGTATAGTGATAGCCCTCTGCGATGAAATAACACATAATCGGACAGGTTATCCTTCCCAAAATGTGCATCATAATCGGCAGGAGTTCCTTTGGGTATCCAGGGAAAATCATCCATGCGACATGGTCGATGGTCATCGCGATAATCGCAATCAACTTTATGCGGTTTGCATTTAGCGTTTTCCTGTTTTTCAAGCTCAACACCTCAGCTCATTTTTATCCCGATCTTACCATTGTTGGGCTTGAGATTCAAGAGGCGACAGATAGGAATACCAAAAATGATTGCTGCACAAGAGCAAGCGAGACTTTTTTGGCAAACCCTTGCAATCCTCCCAATTTTCCTATATAATATTTTGACTTGAAAAAATCACCCAAGGGAGTGTTTTGACATTGAAATACGATTTCGCCGCCATTGAGCCCAAATGGCAAAAACGCTGGGAAGAGGCCAAGGTCTATGCCGCCGCCGACCACAGCGATAAGCCCAAGTTCTACGGCCTCATTGAGTTCCCCTACCCCTCCGGCCAGGGGCTCCATGTGGGCCATCCCCGGCCTTATACCGCCATGGACATCGTCACCCGCAAAAAGCGGATGGACGGGTTCAACGTGCTGTTCCCCATCGGCTTCGACGCTTTCGGCCTGCCCACGGAGAACTACGCCATCAAGAACCACATCCACCCCGCCGTGGTGACCAAAAACAACATTGCCCACTTCACCGAGCAGCTCAAGCGGCTGGGCTACGGCTTTGACTGGGACCGGGTGGTGGACACCACCGACCCCAGCTACTACAAGTGGACCCAGTGGATTTTCCTCCAGCTCTATAAAAAGGGTCTGGCCTACAAGGCCACCATGCCGGTGAACTGGTGTACCTCCTGCAAGTGCGTGCTGGCCAACGAGGAAGTAGTCGAGGGCGTGTGCGAGCGCTGCGGCTCCCCCGTCATCCGCAAGGAGAAGTCCCAGTGGATGCTGAAGATCACCGAGTACGCCCAGCGGCTCATCGACGACCTGGACGATGTGAACTTCATTGAGCGGGTCAAGATCCAGCAGCGCAACTGGATCGGCCGCTCCACCGGCGCGGAGGTCACCTTCAAGGCCACCACCGGGGACGACATCGTGGTGTTCACCACCCGGCCCGACACCCTGTTCGGCGCAACCTATATGGTGCTGTCCCCCGAGCACGCCCTGGTCAAGGGCTGGCTGGAGGCGGGCAAGCTGGCCAACGCCGACGAGGTCACCGCCTACCAGAAGGCCGCCGCCTCCAAGTCCGATTTGGAGCGCACCGAGCTGAACAAGGAAAAGACCGGCGTGTGCCTGGACGGCGTGCGGGGCGTCAACCCGGTGAACGGCCGGGAGATCCCCATCTTCATCTCCGACTACGTGCTGGCCACCTACGGCACCGGGGCGATCATGGCCGTCCCCGCCCACGATGACCGGGACTGGGAGTTCGCCAAGAAGTTCGGCTGTGAGATCATCGAGGTGGTCTCCGGCGGCGAGGACGTGCAGAAGGCCGCCTTCACCGCCAAGGACGACACCGGCATCATGGTCAACTCCGAATTCCTCAACGGCCTCACGGTCAAGGACGCCATCCCCGTCATTACCAAATGGCTGGAGGAGAAGGGCATCGGCGAGGCCAAGGTGAATTACAAGCTCCGCGACTGGGTGTTCTCCCGCCAGCGCTACTGGGGTGAGCCCATCCCCATGGTGAACTGCGAGAAGTGCGGCTGGGTGCCCCTGCCCGAGAGCGAGCTGCCCCTGCTGCTCCCCGACGTGGAGAGCTATGAGCCCACCGACGACGGCGAGTCCCCCATCAGCAAGATGACCGACTGGGTCAAGACCACCTGCCCCTGCTGCGGCGGCCCCGCCAAGCGTGAGACGGACACCATGCCCCAGTGGGCCGGTTCCTCCTGGTACTTCCTGCGGTATATGGACCCCAACAATGACAAGGCGCTGGCTTCCAAGGAAGCGCTTGACTATTGGTCCCCCATCGACTGGTACAACGGCGGCATGGAGCACACCACCCTCCATCTGCTCTACTCCCGGTTCTGGCACAAGTTCCTGTACGACATCGGCGTGGTGCCCACCAAGGAGCCCTACCAGAAGCGCACCAGCCACGGCATGATCCTGGGCGAGGGCGGCGAGAAGATGTCCAAGTCCCGGGGCAACGTAGTCAACCCGGATGACGTGGTGCAGGCCTACGGCGCGGACACCCTGCGCCTGTATATCATGTTCATCGGTGACTTCGAGCAGGCCGCGGTGTGGTCGGACAACGCCGTGAAGGGCTGCAAGCGCTTTTTGGACAAGGTGTGGAACCTGGCGGAGAGCTGCTCGGACAGCCTGGACTACACCCGCGAGAACGAGGCGGGCATCCACAAGTGCATCAAGAAGGTGGCGGACGACATTGAGGCCATGAAGTTCAACACCGCCATCGCCGCCATGATGACCCTGGTGGGCGACTTCCAGAAAAACGGCTGCTCCAAGGGCGATATGAAGACCCTGGTGACCATGCTGTCCCCCTTCGCCCCCCATGTGGCGGAGGAGCTGTGGGAGATGCTGGGCGGCAAGGGCTTCGTGTGCCAGCAGCCCTGGCCCGAGTACGATGAGAGCAAGACCGTGGCCGACACTATCCAAATGGCTGTCCAGGTCAACGGCAAGGTGCGGGCGAATATCACCGTCCCCGCCGGGGCGGACAACGAGGCGATCGTGGCATCCGCCATGGCGGACGCCAAGGTGCAGAAGTTTACCGACGGTATGGCCCTGGTCAAGACCATCGTGGTGCCGGGGCGGCTGGTGAATTTGATCGTCAAACCCCAGTAAGCATATGGGCACAAAATATATGCTGCTGGGCATCGTGCTGTGCCTGTGCGGGATTGTATTGGCCGCTTTCCCCAGCCCTGTTGCCTGGGTCTTTGCCGGAGGCGGGCTGCTCCTGGCGCTCATCGGCCTGTTCAAGGAGGGCTGAGGGGATAACCAACAGCATCTGCCGTCGGTTGCCGCAAATTCCCCCATATTTTGCGGTTGACAAAGGGAGCCTTTTCACATATAATAGTCCTGTTAAAGCCATAGCCAATGGCCCCTAAAGCATCCTGGAGTTAACCGGATGTTTCGGAGGGAGGGAAATCATAGATGTCCGAAGTTCATGTCCGCGAGGGCGAGTCTCTGGAGAACGCACTGAAGCGTTTCAAGCGCAGCTGCGCCAAGTCCGGCGTACTGGCCGAGGTGCGTAAGCGCGAGTTCTACGACAGCCCCAGCGTCAAGCGCCGCAAGAAGAGCGAAGCGGCCCGGAAGAACCGCAATAAAAAGTTCTATTGATAATGAAGCAGCGTCCCGAAATGGGGCGCTGCTTTTATTTTCACTGAGGCATTCCCACTGTGGGACGTATATAAATTGGAATATTTGCCCAAAATTGGCATAGAGTCTGACAGAGGGTCATGACCCCGTGAAAGGAAGGTGAAGCCCATGGCAGAGGCAGTCCGTTCTAGCCGCAGGAAGGAGTTGGCGCGGCGGGAGGAGGAGCGCCGGCAGCTGATGGAGGGGATGCGGGAGACCCGCAACCAGCTCAACTGCGCCTACGCCCAGTTCAACGCCTACAGCGATCCCGATCTGGTGGACTCCTGCGTCTATCAGATCAACGCCCTGCAAAGCCGTTACTCCTACTTCCTGCGCCAGATGAAGCTGCTGGACGCCGCCCAGGAGGAGGCGGTGTGAGCGGTTGGATCTGGTGGGCGGCAGGGGGTTTGGTGCTTGTCCTGGCCCTTTGCCGCCGCCCCCTGGGCGCCCTGTGCCGTCTGGTCGTCCGGTCTGGGATCGGGCTGGTGTTCCTCTGGCTGTTTCAGGGACTGGGGACGCTGCTGGGCGTCACCCTGGGGGTCAATCTGCTCAACGGCCTGGTGCTGGGCGCGCTGGGCCTGCCCGGCCTGGGTCTGCTGCTCCTGACCCAGTGGGCCTGGAAATGAGAGCCGTCCGGATATGCCGGACGGCTCTTTTCTGTCCTATTTTGTCGGAATTACTTTAACAATTATTTCACAAAAACCAGCATTTGGGCGTTGAACTGAGGGGAAGCCCTGTGGTATAATATATTGCTTTTAATCATATCGCATAGCTGGCAAAATGCTATCGCGACCCGATACCGCGCGTCCGGGCGCGGCGTTTGGAGGGAGTTCATCATGGGCGGGCATAAGAACCACTACGGATATCACGAATACCGGGGCCGGGGCGGCCGGGGCCGGGGCCGGACGGTGCTGCTGTTTATCATCGCCCTGCTGCTGCTGCTGCTGGCGGCCGGCGCGGCGTTTTACGCCATGGTGGACCTGGAGTACACCGATACCGGCGTAAAAATCAACTGGCGGGGCAGCCAGGCGAGCCAGTCTCCTCCCCCCATTGCCTCCGACCCGCTGGAGATCGTCACCGGCCCGGTGGATGTCACTGTGGAGCCCACGGAGGACGTGAATCCCACCCCCACGCCGGAGCCTGAATATCAGCCCATCGCCGCCGTGACCGTGACCACGGACCAGCTGCGCGGCGGCTCCGCCGCCCAGGCCGTGGCCGCCGCCGGGGGAAACGCCCTGGTGGTGGAGATGAAAAATGTCAATGGCTACCTGGCCTGGCAGTCTCAGGCCTCTCTGGCTGCCACCATGGGAACCAACGCCGCTGACAACCTTGCCGCTCAGGCGGTGCAGACCCTGGCCCAGACTACAGACCTATACCTGGTGGCCAAGATCCAGTGCTTCCGGGATCCGCTGCTGGCCACCAATCGAATCGGATCCCTCATGACCCGGGGGGGCAACGTATGGCACGACCTACAGGGCATGGGCTGGTCCAGCCCCGCCAACCAGCAGGCGGCGGACTATCTGTCCACTCTGTGCCTGGAGCTGGCCGACATGGGCTTTGACGAAATCCTGCTGGACCAGGCCGGCTACCCCAACTTCGGTGAGGTCAATGTGCTGGCCACCAGCGACAACCGCCCGGAGGATCTCACTATCCCCGTATCCGCCTTCCTGGAGCGCCTCTCCGGGGAGCTGGCCCAGCGCGGCGTGTGCCTGGGCGTACTCACCGATGAGACGCTGCTGCCGGGGGACGCGGTACTCACCGGCCTGACCTCCGACGTGCTTGCCGGCCATGTGGGCCGGGTATGGCTGAGCGGCAGCGCCGACGCCCAGCAGTACAGTTCTCTGCTTACCGCCGCTGGCTGGGGCGACACCGCCCCCCGGGTGGTGTCGAAAAACGCCCCCTTCGGCGGGGGAAGCTGGTACAGATAGCAGAACGTCTGAATCATTATGTGAGCCTTCAAAAAACACATATGGTTTCGTAAACAGAACCCACCATAGGTATCTTGTCTGGATCCTGGCCCTGGGGCAAAGGGGGAAACGCATGTCGCTCGCCGAGGTATCTAACGACAGAAATAATAATTTAAATATCATTCGTTTTATTGCCGCCCTTATGGTAATTCTCGGGCATTGTTACCTGCTTTCAGGAGAGGTTCAGTCTGTGGATCCGTTATATAAGTTGACAGGGCAAACGTCTTTTGGAAATCTGGCTGTATGTATATTTTTCTTCTTCAGCGGCTTTTTGATCAATAAATCTGTGCACAAAGGCTGTGGACTGTTATCTTTTTGTAGAGACAGATGCATCAGGATTATTCCAAGTCTGGCAGTTGTTGTTATCCTGTGCACATTTGTATTGGGGATCAGTATTACGACATATAGCCTAAGGGAATATTTGACGGATGTAGAAACTTATCGGTATCTGTTAAACATCACTGTTTTTGCCCCAAAATACAACTTGCCCGGGGTATTTGAGACGAACATTTCTGGAAGTTCCGTGAATGGATCACTTTGGACTCTGCGGGTGGAATTCCTCTGTTATATTATATGTTATGTTTTGTGGAAAATAGGCCTTTCGGAAAAGAAACGAGCGAAGTATTTAATTCCCCCCTTTTTAATGGCCTATTTTGCTTCTTGCTATATTATCCTTGCAGCCACTCCCTCGGCGCAGGCAGCATTGCGCGCGTGTGGAATGTTTTACTGTGGAATGATTTACTATACTTATCGGGAATTTATCCCTATTAATCGTATGCTGGTTCTCTTATGCGGTGTCGGGATGGCAATCAGTGTAGCCGTTCATCTTTACGACATTGGATTGCTGCTTTGCTTACCATATATCCTAATCTATTTAGCCTTCGGCACTAAAATCAAATGGAGCTCGTTCGGTGCGAAGGCAGAAATTTCTTATGGAATCTATTTATGTGCTTATCCCATCCAGCAAACGATTATCATGCTGTTTGGGGGCAGTATGTCTCCATGGTTAAACTTTTTCATCACATTGCCGTTAGCAGTGTTTTGCGGCTTGTTGTTAAATATTCTTGTTGAAAAACCTTTAACGCGAAAATTTAGGAAAGAGCTGGTTAAGCTTCCGAGCACGTTGATGTAATCCAAAGATAAAAAGCTCCCCCCGCTGGTCAGCGGGGGGAGCTTTCAGGTCTTACGATATTATCATCACACGATCAGGAAGAGCTTGACTGACAGCGAAGCGATTGCCCCCCGCCGAAAAGCGGGGGGCAATTTCATCATCACACGATCAGGAAGAACTTGACGAGGAACAGCGCGGAGATGACGTAGGTCAGCACGGACACATCCTTGGCCTTGCCGGAGAACACCTTGATGACGGTGTAGGAGATCAGGCCCAGGCCGATGGCGTGGCCGATGGAGCTGGAGATGGGCATGGCGATGAGCATCAGCGCCACGGGTACCATCTGGTCCATATCGTCGAATTTCACGTTCTTCAGGCCCTGGAGCATCAGCACGCCCACGTAGATCAGGGCGGCGGAGGTGGCGGCGGCGGGGATGATAGCCGCGATGGGGGCGATGAACATACAGGCCAGGAACAGGATGCCGCAGATCAGGGCGGTCAGACCGGTGCGTCCACCGGCCTCCACGCCGGAGGCGGACTCCACGAAAGTGGTGACGGTGGAGGTGCCGGTGCAGGCGCCCGCCACGGTGCCGATGGCGTCGGCCAGCAGGGCCTCCTTCATGTTGGGCATATTGCCCTGCTTGTCCACCATACCGGCCCGGGAGGCGGTGCCCACCAGGGTGCCGATGGTGTCAAACATATCGATCATACAGAAGGTAATGATCAGGGTAACCACAGTGAACACGCCGATGTCCATGAAGCCCTTGAAGTTGAACTTGAACAGGGTGGTGCTGGCCATGTCGGCGAAGGGGGGGATGAAAGAGGCGGTGGCCAGGGACTCGAAGGGATTGACCTTCAGGAAGGCGAAGGAGCCGATCCAGTAGATCACGGAGGCGGCCAGCATACCGATCAGCACCGCGCCTTTGATGCCCTTCTTGGCCAGCAGAACGATGACGAACAGGCCGATGAACATGGTGGCCACGCTGAGCACCATGGCGGAGTAGCCGGAGCCCATGGCGTCTCTGGCGGAGGAGGCGGTGAGAGCGCCGAAGAAGTCGCGCATGACAAAGAACGGGCCGCCGGTCTCGGAGTAGATGCCGGCGTTGGAGCCGAAGCCGATGTTCATCAGCATCAGGCCGATGGCAGGGGCGATGCCCAGGCGCACGCCCAGGGGGATGGCGTCCACGATCTTATCACGGATGTTGAGCAGGGACAGGGCAATGAACACGATGCCCTCCACGAGGATGATGACCAACGCGGCCTGGAAGCAGGACGTATAGTCATCCGACTTGGTGATGACCATGATGTTGGCCACAACCACGGCGAAGAAGCTGTTCAGGCCCATGCCGGGGGCCAGGCAGAAGGGCTTGTTGGCCAGGAAGGCCATGGCGAACATACCGATGGCGGAGGCGATGCAGGTGGCCAGGAACACGCCGTTCCACAGGGGGGTGCCCACCGCGAAGCCGGTGAGCAGGTTGGGGTTCAGAGCGATGATGTAGGCCATCGTCATGAACGTGGTGAGACCGGCCACGATTTCAGTGCGGACCGTGGTGCCGTTCTCCTTGAGCTTGAAGATGTTTTCCATAAAAAACTCCCTCTCCAGTATTTCCTTCAGTGAAATCGGGGAGGGAAAACAAAATCAGCCCGGAAACGAACCGTAATTCCGCGCTTGTTTTTGCAGCCGGTAGTTGCCGGATAGGCCGGCAGTAGAAACTCGGGACCCATTTCGCCCCAATTATACCGAAGGATATTGAGTTGACAGGAGGATAATACCATAAATTTGGACGGAATTCTACAGTTTTTTTCCTTTTCGAAAAACTTCATTACATTTTGACAAGAAGGGGCAGGAATAGTATAATGAGGTTCGTATAAATTACAACGCAGAAGCGCGAAGCCGTCGTGAGCCGTGCGGATGGAGCGGAGCGAAAGCAAAGCCCAGTGACAACGGAGTTGGAACGGGTTTTGCTTGAGGCGAAGCGAAGCCGCGCGTCGCGAACAGGCGTAGCGTGACAACGCAGAAGCGCGAAGCCAAATATTTTTATAAGGAGAGATGAGCTGTTATGACCTATGAAATGACCGTAGCGGGCCTCAAGCGCCAGCTGCCCCTGTGTCCCATCAGCGACACCCTGATGATCGGCGCCTTTGTCATCTTCGGCGATGTGGAGCTGACCTGCGCCTGCGCCCGGGATCTGCTGAAGATCGCGCCGGAATTCGACTACATGGTGGCCCCCGAGGCCAAGGCCATCCCCCTGGTGCATGAAATGGCCCGGCAGAGCGGCCGGAACGATTACTTCCTGGTGCGCAAGAAGAAAAAAGCCTACATGAACGGCGTGTTCGAGGCGGTGGATCGCTCCATTACCACTGAGGGGGAGCAGAAGCTGTACATGGACGGCGCGGACGCCCAGAAGATCCGTGGCAAGCGCATCCTCATTCTGGACGATGTGATCTCCACCGGCGGCTCGCTGGCGGCGGTGGAAAGCCTGGTGGAGCAAGCCGGGGGCACCGTGGTGGGCCGGATGGCCATCCTGGCCGAGGGCGACGCCGCTAAACGGGACGACATCCTGTTCCTGGAGCGCCTGCCCCTGTTCGACGCCGAGGGCAATCCACTGTAACAATTGTTTGTTTTCCCCATTTTCATAGCGAACATATGTTTAAAATTTGAACAAACTAAAAATTTTTGTTCGATTTTCTCAAAACCACTTTACTTTTTCCAAAGGTCATGCTATGATGTCAGCGTAAGAGATCGGTCTCCCCTGTTTGGGAGGCAGGAGGCCGGTTCCCCATCGTATATTTTAGAAATGAGGTGTCAAGTATGAACCTATGGAAACGGCTGCTCCCCCTGGCCTTGGCCTTGACGCTGCTGGCCGGCTGCGCGTCCACCGGCAATGATATATCGGATGACGATATCTACACCAACCGTGTGGAGCTGCAGGAGGTCAACATTGAGGATGAGGCTGTGGCCATGTCCGAAGCGCCCGCCGCGCTGAGCACTCTGCTGCTGCCCGAGGCCTCGGGCGTGAACGTGGAGAAAAACAGCAGGGCGCAGGTCGACTACTCCAACATCAAAGACGGCTATGTGATGGTCAAATGCTCTTCCACCGGCAAAAAGTTGGTTGTACAGGTGTTTGGCCCGTCCTACTCCGTGAACCAGACCAAGTATACCTATAACCTGAGCGCGGATACGTGGACTACCTTCCCCCTGTCCGACGGCAACGGCAGCTATAAGGTGACCGTGTACGAGAATACCAGCGGCAACAAGTACGCCGCCCTGCTCACTGTCTCCTTCAACGTGACGCTGGACGACGAGTTCGCCCCCTTCCTGCGGCCCAACCAGTACGTGGACTACGCCAACGCCCCCAAGACCATCGCCAAGGCGGCGGAGCTGGCCGGTAATGAGACTGACCCGCTCAAGCTGGTGGAGATCATCTACGACTACGTGGTGACCAACCTGACCTACGACAAGAAGCTGGCCGCCACCGTCAAGAGCGGCTATCTGCCCGTGCTGGACAACGTGCTGGCCAAGAAAACCGGCATCTGCTTTGACTACGCCAGCCTGATGACCGGGATGCTGCGCAGCCTGGGCGTGCCCTGCAAGCTGGTGGTGGGCTACGCCGGAACGCAGTATCACGCTTGGATCAACGTCTGGTCGGAGGAGACCGGTTGGGTGACCGGCGCCATCTACTTCGACGGCAGCGCCTGGCAGCGGATGGATCCCACCTACGCCTCCTCGGGCAAGCAGAGCTCGTCCATCATGAAGTACATTGGCAATGGGAAAAACTACAACCCGATGTATTTGTACTGAGGCCGGAGATAAAAATTTAAAAAAAACCTTTACGAATGGATAGGTTTGAATTAAAATGGGTCTGTGGTATCCACAGACCCATTTTTTATGATACATAACGCCATAGCGTGCAGATTGGAGCATCACATGAAACATAACAGTATTTCTCACGGGGAGCTGTCCTCCCTGTGCCTGGAGCTGTCCATGCTCTTCCACTCCGGCGTGGGTACAGGGGACGCCCTGACCCTGCTGGCGGAGGAGAGCGACCCGGCGTACCAGGCAATGCTTACCGAGATGGCCAGCCAGGTGGACTTCGGTTCCACCCTGTCCGCCGCCATGCGGGAGACAGGCCGGTTCCCCGCCTATGTATGCGGACTGGTGGAGGTGGGCGAGCGGGCCGGACGCACCGAGGAGGCCCTGTCCGCCCTGGCCCGGTACTACGAGCGCCGCGCCCGGCTGGACCGGCGGATTAAGAGCGCCCTGCTCTATCCGGCGGTGATGCTGCTGCTGATGCTGGTGGTCATCGGGGTGCTGCTGATGCGGGTTCTCCCCATTTTTGACGATGTGTACGCCTCCTTGGGCGGGCGGCTCACCGGCGTGGCCGGCGGCCTGCTGGCCCTGGGACGCTGGCTGGACGGTGCGATGCCCGTGCTGTGGGTGCTGATGGCCGCCGTGGCGGTGTTCCTGGCCGCGTTTGCCGCCCTCCCCTCCTTCCGGGAGAAGCTCACCGCCCTCTGGCGCGGCAGCCGCGGCGACAAGGGCGTGACCCGGAAGATGAACGATGCCCGACTGGCCCAGGCCCTGTCCATGGGCATGGCCAGCGGGATGCCCGTTGAGGAGGCGCTGGAGCTGGCCTCCGGCCTGCTGGACGACGTGCCCCAGACCAAGGAGCGCTGCCTGGATTGCCGCGCCCGCCTGGAGCAGGGGGAGCACCTGGCCGCCGCCATGCGGGGGAGCGACCTGCTGCCCTCCCGGGCCTGCCGCCTGCTGGAGCTGGGCCAGCGCAGCGGCACAGGGGACGCCGCCATGGAGAAGATCGCGGACGACCTGTCCGAGGAGAGCGAGGCCGCGCTGGAGGATCAGGTGAGCCGGGTTGAGCCCGCCCTGGTTCTGGTATGCTCCATCCTGGTGGGGCTGATCCTGCTGTCTGTGATGCTGCCGCTGATGCACATCATGTCGGCCATCGGGTGACGGGCCATGAGGAAACAGAAAGCCCCCTGGGGGGCCTTGCTCCGCGCCCTGCTGCTGCCCGCGATGATCGTTGCGGTGCTGGTGTTTTTCTCCACCGCCCTCAACAGCATTGAGCGCGGCCGCGGAGAGGAGAACAAGCGGCAGCTTGAGCAGGCCCTGCGCCGGGGCTGCGTGGCCTGCTATGCCGCCGAGGGGATCTATCCCCCCGACATCGACTACCTGAAGGAGCACTACGGCGTCCAGGTTGACGAGACGCAGTATGTCGTGTTTTACACGGCGTTCGCGGACAACCTGATGCCTGATATCACCGTTCTGGAGCAGACGCCATGAGACGAAAGCAGATCCAACATCATATCGACGCGCTGATCGCCCTGCTGCTGTTCGGGGTGTTTGCCGCGTGCGTCCTGGCGGTGCTGCTTACCGGGGCGGACGCCTACCGCCGCCTGACCCTGCGGGATCAGGAAGCCTCCACCCGGCGCGCCTGCACCCAGTACATCGCCACCAAGGTGCGGCAGTCCGACGCGGCGGACAATCTGTCCGTGGCGAACGTCCAGGGCGTCCCGACCCTGATCCTGGGCGGGGACGAGGAATACGTCACCTACATCTACTGCTACGACGGCTGGCTGCGGGAGCTGTACAGCTGGTCTGAGCAGCCCATGTCCCCTGAGGACGGCCGGGAGCTGGTGCAGGCGAAGGCGCTTGACCTGTCCCTGGCGGACGGGCTGCTCACCGTCCGGGTCACCGATACCCAGGGCGGCGAGGACACGCTGCTGCTGTCGCTGAGAAGCGAAGGGGGTGGGGCGTCATGAAGAGCAAAGCCCCCCTGGCCATGATGGAGCAGATTGTCATGCTGCTGGTGTTCGCGCTGGCGGCGGCGCTGTGCCTCCAGGCCTTCGTCAAATCCGATCAGATGTCCAAGCGCAGCGAGGCCCGGGATCACGCGGCAGTGCTGTGCCAGAACGTGGCGGAGACCATTCAGCATGACGGCGATATCGAGGCTGCCCTGACCCGGCTCCACGGGGAAGTCTATGCGGAGGACGACGGGGTCTATCGGAGCTTCTACGACGGGGACTGGAATTATGTCCGTTCCATCCCTGGTTGCGGGACGGGTGCGCCCGAGACGGTCTACCGGCTGGAGGTTTGGCCGGTGGACAGCGGCGTGGTCGGCCTGGGCCGCGCCCGGGTAGAGGCGGTGTCCATTGAGGATAATACGAGCGTTTTCTCCCTGGAGATCACCTGGCAGGAGGAGGTGAGCGCCCGTGGCTGAGCGGAAAAAGGAAGGCATGGCCCCTCCCGCCCTGGGCGGCAGCTCATTGCTGGTGGCCTTCGCGGTGCTGGCCCTGACGGTGTTCGCCCTATTGAGCCTGTCCACCGTCCGGGCGGACGTGCGGCTGGCGGACGCTTCCGCCCAGGCGGTGGCCGACTACTACGCCGCCGACTGCGCGGCCCAGGAGATCCTGGCCCGGCTGCGGAACGGCGAGGCGGTGGAGGGTGTGGAAAACCTCATACCGTGGCAGCAGGGAGACGAGGTGCCCTCCGTACTCTCCTCGCCCCCGGGGACGGAGACCAGCCTCCCGCTGGATGACGAGTACGTCTACACCGTTCCGGCTGCGGCGTACGTGGGCTACACCGTCCCCATCTCGAACACCCAGGAGCTCCAGGTGGAGGTCATACTATATGGGACAGATTATGAGATCCTGCGCTGGCAGGCCGTCCCCATCGGCGAGTGGGAGCCGGACGACCACCTAGACGTCTGGACCGGAGAAGAAGAATAAGGAGCGGAAACCATGGCAGAACTGTTGGATTATTTGAAGCGGGCGGTGGAGGACAACGCCTCCGACCTGTTTATCGTAGCGGGCGGCCCGGCATACGAAAAGCTGGATAAGAAGCTGATCCCCATCGGCACAGACCGCCTCATGCCCAAGGACACGGAGGAGCTGGTCACCCAGCTCTACGCCCAGGCCAAACGGCCCAGGGATGTCTTTTTGCAGGATGGCGACGACGACTTTTCCTTCTCTGTGGCCGGGCTGGCCCGGTTCCGGGTGAACACCTACCGGCAGCGCGGCTCTATGGCGGCGGTGGTGCGGGTGGTGGCCTTCGGCATTCCGGACTGGCAGTCCCTGCACATCCCGCCCCAGGTGATGGAACTGGCCGGTCTCACCCACGGCATGGTGCTGGTCACCGGCACGGCGGGCAGCGGCAAGTCCACCACCCAGGCCTGCGTCATCGACCGGATCAACCAGACCCGGAGCGGCCACATCATCACCCTGGAGGATCCCATCGAGTACCTCCACCGCAACGCCCAAAGCATCGTCTCCCAGCGGGAGATTTCCATCGACACCCAGGACTACCTCGCCGCCCTGCGGGCCTGCCTGCGGCAGGCTCCCGACGTGATCCTCCTGGGCGAGATGCGCGACCACGAGACCATCCGCACCGCCATGACCGCGGCGGAGACAGGCCATCTGCTCATCGCCACGCTGCACACCAACGGGGCGGTGAACACAGTGGACCGCATTGTGGACTCCTTCCCCAGCGCCCAGCAGGAGCAGGTGCGCTCCCAGTTGTCCATGGTGCTTCGCACCGTAGTGAGCCAGCAGCTGCTGCCCGACAAGGACGGCGGCATGGTGCCCGCCTATGAGATCATGCAGATGAACAACGCCATCCGCAGCCTCATCCGGGACAACAAGACCCACCAGATCGACAACGCCATCGCCGCCGGCGGGGCGGAGGGCATGATTTCCATGGATCAGTCCATCCTGGCGCTGTACAAGGCGGGGAAAATCACCATGGAGACCGCGCTGGAGTACTCCGACAACCCCGAACAGCTCCGGCGGCGGCTGGGCTGAACGCAGGTCAAGAATAAAAGCGCGCCCCCGGCAGGTGTCCGGGGGCGCTTCGCATTGACAAAGTATTGACAAACTTGGGCCCGGCAGGTAAAATAGCTGTTACGTGGGCTGCGGCACAGGCCGCAAAAAGCAGCAAAAACAATGAAGAAAAGGAGATTTGCACCATGCTGAAAAACAAGACTGCCGTCGTCACCGGCGGCACCCGAGGCATCGGCTTCGCCATTGTCAAAACTTACCTGGATAACGGCGCCAACGTGGTAGTGGCCGGCTCCCGTCAGGAGACGGTGGACAAGGCCCTGGCCCAGCTCGCCGAGTACGGCGACCGTGTAATGGGCATCTGCCCCGACCTGTGCGACCCGGAGGCGGTGGGCGCGGCCTTCGCCAGCGTCAAGGAGAAGTTCGGCAGCCTGGACATCCTGGTGAACAACGCGGGCGTATCCTCCCGCACCAGCCTGTACGACTATACCGTGGACGAATTTTCCAAGGTCATGGATCTGAACGTGACAGCGGTGTTTGTGTGTGCCCAGGCGGCGGCCCGGATCATGAAGGAGCAGGGCGGCGGCGTCATCATCAACACCAGCTCCATGGTGTCCAAATACGGCCAGCCCGCCGGCTGCGGCTACCCCACCTCCAAGTATGCCGTCAACGGCATGACCATCTCTCTGGCCCGTGAGCTGGCAAAGGACCAAATCCGTGTGAACGCGGTGGCCCCCGGCGTCACCGCCACCGACATGGTGGCCGCACTGCCTAAGGAGATGGTGGACCGTATTGCCGCCGGCATCCCTCTGGGCCGGGTGGGCCAGCCCGAGGACGTGGCCAACGCCTTCCTCTACTTGGCCAGCGACCAGGCCAGCTACGTCACCGGCACCGTCATCAACGTGGATGGCGCGTCCATAAGCTGAGTAGCTTCCGCTTTTCAAAGCCGATTCACGACAAAACCCGGGATCGGGGCCTGTGGCCCCGCTCCCGGGTCTTTTTTTGCCAAAGCGTCCCTAATCCAGCGCCAGGGAGGCGTC
Organism: uncultured bacterium; assembly: GCA_947176765.1. Lineage (GTDB taxonomy): Bacteria > Bacillota > Clostridia > Oscillospirales > Oscillospiraceae > Enterenecus. The sequence goes on from CAMWRX010000044.1 coordinate 18,564, forward strand.
CAGCAGCTTTTTCGTATAGGGATGCTTGGGGTGGTCGTAAATCTCGTCCACGTCCCCAGCTTCCACAATCTCGCCCCCTGTCATCACTGCCACCCGGTCACAGAGCTGGTACACCACCGCCAGATCGTGGGAGATGAACAGGTAGGACAGGCCCAGTCTTTCCTTCAACTCCGCCAACAGGCGTAAAATCTGCGCTTGCAGGGTCACATCCAGCGCCGACACCGGCTCGTCCAGCACGATGAGCTTGCTGCCCTGGATCAGCGCGGCGGCAATGGCCACCCGCTGCCGCTGCCCGCCGGAGAGCTGGGCTGGTTTTCGGGCCAGATGCTCCTCCTCCAGCCCCACCAGGGGCAGAAGCTCCGCCACCCTGCGGCGGCGCTCCTCCCGATCCTTCACCCCGGCGGCCCGGAGGGGCTCTTCTAAAATCCACCCCACCGTCTTGGCCGGGTTCAGCGAGCCGTAGGGATCTTGGAACACCATCTGGGGCCGCTGGCTGTTGACGGCCAGCTCCCCCGTGATGTCGGTGACCATACCCAGCACACACTTGGCCAGGGTGGTCTTGCCCGAGCCGGACTCGCCCACAATGCCCAGCACCTCGCCGGGGGCCAGCTCCACGGACACGTCCCGGAGCACCTGCTTGCGCTCTTTGCCCTTTCCGTACCAACTGTTCAGGTGTTCGATGTGTACAATGGCGTTACTCATTGTCTCCGCCCCCTCTCAGCTTCTCGCGCTTCGGTCTGGAGGCGATGAGCAGCTTGGTGTAATCCTCCCGGGGGTGGTAGAACACGTCGTCCACCGGCCCGGACTCCACAATTTCTCCCTGCTTCATCACCACCACCCGGCTGCACAGAGCCTTCACCACCCCCAGGTCGTGGGAGATGAACAGGATGGCGGTGCCCTCCTTGCGGTTGATGTCCTTCAGCGTCTCCAAAATCTGGGCCTGGATGGTCACGTCCAGCGCGGTCGTCGGCTCGTCGGCGATGAGCAGCCGGGGTCGCAGCACCAGCGCCGAGGCGATCATCACCCGCTGGCGCATTCCGCCGGACAGCTGGTGGGGGTACTGCCGGTATACCTCCTCTGGGTCGGGCAGGCCCGCCAGCGCCATGGCGTCAAGGGCACGGGCCTTCCGTTCGGCCCGGGACAGCTTCTCGTGGATGCGCAGCGATTCCTCCACCTGCTTGCCGATGCGCATGGTGGGGTTCAGGCTGGTCATGGGCTCCTGGAAGATAATGGACAGGTCCCGGCCCTGGTACTGCCGCAGCTCAGCCCGGGACAGGGGCAGCAGATCTGTCCCCTCAAAGACCGCGCTGCCGCTCACCGTCACCGCACTGCGGCGGATGAGCCCCATCAGGGCATGGGCGGTCATGGATTTGCCCGAGCCGGACTCTCCCACGATGCCCACGATCTCCCCTTCCTCCATCTGGAGCGAAAAGCGGTCAACGGCTGTAAAGGGCGCCCCCCTATCGGTGAACACCACCGACAAATCCCGGATATCCAGCATCATGATGCCACCCCCATCCGCTCCCGGATGCCCTCGCCCAGCAGGCCCACACCTAGGATAAGCAGAATGACCACCGCCGCCGGAAAAGCCGTACACCAGGGCAGGGTGAAGAAATACCCCTGGGCGTCCTTGAGCATATAGCCCAGGCTGGGCTCCTGGGCGCTGACGCCGATGCCCAGATAGCTCATGGACGCCTCCGCCAACACCGCGTTATTAAACCCAATCGTCAATCCAGATAGTAATACCGGCCAGGTGTTGGGCAGGATATGGACAAAGATGACGCGCAGGTCGGACACCCCCGTCAGCCTGGCCGACTGGACGAAGTCCCGATCCCGGTACTTGAGGAACTCCCCCCGGACAAGCCGGGCGAAGCTGGGGATAAACAGCACCCCCAGCGCCCCGATGACGTTGTACTTTCCCGGCCCGGTGACCGCCAGCACCACCATGGCCAGCAGTACGCTGGGGAAGGCGGCGATGGCGTCGCACAGGCGCATGATGAGGGCGTCGGCCGCTCCGCCGTAGTAGCCGCACAGCGCGCCGATGATCAGCCCGCACACCGCCCCCACCGCCAGCACCGCCAGGGCGATGGTCAGCGTGGAGCCCGCCCCCTCCAGCGTGCGGGAAAAGATGTCCCGCCCAAAGGAGTCACAGCCGAACAGATGCCGGAGGGAGGGCCTCCCGTTCCGATCCCCGGAGCTCATGGCGGAAGGCACATAGGGCGTCCAGAAGAAACCCACCGCGATAAATATCAGCATACACGCCGTCAAAATGATCCCGATGGTGAGATACCAGTTTTTTTGTTTCCCATTTTTCATATCCATACTCTTTTCGTCGCCGTGCGGAAACGATAAGGTTTCCTCTCACTCACGTAGCGAACTAAAGTTCTTTTTGCTTACTTTTTCTTTCAAGAAAAAGCAAGTCACCTCCCGTCGATCCGGGGATCCATCACCCGGTAGAGCAGGTCGGCCAGGAAGTTGCACAGCACCACCACCCCGGCCAGCAGCACCACAATGGCCTGCACCACCGGGTAGTCCCGGTTGCCGATGGACGAGATGAGGATGCGGCCCAGGCCGGGGATGGTAAAGACCTGCTCCACCACGATGGAGCCCGCCATGATGTCGCCGATGGCCATGGCCAGGAAGGTCACCACCGGAATCATGGCGTTGCGCAGCACGTGCCGCCACAGGGCGGAGCCTTGGCTGTTGCCCTTGCTGTAGGCGGTACGGATGTAGTCCTGGCCCATCTCCCCCAGGATGGAGCCCCGCAGGAGCTTCACCGTCATGGCGCTCTTGGGCAGGGCGATGGCCAGGGCCGGGAACACCATAAACCGCAGGTGGGCCCCCAGGCCGTCCTCCAGGGGGATGTACTTTGGCTCAAACCACTTCAGCACCAGGGCAAACAGAAACATCAGGCCGAGGCCCATGATGAAGTTGGGTACGGACATGGTGACCTGGGTGAGCACCGTCACCACCCGATCCACGATCCCCCCCTGGTGTCGGGCGGAGATCAGGCCCAAGGGCAGGGAGATGACCACGATTAGGACAAAGGAGACCGCCGCCAGCACCAGCGTCACCTTCGCCTGGGCGGCCACCAGCCCGGACACCGGCATATTGTATTTATAGGATTGGCCGAAGTCCCCGGTGACAAAGGCGGTCAGCCAGCTCCAGTACCGCTGATAAATGGGCTGATCCAGCCCCAGCTGGGCGCGGAGGGCCAAACGCTGCTCCTCAGTGGCCTCGATGCCCAGGATGGAGTCGGTGGGATCGCCGGGGATGACGGAGAAGGCCACAAAGGCCAGCATGCTCACCAGCAGCAGGGTGCCGATGAGCAGTCCCGCTCGTTTCAGCAAGGTTTTTCCCATAGGGTTTCCCCCTTTATAGCATTCCCCCGCCGTAGGCGGGGGAATGCTATCATTTATATCTGATGGTGGACATATCGTACACCTCGGTATTCCCCCGCCTGCGGCGGGGGAATCTATTATTTATATCCGATGGCGGACATATCAATCACATAGGTACGGTAGAAGGTGAAGCCGTCTAGTTCCGGCTTCATCACCACCAGGTCGCACAGATCCTGGATCCACAGGCTGCCCGCCTTCTCGTTGAGGATCTCCTCCGCCCGCTTGTACAGCGCGGCCTGCTCCTCCTCACTGGTGGCGGCCATGGCGCGGGCTACCGCGTCGTCGTACTCCTCATCGGAAAAAGCGATGAAGTTCTTCTGGTTGTCGCTCATGTACCGCACCAGCATCTCCCGGGCGGTCATATCTTCGGCGGCAATACCGTTTATCGTGCTCTCGAACTGCCGGCCCCGATAGACGTCAGACACCCAGGAACTCATTTCCATCTGCACCACCTCGGCGGTGATGCCCACTTCCTTGAGCTGCTCGGCAATCACCAGGCCGGTGTCCACGTGCTGGGCGTAGTTGGACGGGACAGCAATCTTCATGGCGAAGCCATCGGGGTAGCCCGCCTGGGCCAGCAGCTCCTTGGCCTTCTCCACGTTCTGGGTGTAGTTCTTGGCCAGCTCGGGCACAAAGTACTTCTCATTGGCGGGGTACATACTGGTGCCGGTGGGCACCCCCGCGCCGCCGCACACAAAGTCGATGATCTGGTCCACATCAATGGCGTAGTACATAGCCTTGCGCACCAGCTCGTTGTCGAAGGGCTCCACAGCGTTGTTGAGGTACAGCGCCTGGACCAGCTTCATGGTGTCCTGGTGGACAGTGAACGCGTCCTTCACCTCGCCCTCCAAATTGTTGGGCAGATGGACCACCATGTCCAGCGTGCCGCCCTTCAGGCCGACGACCATGGCGTTCACGTCGGGGACGATCTTGAAGGTGACCTTATCCAGCCTGGCCGCCTTCTCCTGGTTCCAATAGCCGGTATACTTCTCCATCACCAGGCTGTCCTGGGGGGCGTAGGAGACAAATTTGAAGGGGCCGGTGCCAATCATGGTCTCGGTGATGGTGGGGCCGGAGTCCTTGGGGATGATGGCGGCGGTGAGGGCGTTGAGGAACTCCAGGCTGGGCCCGGCCAGGGTGATGACCACATGGCTGTCGTCGGTTGCCTCGATTTTGGAGACATTAGAAAACGCCGAGACCAGAGGCTTTCCATCGTTCTCCGATCCGGCGCAGCGTTCCAGGGAATAGACCACATCCTCGATGGTGACGGTCTCTCCGTTGTGGAACGTGACGCCTTCCCGCAGGGTAAAGGTGTACGTTGTGGCGTCCTCAGAGATCTCATAGTCACTGGCGACGGCCGGGATCACCGAGCCGTCGGGGCTGGCCTTCACCAGTCCCTCGAAGATGTTGAACAGAACCTCGCGAATCCCCGCCGTTCTGGCCAGCTGGGGATCGAGGTCGCTCAAATCCTGTGCGATACCTACCGTGACTGAGTTCCCGTTGGATCCCTTATCCCCCGTACACCCGTACAGGGAAGCCGGCAGCATGGCGATGACTGCCAGCAGCAAAGCGGCCCGCTTCTTGAACTTGGGCATTTTGCTTCTTCCTTT
>CAMWRX010000045.1 GCA_947176765.1 uncultured bacterium
CGAACGACCGTCCCGGCACCCTGCCGGCTGCCCTGGGGACGTCATTCGGCTGCGCCGAACGACCGTCCCGGCACCCTGCCGGCTGCCTTGGTGAAACGGCGGCGGGCCCTGAAAACCAAAGCTTTCAAGGCCCGCCTTCTTTGCTTCGCGCATCAGGGGGAATCAGACGCCAAAATCATGGATCAGGAATCCATGTGGAATATCTTGCGCATCAGGCCGCACAGCGCCTTGGGAAACTTCACCACGACCACCCGCATGATAACAACCCCCTCTCCCGCTGCCGAATGATATACCAGCATATGTGAGAGGGGGCTGTCCTGTTACGCGATTCCCGGGGAATTTTTCAATTGAGGGGGCGTTCTCATCTTATTTGCTCTTGATCCGTTCCCAGTCCGGGATTTCCTTCGCCTGCTCATAGAGCCGGACGTAGCTTTCGTGGCGGCTGGGGGCGATCCGTCCTTCGGCCAGCGCCTCCCGGACGGCGCAGCCCCGCTCCTTCACATGGGCGCAGCCCTGGAAGCGGCACTGATCCAGATAGGGGGTAAACTCCCGGAAGGTCACGGCCAGCTCCTCCTTGGGGATAGCCTCCATCTGCTCCATGTCGAAGGAGGAGAATCCGGGCGTATCCGCCACCAATCCCCCGGCCACGGGGAACAGCTCCACATGGCGGGTGGTGTGGCGTCCCCGACCCAGCTTTTCGCTGACCTCGCCCACCCGGAGGGAGAACCCGGGCTGGAGGGCGTTGAGGATGCTGGACTTGCCCACCCCGGAATTTCCGGTGAAGGCAGACACCTTTCCCGCGATGGCGGCGGCCAGGGCATCCATCCCCTCCCCCGTCTCCGCGCTCACCTGGAGGGTGGCGAAGCCCGCGGCGCGGTAAAGTTCCGCCAGAGCGTCCATCCGTACCAGGTCGCACTTGTTGAACACGATGAGCGGCTCGCAGCCCTTCCACTCCGCCATGGCCGCCATGCGGTCAATGAGGAACGGGTCTGTCACCGGGATGGCCCCGGAGCATACGATGACCAATTGGTCGATGTTGGCCACCGCCGGACGGCTGAACTGGTTTTTCCGGGGCAGAATGGCGTCCACCATGCCCGTGCCGTCCTCCAGGCAGGTGATCTCCACCCGGTCGCCCACCAGAGGCGTGGCCCTCTGGTGGCGAAGCTTCCCCCGGCCCCGGCAGGGGACGGGCTCTCCCGCCCCCGTATCTACATAGTAAAACCCACTGAGGGCCTTGACAATCTGTCCCGTCATGCCGTCAGAACTGAAGTGAGTAGCTGCTCACCAGCGTCCCGTTGATATAGATGGATACCACTTGCAGCCCCGAGGCGGTGGCGGGCACGCTCTTGACGGAATTCATGTCCGCGTCCACACTACCGTCAAACAGCGTCATATCACCCACCACAATGCGCACGTTCACCGTGCCCTCATAGGGGGTCAAATCCACGGTAATGACCTGCGTGCTGGTGGCCGCCCCCACGTTCTCGGTGGGCTCCGCCACCGGGTTGCTCTCCACCGGCGGCTCGGTGACGTCGGGCGTGGGCTCCGGCGTGTCCGTGGGCTCCGGGCCCAGGCTCACCCACAGGTCGATGGCGGTGTCCTTATCCACCTGCTCGCCCTGGGGAACGCTCTGCCAGGACACGCGGCCCTCGGCGTACTCGTCGCTGTGATACTCGCTGACCTTGCCCACCTTCAGCCCCAACTGGATAATCTGCTCCTTGGCCTGCTCCAGGGGGACATTGAGGAAATTGATCACCGTGGCCTGCTTCTGCTCGGGGCCCTTGCTGATGACGATGGTCACCTCGCGCCCCGGCCACACCTCGGTATCCTTCATCAGGCTTTGGGAGATGACATAGCCCTTGGTGATGGTTTCAGACCAATCCTCTTCCTGGTTCACCACCAGCCCCATCTCGTCCTGGAGGGTCTTGAGGGCCTGTCTGGCGTCCCAGGTCTCTACATTGGGCATATACACCTTGTCCTCGCCGCCGCTGATGTTGACGGTGATGGTCATAGTGCCCTCCCGCACCATGGTGCCGGGCATGGGGTTCTGCTCGCAGATCTGGCCCTCCTTGTACTCCGCGCTGTACTTGACATCCCCCTCCTCCAGGGTGAAGTCGCCCAGAATGGACTTGTTCTGCTCCAACTGTTCCACGGTGTAACCCAGCAGATTGGGCACCTCGTACTCCTGAGTCCCCGGGGCCAGCAGATCCTTGGCAAAGAAATTCCAGAGGAAGTAGACAATGCAGCCGATAAACGCCAGGATGAGCACCACAGCCACCGCCGCGGCCGCCACTCCGCCGCCCCGGCGGGGAGGCTCGTCATCGTAGTCGTAATCCTCTTCCTCCACCTCCCGGCGGCGGCGCTCCCGCCGCTCAGGCTGGACATTCTCCGGCTCCCGGCGCTCCACCGGCACCCGGGCGGAGGCGGTGATCACCTTCGTAGGCACCACCATGGTGGGCTCGTCCGGCACGTCCTCCGGGGTGGGGGCGGCGGGCTCATAGTCCGGGTTTTTGCGGAACTCCTTCAAATCCTCCAGCATCTCGTCCGCCGTGGCGTAGCGCTGGCTCAGCTCGGGGGCCATGGCCTTCATGGTGATGGCCTCCAGGGTGCGGGGCACCTCCGGATTCAAATCGCAGGGGGGGACGGGAATGGCCCTGATGTGCTGGATTGCCACCGCCACGGGGGTGTCCCCCTCAAAAGGCAGGCGGCCGGTGAGCATCTCATAGAGCACCACGCCGGCGGAGTAGATGTCCGTGCGGCAGTCCACATGGCTGCCCTTGGCCTGCTCCGGGGAAATATAGTGTACCGAGCCGATGGCCTCCTGGGTCATGGTGTTCTGGGCGGCGCTGGCCAGCTGGGCGATGCCGAAGTCGGTGACCTTCACGCTGCCGTCCCGGAGAACCATGATGTTGTGGGGCTTGATGTCCCGATGGATGATCCCCCGGGAGTGGGCATGGCTCAGCGCCCGCATGATCTGGGTGATGAAATGCTGGGCCTCCCGCCAGTTCAGGGGGGTGCCCCGGCGCTGCATATACTGCTTCAGGGTCAGGCCGTCGATCAGCTCCATGACGATATAGTCCAGTCCGTCGGACCGGCTCACGTCGTACACCGACACGATGTTGGCGTGAGACAGCATGGCCACCGCCTGGGACTCGTCATGGAAGCGGCGGCGGAAGTCCGCGTCGCTGGCCAGTTCCGGCTTCAGGATCTTGACGGCCACCAGCCGGTTCAGCCGGTGGTCACGGGCCTTGTACACCACCGCCATGCCCCCGGTGCCGATGCACTCCTGAATTTCATATCGGTTGTCGAGCATTTTACCTATGTATTGATCCATGGTAAAAGTCCTCCTCGTTTACAGCTGCGCCAGCACGGCGGTGACGTTGTCCGGCGCGCCCCGCTCCAGCGTCAGGTTGATCAGCGCGCGGCACAGATCCTCAATCTCCGCCTCCCGGCGGCTGAGGGTCAACAGCGTCTCGTCGTCCAGCACATTGGTGAGTCCGTCGCTGCACAGCAGCAGGCGGCTGCCCTGCCCCGGCTCCAGCCGGGTCAAATCGCACTCCACACGGCTGTCCACCCCCAGGGCACGGGTGATGAGATTCTTTTGGGGATGTACGCGGGCTTCGGCGGGGGTGATCTCCCCCCGCTCCACCAGCAGCTGCACCAGAGAGTGATCCACCGTCACCTGGCGTATGGAATCATTTTCCAGCAGATAACCCCGGCTGTCCCCGACGTTGACCAGCCAAACCCCGTCCGGCCGGATCAGCGCCGCCACCAAAGTGGTGCCCATGCCCTCGTACTCCCAGTTTTCCAGGCTGAGGCGGTACACCTTCTCGTTGGCCATCTGGCAAGCATTCTCCAGCACCTGCCTCGAACCCCCCAGGGCGCCTCGGGCCAGAGCTCCTTCCACCGCGGCGGCAAAGGTCTCCGCCGCCACCGAGCTGGCCACGCTGCCCGCCTGTGCGCCGCCCATGCCGTCGCATACCACCAGCAGGGCCGCCCCGTCCTCCCATTGATGGATGGCATAGCTGTCCTGGTTGTCCTTTCTGTGACGGCCTATGTCCGTCATCCCACAGACTTTCAAGTTGATCCCTCCTCTGGGGAATGGGTTTCCCTCTCCATGATCCTCTTCCGCCGCAGCTGCCCGCAGGAGGCGTCGATGTCGCCCCCCAGCTTGCGCCGCACCGTGGCGGTGATACCGTGCCCCTCCAGCCGCTGCTGGAACTGCCGCACCCGGCGGCTGGGGGCCAGCGGCGACTCCGCCACCTCGTTGAGCGGGATGAGGTTCACGTGCCCCGGCTGGCCTCGCAGGAGCTTTGCCAGCCGGTCGGCCTGTTCGTCGGAATCATTCACCCCGTCGACCATGGCGTACTCATAGGAAATGCGCCGCCCGGTAGTCTCAAAATATCGGCGGCAGGTCTCTATCAGCGTGTCCACACCTACCGAGCGGTTGACCGGCATCAGCTTCGACCGCGTCTCGTCGTCCGGGGCGTGGAGGGAAACACTTAACGTCAATTGTAACCCAAGTTGGGCCAGTTTGTCAATTTTCTTTACCAACCCGCAGGTGGACAGCGAGATGTGCCGCATCCCGATGTTCAGCCCGTCCGGGTCATTTACCAGGGCCAAAAACCGCAAAACGTGGTCGAAATTGTCCAGCGGCTCGCCAATTCCCATCATCACGATGTTGGAAACGGCCTCCCCGCTGTCTTTTTCGGTAAACATTACCTGATCTAAAATCTCCGCCGGGGTCAGATCCCGCACCTTGCCCCCCAGGGTGGACGCGCAGAACACACAGCCCATATTGCACCCCACCTGGCTGGACACGCATACAGTATTCCCATGCTTGTAGCGCATCAAAACTGTTTCCACACAATTTCCGTCCCCCAGCCGCCACAAATACTTGATGGTGCCGTCCAGCTTCGACACCTGCTTGCGCTCCACCTTGGGGACGGTGAGGATACAGGTTTCCTTCAGCTTCTCCCGGAGCGCCTTGGGCTGGTCGGTCATCTCGTCGAAGGACTCCACCCCCCGGTGGAGCCAGCGGAACACCTGCATGGCCCGGAACTTGGGCTGGCCCAGCTCCTTAAAGTACGCCTCCAGCTCCGGGCGGGTCATGGATTTTAAATCGGTCATTGGGGATCACCCCTTTCTGCGCAGCTTGGCCGCGAAAAAGCCGTCTGTGCCGTGGATGTGGGGCCAGAAGGTCATCCGCCCCGGCTGTCTGCCCAGATGGGGCAGGTCAAAGGGCTCGGTTGAAAAGTCCGGATGGGCCGCCAGGAATCCGTCCACGATCTCGTCGTTTTCCCTGGGCAGGAGGGTGCAGGTGGAGTACACCAGCGTCCCGCCGGGGCGGACGTACTGGGCGCAGTTGTCCAAAATCCCCCGCTGGACCCTGGGCAGGCCCTTGAGCGGTTCCGGGTCTTTATATCGTATGTCCGGCTTCTTGCGGATAATGCCAAGTCCCGAGCAGGGCACGTCGGTGAGCACCGTGTCGAAGCCTTCCACCCAGTCCTCCCGGGTCTGGGCGGCGTTCTGGAGGGTGGGATTCATGACGGACAGCCCCAGCCGGTCCCGCCCCGCCTCCAGCAGCTTGATTTTATGGGGGTGGATGTCGCAGGAGATGACCTCCCCCCGGTTTTCCATGGCGATGGCGGCGGCGAAGGACTTGCCCCCCGGCGCGGCGCAGCAGTCCAGCACCCGGCTCCCCGGTTGGGGATTCGCCGCCATAACCGCTAGGCGGGAGGCGGCGTCCTGGACGTAGAAATCCCCCCGTTGGAAGGCGTCCAGCCGCTCCAGATCGCCGGTGCCGGTGAGCAGCAGGCAATTGGGAAGCCATGGGTGGGGCTCCGCCTCAACCCCCGCCTCCCGCAGCTCCTCTATCAGCTTCTCCAGGGTGGTTTTCAAGGTGTTCACCTGGGCGGTGGTGGGGGGCTGCTGGTTATCCGCCTCCAAAAGGGCTTCCGCCCCTGACCTGCCCAGCAGATTTACAAACTCCTCCACCAGCCACCGGGGGTGGCTGTACCGGATGGACAGGGTTTCGATATTGTTCTTCCCCCTGACCTCCGGCGCCTCCTCCCGCAGGAGGGAGCGGAGCACACCGTTCACCAGCCCCGCCGCACGGGGGTTTCGGCTGTGGCGTTTAGCCAGCTCCACCGCCTCGTTCACCGCGGCGCTGGGGGGAATCTTGTCCAAAAACAGGAGCTGGTACGCCGCCACCCGCAGGGAGCACAGCACCTTGATCTCCAATTTCTCCAGCTTCATGGAACACAGGCGGGCCAGCCGCCAGTCCAGCAGCAGCCTGTTTTGCAGCACCCCGTAGCACAGCCGGGTGGCCAGGGCCGCGTCCCGACGGTCTAAACCCTGTGCCCGGATGGCGTGCTTCAAATGCCCGTCCGACCAGGCCCCCTGCTTTTCACAGGCGGCCAGGGTCAGCACCGCCGTCTCTCTGGCTGAGCCCATGGAAATCACTCCTGTTTCGTCAATACCGTCCCCGCAGGGATGGGGTGGCCCAGCAGAAAAGCCTGGGCGGCCATGGCCTTCTTACCGTCGGGCTGGAGCTCCAGAATGTCCAGCACTCCGCCGTCCCCACAGGCCACCCGCAGGCCCTTCTTATCCGCCTGCAAAACGGTGCCTGGGGCTTTACTCGTCGTTTCGCCGGACAGGGTCGTGCGCAGGATCTTGCACCGAACACCGTCCAGCACCGCTGTGGCGGCGGGCCAGGGATACAGCCCCCGTACCTGGTCGTGGAGCTGCCGGGCGGTCTTTTCCCAGTCCATGGGCGACTGCTCCCGGGACAGCATGGGGGCATGGCTGGACAGGGCGTCGTCCTGGGGGACGCGCTTGGCCGTGCCCGCCTCCAGATTCTTCACCGTCTCCGCCAGCAGATCCGCACCCATCTCCGCCAGCCGGTCGAAGAGCTGGGCGGCGTTCTCATTGATGTCAATTGGGGTTTTGGCCTGGGCCAGGATGTCCCCGGTGTCCATCCCCTCCGCCATATACATAATGGTGACGCCCGTCTCGTCCTCGCCGTTCAGAATCGCCCAGTTGATGGGGGCCGCGCCCCGATATTTGGGGAGCAGGGACGAGTGGACGTTGATACACCCCAGCCGGGGCAGCTCCAAAATGTCCACGGGCAGGATCTTCCCGTAGGCCGCCACGGCGATCAGGTCGGGGTTCAGCTCCCGGAGAATACCCAGCGCCTCCCCGTCCCGCATCCTGGCGGGCTGGTAGACCGGCAACCCCATCGCCAGGGCGCACTCCTTCACTGGGGACTGCTGGAGCTTCATCCCCCGGTTTTTCGGCTTGTCCGGCTGGGTGAACACGCCGCAGATCTCATGCCCCGCCCCCGCCAGCGCCTTCAGCGACGGCACGGCGAAATCCGGGGTGCCCATGAAGACAATTCTCATTCCTTGCTCTCCTCTTCCGCCTCCATGGCGTCGATCTCCTCGGGGGTGTACAGCTCATCGGCGTGCTCCACAAAGAGGTGGCCGTCCAGATGCTCCAGCTCGTGGCAGAAGCACCTGGCTGTCAGCTCCTCCCCAGTGACCTCGAAGAACTTGCCCTCCCGGTCCTGGGCCCGGACGGTGACCACATTGGGCCGCTCCACCCAGCCGTATTTGCCGGGGACGCTGAGGCAGCCCTCCCAGCCCTCCTGCTCCCCGGACTGATCCACGATCACCGGGTTGACCAGCTCGATCATGTTCTCCTCCGCGTCCTCTACCACCACCACGCGGCGCAAAATGCCGATCTGGGGGGCGGCAAGGCCCACGCCGCCGGCGTTGGCCAGCGTCTCCTTCATGTCATCCAGCAGCCAGTGGAGCTTGCGGTCAAACTTCTCCACCGGGCGGCAGGTCTTGGCCAGGGCCGGGTCGCCCTGGGTCAGAATCTTTCTCAGCGCCATTGTCGGTTCCTCCTATCAATCCAGCGGGTTCAGGTCGGCGAACAGGGCCACCCCCCGGTTTTGCTTGTCGGCCTGGGCCTGACGGAGCAGGTGCGCCGTCAGCAGCCGCATGGCTTTGGTGTTTTGGGTATTTAAAATCAGCCTGTAGCGGTAGCGGTCATTCACCTTGGCCACCGCCGCCGGGGCGGGCCCCAGCAGCCGGTGGGGCGTCCCGGCATATGGTTTCTGGTTCAGCGCGGCGCTCAATGCGTCCCGCAGGCGCAGCAGCGCGCGCAGCACCGCCGTCTCCTCCAGGCCGGAGGCGCACAGCACAAACAGGTCGCACAGGGGCGGAAGCCCCCGCAGCCCCCGGATGCCGATCTCCTGCTGGTAAAAGCTGTCGTAGTCCTGGCTGGCGGCGAAGCGGATCACGTCGTTGTCCGGGGTGAAAGTCTGGATTACTGCCCTGCCCTTCTTCTCCCCGCGGCCCGCCCTTCCCACCACCTGGGTGAGCAGGGAAAAGGCCCGCTCCGACGCGTGGATGTCCCCGGTGTACAGCAGCTGATCCGCCGACACCGCCCCCACCAAGGTAACGTTCTCAAAGTCCAGCCCCTTGGCCACCATCTGGGTGCCCAGCAGGATGGGGACACGCTCTTTTCGGAACTTTTCCAGGATGTTCTCGTGGCTGTGGACGGCGGACACGGTGTCCGCGTCCATGCGCAGCACCTTTGTGCCTGGGAACAGGGTACGCAGCTCCTCCTCCACCTTCTGGGTGCCCGCCCCCATGAAGTCCAGCAGGCCCCCGCAACTGGGGCACTGGTCCGGCAGGGGCTGGGACCAGCCGCAGTAATGGCACATCAGCCGCCGGTTGGCGGAGTGGTAGGTGAGATGGACGGAGCACCGGGGGCAGGTGGGGGTCTCGCCGCACTCGCCGCAGGTGACCATTCGGCTCGCTCCCCGGCGGTTGAGGAACAAAATGGCCTGCTCCCCTTTGTCGATGGTCTCCTCCAGCATATTCGCCAGGGGGGCGCTGATGGTGCCGCCGTTCCCCCGGCGCAGTTCCTCCTTCATGTCCACGACAGTGACCTGAGGAAGGGCCTGTTCATTGTACCGCTCCCTCAGCTCGAACAGGCTGTAGTCCCCCTGTCGGGCGTGGTACATCGTCTCAATGGACGGGGTGGCCGACCCCATCAGCAGCAGCGCCCCCGCCTTGTGGCAGCGGTACCGGGCCACCTCCCGGGCGTGATACCGGGGGTTCTGCTCGGATTTGTAGGACGGCTCCTGCTCCTCGTCCAAAATGATGACGCCCAAATCGGGCAGGGGGGCGAACACGGCGGAGCGGGTGCCCACCACCACCCGGGCCTCCCCACGCCTGGCCCGCTTCCACTCGTCGCACCGCTCCCCGGCGGACAGGGATGAGTGGAGGATAGCCACCTCATGGCCGAAGTGGGAGGTGAAGATCCGCATGAGCTGGGGGGTGAGGGCGATCTCCGGCACCATCACCAGGGCGGTTTTGCCCCGTTCCAGCAGGGTGTGGATCAACTTCAAATACACCTGGGTCTTGCCGCTGCCCGTGACCCCGTACAGCAGGGCGGCCCCGCCGCCCTGTTCGGTCAGCGCCAGCAGTCCATCATATGCCGCCCGCTGCTCCCCATTGAGAACCACCGGGGCGGCCGCCTCGTACTCGGGCAGCAGGGGACGGCGGTACACCTCCCGGCGGGTTAAGGCCAGCACCCCCATCCGCTCCAGTGTATGCAGAGTGGTCATGGACGCCCCGGTGAAGTAACAAAGCTCCTTGGCGGATGTCTCCCCCACCGCGCAGATGGCCTCCCCGGCGGCGTATTGGAGGGGGGCGCGGCGGCGCTTGGGGCCCAGCAGCGCCATGGCATCGCTGGGGTCCATGGCAAGGGAGGCGACCAGCTCCTGCTTGTCGTTCACGCCCCGCTGGGCGCTGGCCTCCCGGACGATGATCCCTTTTTCCGCCAAATCCCGCAGGGCAGGGCCGGGGTCGGACACGCCGAAGGCCGTCCGTATCCTCCCCTCTTCCGCCCAGCCGCCGCTGGCAAACAACAGCTCCACCAGCTTTTGGGCGTTTTTAGACTCCCCTGCCGCCCCGCAGGCCGCCTCCCGGTCCACACCGGGGGCGACGCGCCAGCAGTCCTTGAGGGAGAACCACAGCCCAGCCGGAAGCATGGCCCGCATGGCGTCGTACACGGTGCAGAAATAGTGCTCCCGCATCCACAGCGCCAGTTGGATCGCGCCGGCCTCCAGCAGCGGCTCCTCGTCCAGCAGGGCAAGAACGGATTTCAGCTTATCTGTATCCTCCCGCTGCCCCAAGGCCAGCACGATGCCGTCGCAGGTCTTGTTCCCCCTGCCGAAGGGCACCGCCGCCCGCATCCCGGGCCGCAGCGCTCCCTCCAGCGCGGGGGGGACCAGATAGTCATAGGGCCGGTCAATGGCGTAGGTGGCCGCGGACACGGCGATCTTCGCGATATTGGCCACCCGCCCCACCTCTTTCTATCTAACGTCCAAAGGGCAAGCAGTTCCCCCGCTTGCCCTTTTGGGTTTTTACGCTTCGTCCTCCTCGGGCGCTTCGGCGGCGGCTTCCGCCTCCGCCTGTTCCAGGGTCAGCGTACCGTCGGCCACCTCCCGGATGGCCAGGGACACCGCCTTCTCTTCCAGCGGCTCGCCGGACACCTCCGCCTCGCTGGACAACTTTCTGGCCCGGCTGGCCACCATGTTCACCAACATATAGCGGCTGGGCACCTGCACCAGCAGTTCCTTAATGGGGGGATAGAGCAGCATAAATACCATTCCTTTCCGATTTTACAGTCAATCCTGGCCGATGATGCTCTCGGCCAGATGGAGGCGCTTTTGGGTGCGGCACTGCTCCGCCTGGAGAATGGACTGGATCTCCTGGGCGGCGTTCATCACCGCGTCGTTCACCACCAGGTAGTCGTACCGCACGCACTCCCGGCACTCCTGCCGGGCCTTTTCCAAGCGGCGCTGAATGACCTCTTCCTCATCCGTGTTGCGCCGGTGGAGGCGGCGGGACAGCTCCTCAATGGAGGGGGGAATCAGGAAAATCAGCACCGCCTCGGGGCAGCGCTCCCGCACCTTGGCCGCGCCCTGAACCTCGATGTCCAGCAGCACATCCACCCCCTGGTCCAACTGTTCCCGGATGACCTTCAGCGACGTGCCGTAGTAGTTGCCCACGTACTCGGCGTATTCCAGCAGCTCGTCGGCGGCGATCATCCGCTCAAACTCCTCCCGGGAGACGAAGTTGTAGTTCACCCCGTCCGCCTCGCCGGTGCGGGGCTGGCGGGTGGTAAAGGACACGGAGAAGTGGATGTCCCGCCGGGAGCTGAGCAGCTCGGCGATGACGGTGCTCTTCCCCACCCCGGAGGGACCGGACAGCACGATCAGCTCTCCCCGCTTTTTCTTTTGTGACTCACTCATGGCGTCTCCTCCTCTGTTTCGGCCCCGTCCCCGAACCGGGCGGATATCTGCTCGGTGGGCAGGGACGACCAAATCACATGGCCGCTGTCCATCACCAGCACCGACTTGGTCTTGCGGCCAAAGCTGGCGTCGATGAGTACGCCCCGCTCCCGGGCCTCCTGGCCCAGCCGCTTCACCGGGGCGGAGTCCGGGCTGACGATGGCCACCACCCGCTGGGCGGACACCATGTTGCCGAATCCAATGTTGACCAGCTTCATCCCGTCACTCCAGGTTCTGAACCTGCTCGCGGATCTTCTCGATCTCCGCCTTCATGTCCACTACCCGGCGGGTGATCTCAATGTCGCTGCACTTGGAGCCGATGGTGTTGGTCTCCCGGTTGAACTCCTGGATGAGGAAGTCCAGCTTGCGGCCCACCGCGCCGCCGGCGGCCAGCAGCTCCCGCAGCTGGCCCAGGTGACTGTGCAGCCGCACCGTCTCCTCGTCCACCGCCACCTTGTCGGCAAAGATGGCCGCCTCGGTGAGCAGCCGCCCCTCGTCGATCTGGGTGTTCTGAAGCACTTCCTTCATCTTGGCTTCCAGCCGGGCGCGGTAATCGGACACAGTCTGGGGGGAGCGCTCCTCCACCTCGCCCAGCAGGCGCTCGATGGCGTCCGCCCGGCCCAGGATGTCATCCATCAGGCGCTGGCCCTCCCGGGAGCGCATGGAGTTGAAGTCCTCGATGGCCAGCCCCAGCACGGTGAGCAGCCGCTCCTTCATCTCGTCCAGATCCTCTTCCTGCTTTTCCACCGTCAGCACGTCGGGAATCCGGGCCAGATCGGCGGCGCCGAACCTTTTCTTGACGCTGCCCCCTCCCAACTCCCGGAGGCGCTTGAACGCCTCCAAGTAGCTCTTGGCCAGCGCCTCGTTCACCGTGACGGTGACCGCGTCCCCGCAGTCGCGGGTGATGGTGACGAACACGTCCACCTTGCCCCGGCCCACGCCGCTCTGCACCTTGGACTTCATGGCGTCCTCCGCGAAGATGTACGCCCTGGGCATCTTCACCGTGCAATCCAGGTACCGGTTGTTCACCGAGCGCAGCTCCACCACGATCTGGACGCCCTCAAAGGTCTTCTCTCCCCGGCCATAGCCGGTCATGCTTTTCACCATGTTCCCTCTCCGCCTTTCTAATGGACTGCCCGCTGAACCCGGGCGATATACACCGCGATCAGCCTGCCAAATCCGTAATCATACGCCAAAAAAACCACATTTGCCGCCAGGTACAGCACCCACACCGAGCTTCCCAACACCTCGGGCAGGGAGCCCAGCATGGCCGACGCCATCGTCAGATACAGCGCCGTGAAGGCGGCGTTGAAAAAGGCCAGCTTCAGCAGATATTCCACCGGCTTTTTCCGCAGCCCCTCCGTCAGGGACTTCACCATGGGGTACAGCCCGAACAGCGCGGCAAACAGCAGGGCGCAGAACTTGTCCGGCGCCAGCAGCAGGGCAAGGACAGCCGCCCCCGCCCAGCACAAAAAGCCCGCCTTCAGCCCCACCGAGATCACCGCCGCGGCGGGCAGCAGCCCCGCGGCCGCCACAATGCCCCACTGGCCCGAGGGAGCCAGGCAGGCCAGATAGACCAAAATCACCGCCAGCGCGCCCAGGATGGCCGGGTACGCCACCTGAACGGCCTTGCTTTTCCTCCTCATATCAGCGGCAGCCCCCGCACAGACAGTTCATGCACATCAAGGCGGTGCAGCAGTCCATCCCGTCGCACTGGGCGCCCGTCATGTCCGGCTGGTAGCCGTAGCCGCCCCGCTGCATCATGCTGAATGCCTGACGGTACTCCATATTGCCGGGGTCCATCTGGACGGCAATCTGATAGTTCTGCCGCGCCTCGTCCAGCCAGCCCCGGCGGTAGGCGATGGAACCCATGAGGAAGTACCACTCCCCATTCCGGGACGCCCCTTGGAGGAGCTGCTCCGCCCCGTCCAGATCCCCCCTGCTGACGGCCTGTCGGGCCTGGGCATATACACCGCTCCCGCCGCTCTGCCGCTGCTGCTGGTAGGCGGAGCCAGATGAGTAGCCATAGCCGTACCCTCCCTGGGAGGCGCTTCCGCCCCCATAAGCGGAGCCGCCGCCAGACCGGGCCTTGGTGACGGCGTCATAGGCCTGGTTAATCTCCTTCATCTTCTCTTCGGCCAGATCGGCCAGAGGGTTGTTCTGATAGTTGTCCGGGTGATATTTCCGCGCCAGCTCCCGATACGCCTTTTTGATCTCGTCGTCGCCGGCGTCAGGGCTCACGCCCAGCACCTCGTAAGGATCTCTCATGGGGCTTCCACCTCCCCTTTCTTATTTCTTTCCACCGGCCGTCCAGTACGGCGCTCTGCACCGCGGGCAGGCCAAGGTAGAGTATATTTTCCACAATGGGCGTCCACCGGCCCAGCTCCAGCAGGCTGGCCGCGCTCCCCGCCAGCCGCAGAGAATGGGTGGCGGTGGCCTCCAGATATTCCCGATTTTCCCGGGCCTGTCCCCGGAAACGGGCGTCCAGGGGGTTGTAGCGGCCCTTTTTCTTGTCCTCATCCAGATCGTCCCAGGCGTCCATCAGGTACACCCACCGGCCCACATGGTAGAGAAGCTGCTCCAGCGCCCGCCGCTCCCCCTCTTTGGGGACGGCCTGGGCGGCACGGGACAAAATCTTGGCGAAGGCGTCCGCCGCCCGGTCCAGCTCCGGGGAGCCGGCCTCCTCCAGCGCCCGCAGGCGGGCCAGCCCCTCCCGGGTCTGGGCATCAAAGTCAGGCTGAGCCTCCGCCGCCCGGCGGTAGGCCCGCCGGAACAGCCGCCGTACAAACCGATAGGGCAGGCCGGTGAAAAATCCGTGGTCGTCCACGTCGTCGGACAGCTTATGCCAAGTGAGGATGACGCTCTGGTCGGCGGCGGCGTCCATCTGACGCCCCGCCAGACAGGCCCGGGGCTTTCGAAACGGATTCACCGGACACCGGCGGCAGGCGCATTCTCCCTCCCTCTCGCCCGCTGTGAGCAGAATGGCCAGGAAAGTGAAATCATATTGCAGTGTCAGCCGGGCCAGCGGGCCGTGCCGCTTTCCCAGCGCGTGGCACAGGCCGCAGTAGGCGCTCTGGTAGGCGTCCCGCCCCTCCTGATCCAGCCGCTCCAGGGCGGGGCGGACGTAACCGAACACCGCTCAGCCGTCCTGGGCCAGGGAAACCACCACCGTATAGCTGGCGGGGTTCACCACACCCACGTCCCCTTCGGAACCGGCGCTGTTTAAATAGACGCTGGCGGACACGGTGTGCTGCCCGGTGGCCGCGTTGATCTCCTGCAGATTGGCCACCGCCCAGATGTTCTCCTCAGTGAGCTCATCCAGCAAGGCCGTGGTCCCCCGGATCTTCACCTTGAGCACCTGGGTGATGATGCTGGGCTGCCAGCCCTCGGGGGCGTTGGTGGTGCTGATGCGGTCGGCCTTTACCTCAAACTCCCGGGTCTCCACCCGTTTGCGTATCTTCAGCGTGACCGTCACCTCGGTGACGCCGCTGACGTTCTCCAACTCATCGGTCAGGGGGATGGAATAGGTTCGCTCGCCGCCGTTTTCGGCCACGTCGTCCTCCAGGGTGGCCAGGTCGATGCTGGCCACGGTGATGGCCCCCAGGTTTACCAGGCCGTCCACCGCCTCCCGGCTGCCCGCCACCACGATGGAATCGGTGTCCAGCTTGACGCTCACATCGTCCACTCCCAGCCCGCCGCCGGGCGTGACCTTCACCTCAAGGGGGATCTCCGCCGTGGCCCGGATGGGAAAGGATGTGTAGATCGTGTCCACGTCACAGCTGATGTCCAGATCCAGCGGGTCGCCGCTGGCGCCGATGAGCTGGAAGGGGAAGTAGTCCCCCACCGACTCCGTCAAATCCTCCCCGGTGACGATGACCTTGGCGTAGGCCACCTGGTTGACCAGCTCTGCCCGGCCGCTGATGGTCAGCGTGCCCGGGTCAAACCGGAAGTCGTCCTTGTCGCCGGCCAGATAGCCCTCCGCCGTCGAACCCTGCCACTCGCCCCGGATCTCAATACCCTCCCGGCGGAGGGATCGGGCCACCTCCACGTTCACCGCGGTGCCGCTGGCGCCGCTGATGTACTCCACATCATTGTCGTTGACACCGCTGCCGCTGGGCAGGCGGGTGGAATAGACCACCCGGTGGGTGCCCTCCGAGCTGATGCTGGACACGTTGGCGATGAGCTGCGGCGGATTGTTGCTCAGGGTAGCCAGGATCATGGGCGCGGCCCGCACCGTGATGCTGGCGGTGACATTTTCATTGACGATCATCAGTCCCCGATCCTCCAGAATGTCAACCCCCTCGAAGGTGATGGGGATGGTAAAGCGCTGGTTCTCCTTGTTCTCATCCCGGGAGGTCACCCAGATCCACAGCGACAGGGAGATGATAATGGAGAGAACCATGTATAGGATTTTGCTGTCAAGAATCTTCTTTCCCATTGGAATTATCTCCCTTTTTGCCCTTGAATACGCTGGTAATCCGGGCGGCGGCGGTGGGTTTGCTTCCCTCGTCCGCCGCGGGCATCAGCTCCCGGCGGAGCAGCTGCTCCAGGGTGTCCGGCGACAGGTGGCGCTTGAGCATCCCGTTGATGGCCACCGAGATAGAGCCCGTCTCCTCAGACACAATGGCCACCACCGCGTCCGAGTTCTCGCTGATGCCGATGCCGGCCCGGTGGCGCATACCCAGATCCCGGCTCAGATTGACGTTGCCGGACAGGGGGAGCATACAGCCCGCCCCCACGATGCGCCCGTTGCGCACGATGACCGCCCCGTCATGAAGGGGGGCCTTATTCCAAAAGAGATTCTTTAACAGCTCGGCGGACACCTGGCAGTCCAGGGCGGTTCCGGTTTTGAGTACGTCGTCCAGCAGGGTGCGCCGCTCGAACACCATCAGTGCCCCCACCTTATCGTGGGACAGGGGGGCGTAGGCCTCCACCGTCTCCTTGACGGCGGTCTCCAGGTCGTTGCTGTAGCTCTCCGCCACGAACAGCTCCTTGATCTTGCCGCTGCCCATCTGCTCCAAAAAGCGGCGCAGCTCCGGCTGGAACAGGATGATGAGGGCGATCACGCCCAGCTCCACCGCGTTGTTCAGCACCGTGCGGATCACCCGCAGATGGAACAGGTTGGCCAGTGCCATGGCCACCACGATGAAGGCGATGGCCTTGACCACCTGGCCGGACCGGCTGCGGCGCACAAAGCGGAACAGGTGGTAGATGCCAAAGGCGATGATGGCCATATCCAGAATGTCGGTGAGGCCGATGAGTCTGAGGTATTCCGGCGCCAGCCGTATTGTCTGCAAAATCGCGTCCATATGCGCCACTCCTTCCCACACCGAAAAATGCGCGTGACAAACCATTGCCGCACTGCGGCATTTTAAGCATTATATCCCATCCGGCCGAGGTTGGCAAGTGAATCGGGGAGAATTCAGAGAAAATTCATGGGAAGGCAGCGGCAAAGAGTAAGGGCGCGGCCTGTGCCGCGCCCTTATTTTCATTTTTTCGCCGCCCCAGCCAGGGCACGGATCACCGCCGCCGCCCGATCCACCTGATCCGGGCGGTTGAAGGCGGAAAAGCTGAACCGGATGGTGCCGGTGTCCTGGGTGCCCGCCGTCCGGTGGGCCAGGGGGGCGCAGTGCAAGCCCGAGCGCACCGCGATGTCCCGCTTTGCCAGCTCCTCGCCCGCCTTCTCGCAGTCCATGCCGTCCAGGACAATGGAGCACAGGCCGCTCTGGTTCTCCCCGCCCCGGAACACCGTCACCCCGGGGATGCACGCCAGCCGGTCCATCATGCGCCCGGCCAGCTCCCGCTCGTGGCGGTGGATGCGGGCAACGCCCATCCGGCTGACGAACTTCATCCCCGCCAGCAGGCCCGCCGCGCCGCACACGTTGTGGGTGCCCGCCTCCAGCCGGTCGGGCAGGAAGTCGGGCATATCCTGTTTCATCGAAAGGCTCCCCGTCCCGCCGTAGAGCAGGGGCTGGGCGTCCCCGCCGCACAGCAGCAGGCCGGTGCCCTGGGGGCCGTAGAGCCCCTTGTGCCCCGGCATAGCCACAAACGCCGCCCCCCAGCCCTCCAGATCCACATTCAGCGTTCCGGCGGACTGGGACGCGTCCACGATGAGGGGTACGCCCCGCTCCCGGCAAAGCTGAGCGATGCGATCCACCGGCTGGATGAAGCCGAACACGTTGGACACGTGGTTGCACACCACCGCGTCCACGTCCGGCGTGACCGCCTGCTCAAAGGCGGCAAACATCCCGTCGCTGTCAAACAGCGGCCCCGCCGCCACCTTTACCTTCACGCTGGGAATGGCGTGGAGGGGCCGCGTGACGGCGTTGTGCTCATAGCCGGAGATGACCGCCGTCCCCCCGGGCCTTATCAGAGAGCGGATGGCCATATTCAGCGCGTGGGTGGCGTTATAGGTAAGCACCACCTGTTCCGGGTCGCCCACATGAAAGAGCTGGGCCGCCTGCTCCCGCATTTGGTACATCAGATCCGCCGCCCCCATGCCCGGGGCGTGGCCCCCCCGGCCGGGGCTGGCCAGATGGGTCATCGCCCAGGCGGAGGCCCGGGGCACCTCCCGTGGCTTTTCCAATGTGGTGGCGGCGCTGTCGAAATAGATCATGGCTTCACCTCACTGTACTCCCCCTCCGCCGTCTGGAGGAACACCTGCTTGGGGGCCATGCCCTCCCGGCGCAGCACCGTGAGCGCGTCGGTCAGCCGCCGCTCCGGAATGCGCACGCAGTAACCGCAGCCCTCCTTGGAAATGAGCTTGGGCGAGCGTTGGACGGAGCCGGAGATGCCCACCCGCTCCAGCACCTGGGCAGTGCGCTGGGCATAGGTGAGCGAGCGGCAGATAATGAGATAATAGACCATGGGCCCACCATTCCTTTCCCCTGTTTCTTGAGGAACGACAAGCGCTCCTCTCAAGGACAGCATATGCCTTGGGAGGAGCGCTTGTGAACGCCTATTTACTTTTCCTCAATGAGCGCCACGGCGTGGGCGGCCATGCCCTCCCCCGTTCCGGTGAAGCCCAGGCCCTCCTCGGTGGTGGCCTTCACGCTGACCCGCCCGGGGTCCACCCCCATGGCGGCGGCTATTTTTTCCCTCATCAGCGGGATGTGGGGGGCCAGGCGGGGCCGCTGGGCCAGCACGGTGGCGTCCACGTTGCCCACCGTATAGCCGTTCTCCTCCAGCACTTCCACCACCCGCTTCAGCAGGGCCAGACTGTCCGCGCCCTCGTAGGCGGGATCGTTGTCCGGGAAGAGCTTTCCGATGTCCCCCAGCGCCGCCGCCCCCAGCAGGGCGTCCATGACAGCGTGGGTCAGCACGTCCGCGTCGGAGTGGCCTAGCAGCCCACGCTCATAGGGAACGTCCACCCCGCCCAGAATCAGCTTACGCCCTTCCACCAGGCGGTGTACGTCATAACCGTGCCCGATCCTCATAGGGAGACCGCCTCCTCCACCAGCGCCTCTCCGATGAGCAGATCGGTGGGGGTGGTGAGCTTGATGTTCCGCTCGTCTCCGGCGGTAAGCACCACCTTCATCCCCATCCGCTCCACAGCGGCGCAGTCGTCGGTGAGCTGCGCGCCGTCGTCCAGCGCCTTTTGCAGCGCCGCCCGGATCAGGTCGCCGTCAAACACCTGGGGCGTCTGGATGGCGTACAGGTTCTCCCGCTCCAGCGTCCGCTCCACAATGCCGCCATGGGCCTCCTTTACCGTATCCTTCACCGGCACGGCGGGGGCCGCCGCGCCGTTTACCGCCGCTTGCGCGATGGCGTCCTCGATGACCCGGACGGTGACGAAGGGCCTGGCCCCGTCGTGGATGGCGATGAGCTTGGCCTTCTTGTCGCACTCCAGCGTGCCCATCCGGGCGGACTGGGTGCGGTTCTCCCCGCCCCGGATCACCTTGGTCACCTTGGTCAGCCCGTAATCCTGGCACAGCCGGGCGACGTCCGGCACCAGATCCTCCCGGGTGACCACCACCATCTCTGTGATACCGGGGGCTTGCTGGAACGCCTCCAGACAGCGTACGATCACCGGCACGCCGCCCACCTCGGCCAGCACCTTGTCAAAGCCCATCCGGGTGGAAGCGCCCGCCGCCACTATCACCGCCGAGCAGGCGGGGCCGGCCTCTTTTTTCCGTCTGCGGAAAAGACCCATGTCGTATATCCTCCTTTTGCGCAAAAAGGAGCCTTTCGGCCCCTCTCGCTTACAACCTGTTTCACATCAATGGCTCAGAACACTGTCCACGCTGCTCTCCACCGTCTCGTAGGGCAGGCTCTGGGCCAGCACCAGCTCGGAGATGAGGATCTGCTTGGCTGTGTGGAGCATCTTGCGCTCCCCGTTGGACAGCCCCCGCTGGCTCTCCCGCTGGCGCAGGCCCTTCACCACCCGGGCCACCTCCAGCAGATCGCCGCTCTTCAGCCGCTCCAAATTCTCCCGGTACCGGCGGTTCCAGTTCTGGGTCATATCCACCTCGATGCCCTCCATGGCGGTCATCAACTCCTCCGCCTTCGCGCCGGACACCACTGGACGCATCCCGATCCCGACCGTATTGTCTGTGGGCACCATGACCACCATATTACCCACAGAAAGCTTGAGCTGGTAATATTCTTGCACCTGCCCCGCCACCTTGCGCTGCACGATGGAGTCGATCACGCCCGCCCCATGCATGGGGTGTACCACCTTATCGCCAACCTGAAACAATCCCTCACCTCCAAAATACGCATATCTTTCCACAAATATTATACCCATTTTCCACCCGTAAAGCAACTATTTTCCTGAATTTTTTCTGAAATTTTCCACGAAAAAACTGTCTCCAACGCTGTTTTACGGGTAAACATATACCAAAAAGCTCCATTTTGTCAGTTTCTGACCGGCCCGGAAAAGCAAAAGACCTCGGCGGGCCCTGCGGCCGCCGAGGTCTTTTTCCCTGTTTACCTGTAAAAGTCGTGGGCCCCGATAGTGGTCACGTACGTGCGATGCTTGGAGGCGTAGCTCCTGGCCCCCGCCATGTTAAAGAACAGCGCGTCGGGCACCACCTGGACGCCCTCCAGCACCAGCATGGCCGCCACCTTGGACTCCCAGTTGGGCTCCTTGTAAATGGAACCGCTGGAAGCGGGGCTGAACTGGTTCTTCTGGAACAGCACATCGTACAGCGTGTTGGGGAACTGGGGATTGTTCACCCGGTTCATCACCACGTTGCCCACGGCGATCTTGCCCTCCAGGGACTGGTTGCCGCTCTCCGCGTGGATGATGCGGGCGAGCCACATCACGGTCTCGCTGTCGTACACATCCTGTCCGGACGCCAGATAGGGCTCCTCGCTCTCCTGGCGCGCCAGCAGAACCTGCCCCGTCACGACGTCATAGTCCACGGTGAGATTGAACACCTGGGCCAGCAGCCGCACGGGCGCCGCCACCCGTCCGTTCAGGAGGATGATGCCGCCGCTGACATAGAGGTAGCGGCCGTTGGCCGTAAAGTAGGACGCGCCTGCGGTGGCGAAAAGGGCCAGATCCGCGGTCAGCACATTGGCCGCGTCCTCGATCCCATCGCTTTCGGTATCCACCGCCACGACCTGGGTAACGGCGGAGGCATTGACGGAAACCGCTCCGTCCCCTTCCTCCACCATGGCCTCCGCGTCCAGCGCGGACACGAAGGAGCTCACTGTCACATAGCACACGCCGTCCCGCATTTCATACTCCATAGCGGGGACGGGCTCACCATCCAGCAGGATGGCGCTGTATATCTCTTCAGGCTCCGGGCTCTCCACAACGGCCTCCGCGGGAATTCCATCCAGAAACTCCTCGGGGACCGCGGCCAGCGCCGGCAGGGTCAGGCTCAGGACAGTGAGGATGGCCAGCAGAAGGCTGGCTGCACGTTTTTTCATAGACATGAAATCTCTCCTCATTACAATTTGTTCTCAAATTGTAACCACATTGTAACTTATTCAAAACTGTTTTGCAACCTTTTGAATCCAGCAAAATAGCCGAACCTCTTATATTAAGAGGCTCGGCTATTGTGCAGATTATACAGTTTTGACCAATTTCTCCAAAATTTGATTGGAATTTTTTGGATCGCTTAACGGTAGAACCAGTGGCATCCAATGGTGGTCACATAGGTCTGGTTTTGCATGACCCAGTGGTTATTTGTCAGCTCAGGGGCAATAAAGTACAGGCTGTCCCCCGCCGCCCTGGCCCCGTCCAGCACCAGCTTGGCGGCCAGCACGCTCTCTTGGGTGGGCTCGTTGTACACGGTGCCGTTGGCCACCGGGGTGAACTGCACCCCCCACTTGCGGTCAAAGATCACGTCGTAGATGGTGTCGGGGAACTCATCACTGGCCACCCGGTTGAGCACCACAGTGCCCACCGCCAGCTTACCCAGCAGCGGCTCGCCCCGGCTCTCAGCGGAAATGATGCGGGCCATCCAGTACAGATCGTTCTCCGTGTAGGGGGCAGGGCCGGACCGCCCCGTCCCCGGGGTGAGGGTGACGCCGCTCCGGGCGCTCCAGTCCACCCGGCCGCCCAGCGCCTGGGCCAGCACCCGGATGGGCACCAGGGTGGTGCCGCCCTCCAAACGCACGCCCTGGGGTATGTACAGCGCCCGGTCATTCACCGTCAGCCACTGCTCCCCCGGCTTGGCGGAAAGGGTCAGCCCCGCTCCCCGCACCCAGGCTGAGCCGTTCTCCCATGTGACGGTTGTGTCCGGTGCCAGCACTCCGGCCACGGTGCGCAGGGACACGTAAGTGGTGTTCCCCACCAGGCGCGCCTTGGCCTGGGTCCACAGGTTTTGCCCGTTGACGGACAGCACGTCCGCCGCCGAGGCAGGCAGGACCAACGCCGCCGCCAGCGCCAGCCCCAGAATAGCTCGTTTGATTTTCATGCTCTGTCACTCCTTGGGGGTTGGTATGGGCATATTGTAACTGTTTTGTAACCGCTCGGCAAGCCACAATGGTTTCCACCCCAAAGAGGATATTCCAAAAGGCTCCTCCGCCTCTTGGCGGGCAGTTCTCCGGCTGCCTTTTCGGCGGCCTCAATTTTTTCATTTTAGAAGGACATTCCAAAAAAACGCCCCGCGTCCATGGACGCGGGGCGTTCCCGTATACCTTAATTTAATTGGGCGGACTTCAGCGCGCGGGCCAGCTGATCCGGGCAGGAGGTTGGCTTCACGCCGCAGCGGATGCCGTCCATCCGGGTAATGGCCTCGTCCACGCTCATCCCCTTCAGCAGGGAGGAGATGCCCTTGAGGTTGCCGTTGCACCCTCCCAGCACCCGCACCTCCTGAATGACGCCGTCCTCCACGTCGATCTCCATTCTCTGGGAGCACACCCCTCTGGGGGTATATTGGATGGTTTGCATATGACTCTTCCTTTCTGTTTTTTTGCGGCCATTATACCAGAACCCAGGACAGATGGCAAGCGCTTTGTCCGCACCCCAATTGTCCATTTACAAGCTTCGACAAAATTGGTATAATATGATGTATCTACGTCTGTCCGCCGCCGGCGGGCGTGTTTTAAGAGGAGGTACCCGTCCATGAAGCGAATCACCTGCCTGTTCTGCGCGCTGCTGCTCCTGCTGTCCGCCGGCTGCGGAAGCGAGAAACCAGAGCCCACCGCCGACCCCACCGAGTCCGTCTCCATTGTTCCCGAGACGCCCACCCCGGAACCCACGCC
>CAMWRX010000046.1 GCA_947176765.1 uncultured bacterium
GGCGGCGCATGGCGCGGCGGGCGGGGCGGTCTGGGCGGGAACAGGTAGAATGGCCGGTAGACATAGGTGGGCCCGTAGTAGCCTCTGCGGTAGCGCCGCCGGTGGGAACCCTCGATCACCAGCAAAAGCAGCACCACCAGCACAAGAATGACGATCCAATCCATAAAAGCGCGGCCTCCTTTCTATATCAGTTGTAATAGCTTCTGTACCATGCTTCCAGGGCTTCCGTGAGGTCAAGTACGGCGTTGTCGTAGTTACCCCGGGCAAACCAGTTTTCCATGTAGCTGTAGGTATAATCCATGCAGTCCTGGTCGCTAAAATCCCAGGCCACGTCGTTGCCGGTGTACAGCCAGTAGTTGTCGCCCCGGATGTCCAGCACCACGATCATATCGTAGCTGCCCAGGCCCATCTCCTCAAACTGCTCCATTGCGTACTCATATAAATCGTCCCGATTGTAGTTGCAGGTGACCACGCCGATGGTGACGCTGTAACGGTTCCACAGCCGGTCGTTGCGGTCATCCAGCGTCCGCACCGTCCGGTCAGACAGCACCTGGGCATCGTCCCACACGCAGGAGACGGCGTCCTGCTGGGGCGTCTTGGGCGCGCCGCCCTTGCTGCATCCGATCCCGACGGCGGCAATGACCAGCGCGATGGTAATGATCCAGGCTACGCTCTGTTTTTTCAGTAGGTTCATAAAAAGTCCTTTCTTCACGCGCGCTGCATGATCACGCTCCGATTGGCCGCGTGGCTATCGTCGCGCTCAGCCCCGCAGCTCAAGCAGCTTCTGCTTCAGCTCGCCCTCGATGCGGCCCAGCTCCAGCTCGGCCTCCTTGCGCTTCTGGGCGCCCTCCTTCTGGATCTGCATGACCTCGTCCAGGGTGGAGATGAGCTGCTCGTTGGTGTGCTGGAGGGTCTCGATGTCCACCACGGAGCGCTCCGCCTCCTTGGCGGTCTCGATGGTGCCCATCTTCAGCATCTCCGCGTTCTTGCGCAGCAGGTCGTTGGTCATGTTGGTGACGGCGGACTGGGCGGCGGTGGCCTGGCGGGAGTGTTCCATCCCCAGGGCCAGCACCATCTGGCTCTTCCACAGAGGGATGGTGTTCACCAGGGAGGACTGGATCTTCTCCAGCATCAGCGCGTCGTTGTTCTGGATCATCCGGGTCTGGGGTCCCATCTGGATGGAGATCATCCGGGTCAGCTCCAGGTCGTGGAGCTTTTTCTCAAAGCGGTTGCACAGGTTGGCGTAGTCGTTGTACTTCTGGGCATCCTCCTGGGCGCCGGAAGCCGCGGCCTTCTTGCGCAGCTCCTCCAAGTCCTCGTTTCTGGCCTTCATCAGCGCTTTTTTGCCCGCCAGGATATACATGGTCAGCTCCTTATAATACTTGGTGTTCAGCTCATACATCTGATCCAGCATGGCGATGTCCTTCATCAGGGTGACCTGGTGACCCTCCAGGATGGAGGCGATCTTGTCCACATTGACCTCCGCCTTGTCATAGCTGGCTTTCATGGCGGTCAACTCGTTTTTCTTCTTCTGGAAGAATCCGGCGATGCCCTTTTTCTCCGGCTCGCCGAAGGTTTTCAGCTCCACCACCAGGGAGGACAGGGCCTCGCCCACCTCGCCCAGATCCTTGGTGCGCACGTTGTTCAGCGCGTTCTCCGAGAACCCGGCGATGTTCTTCTGGGCGGCGGCGCCGTATTGCAGCACCTGGGTGGAGTCGGTGATGTTGATCTTCTCGGCGAAGTCGTTGACGATCTTCCGCTCCGCCTCGGTGAGCTGGCTCTCGTCCAACTGAATGGCCTGGGCATCCCGGGCGGCCTGAACCGCGGCGGCATCGTCCGGGGTGATGCTGTTGCCCAGGGTCAGCGTGGGGGCCTCGGGAGCGGCGGGAACAGCGGCCTCAGCCGCCTGAGCGGCAGCTTGCGCGGCGGCGGAGCCGGTGGGATCCAGGGTCAGCTCGGGCATCATGTTCAGTTCATCACTCATGGTCTTTCTCCTCCAAATTTTGATTTGGGTCATCGTCAAATAGAATTGGGTTGTCCGCGAATTTTGGTGGGGCGGCAAAGGGGTCTATGCCTCTGCCCTCCTCCGGCGCTCGCTGATAGCACTTCCAGAAATTGGCCGCCACCAGCACGCTCAGCGCCAGCAGGAGCAGCAGCGCCAGGTTGAACTCCGCCAGCCGCCGCACAAACGCCACCGCCATCGCGGCGGCGGCCAGCGTCCACACAATGGCCAGCGTCCGGTATCCCTGCCTGTTGATTTTCTTTTTCACGGCGCGGCCCTCACGATCCGCCCAGGGTCATGCCGCCCAGCCCTTCCTGGGCCAGCATCTTCTCCATAACGGTGATCTCGGCGGAAACGTCCATGGCCTCCTCGCCGTAGAGGTCGTCCAACTGGCGGGTGAAGGCGGCGCACACAGTGTCCAGCATATCCTCGATCTTGCCCTTGGTGCCGTCGATGTTGGCGCCGGACACACCGGCGGCATCCATCCGGTCATAGGCGTTGAGCAGCTTCAGCGTAGTGGGCAGATAGTAGTTCATAAACTTGCGGATCTGGGGCAGTTTGGACGGCTTTTCCACCACGGCGTCGATGATTTTGCCTGTGGTGGTCTCCAGATGGGTAATCTGGGCGGAGATTTTCACATCCTTGATGGACTCGTTCAGCCTGCGCATTTCGGAGATGGCCTTTCCCCGCTCGTCCAGCAGGGCGTCGATCTCGGAATTCCCCGTGGATTCCGGCTTTTGGGGCTTCGCCTCCTGTTTGGGAACAGGCTGAGGCGGGGTCTGGGGGGCCGCCTGGGCGGACTGCCCAATCTCGTACCCTTTGTCCGGGAAGAGCATCTTGCCCACGTAGTAGGCCACCAGGGAGGCCAACGCCGCCATGATATAGTGCGTCGGGCGGTGCAGGGGGGCAAGCAGTGACCACAGAAGCCAAGTCCCCCCGATGAAATAGACGGGCAGCACGCTGCGTTTTTTCACATAAGACAAAGCTTTTGCCCCCTTTCCCAGTGCTGGCCTCTATTTTACTCCCCGGACAGGCCTTCTGTCAAGAAGAAGGGGGTGCGGACGGTTGACTTTAACAATTTCTTCATGTAAAATAGAGTACTATTTCAATTAAGGCAAGGGAGTCTTTCCAAATGATGACGTTAGACGATTTCAGGGCGGCGCGGAAAACGCTGGACGGCGTGCTCCACCGCACGGATCTGATGTACAGCCCCTTTTTCACCAAAACCACCGGCAACCACGTGTACATCAAGCCGGAAAATATGCAGGTCACCGGGGCGTATAAAATCCGGGGCGCTTATTTCAAGTGCTCCACCCTCACCGACGAGGAGAAGGCCCGGGGGCTGGTCACCGCCTCCGCGGGCAACCACGCCCAGGGCGTGGCCTACGCCGCCCAGGCGGCGGGGGTGCAGGCCACCATCGTCATGCCCACCACCACCCCTCTGGTGAAGGTGAACAACACCAAGGACTACGGCGCGAGGGTGATCCTCCACGGCGAGACCTTCGACGACGCGGCGGCACTGGCCGCCCAGCTCAGCGAGGAGGAGGGGCTGACCTATGTCCACCCCTTCAACGACCTGACCGTCTCCACCGGCCAGGGCACCATCGCCTATGAGATCTTCAAAGACCTGCCCGATGTGGATGTGATTTTAGTGCCCGTGGGCGGCGGCGGGCTGGCGGCGGGGGTGGCCACCCTGGCCAAGCTGCTCAACCCGTCGGTGCGGGTCATCGGCGTGGAGCCCTCCGGGGCGGCGTCCATGAAGGCCAGCCTGGAGGCGGGCCACGTGGTCACCGTGAACCCCATCAGCACCATCGCCGACGGCGTGGCCGTTAAGACCCCCGGCGACCAGGTGTTCCCCTATATCCAGAAGAACTTGGACGGCATCATCACCATCGACGATGATGAGCTGGTGGATGTCTTTCTGGATGTGATGGAAAAGCACAAGATGATCGTGGAAAACGCCGGCCTGCTCACCATCGCGGCCTTGAAGCATCTGGACTGCCAGGGGCAGAACGTGGTCCCCGTGCTGTCCGGCGGCAACATGGACGTCATTACCATTTCCTCCCTGGTGCAGCACGGGCTCATCAACCGGGGGCGCATCTTCACCTTCTCGGTGCAGCTGCCCGACCGGCCCGGCGAGCTGCTGCGCATCGCCGACCTGGTGGCCAAACTCAGCGGCAACATCATCAAGCTGGATCACAACCAGTTTGTCAACATCAACCGTCAGGCGGGGGTGGAGCTGAAGGTCACGCTGGAGGCCTTCGGTCTGAGCCACAAGGCGGAGATCATGGACGCCCTGCGCCAGGCGGGTTATCAGGTCAAAGAGGTGCCCCTCAGCGGCACCATCACAGGCTAGATTACGCTCCACCACCGCGAAAACGACGTCACCCCGCCCATAGGGCGGGGTGAGAAGGCAATTCACACTCCCCCCACCGCCGCGATGGCGGCGATGGGGGGTATTCAAGTGCGGCGCGCCGTCCAAACGCCAGACTGGGCGCGAGCGGGGGCGTGGGGGAACCGCCCAGCCGACCCTGGCGGCGACCTCCGCGTATTTTATCTTATGTGGCGGTTGGGCGGGGGTGTGCCGCCCGGGCGGCTTTCGTCTGGCCTGACCGTCAAACAAATCCACAAAAGAAGGGGTAAAAATCATGGTCAAAGTGGCGCCCTCCATCCTTTCAGCGGATTTTTGCAATTTGGAGGCCGACATCCGCCGGGTGTCCTCGACGGACTGGCTTCACGTGGACGTGATGGACGGGATGTTTGTCCCCAATATCACCATCGGTGTGCCGGTGGTGCAGTCTATCCGCAGGCACACCGATATGTTCCTGGACGTTCACCTGATGATCGACAAGCCGGTGCGGTACATCGACGATTTCTGCAAGGCGGGGGCCGATCTGCTGTCCGTCCACCTGGAGGCCGACCACCCCACCCGAATTGCCGACGCGCTCCGGGCCATGGAGGCCAACGGGGTAAAAAAGGCGGTGGCCCTGCGGCCCATTACCTCCGCCAAAGCCATCCTGCCCTACATCGAGCACCTTGACATGGTGCTGGTGATGACGGTGGAGCCGGGCTTCGGCGGGCAGAAGTTCATGGACAGCCAGATGGACACCATCCGAGAGGTTCGAGCCATCATTGATAAATACAATCCCGGCTGCGAGCTGGAGGTGGACGGCGGCGTGGGACCCGCCAACGCGAAAGCCGTCGTTGAGGCCGGGGCCACGGTGCTGGTGGCGGGCTCGGCGGTGTACGGGGCGGAGGACCCAGCAAAGGCCATCGAAACCCTGCGCCAAGCCAAATGAGTGTCTTAGCCATTATAAGGAGAAGAAAATAATGGACAACTGCGTTTTTTGTAAAATCATCAGGGGCGAGATCCCATCTCGAAAAGTATATGAAGATGAGCACACGTTGTCTTTCATGGATGTTGCTATGGATGTTGATGGCCATATTGTGGCAGTGCCTAAGGTCCATGTAAAAAATATTTTGGATTGCGATCCTGACACATTAGTTCATTTGATGAATACGGTCAAACATATTTCCAATCAATTGGTTGATAAATGTGGATATGATGGAGTGAATCTGCTGAATGCAAGTGATGAAAGCGCCGGACAATCAGTTCCTCATTTTCATATACATATCATTCCAAGAAAAAAGGATGATGGGATAGACGCATGGCCTGCATTTAATGGCGCAATGCGTGATGCGGAGCAGGTTTATCAAGAGATCATACAGGGAATAAGCGATTAGGAGACGTTGATATGGACTACTTTCCCGCGGCGCTGGAAAATTTAGTGGAGCAGTTCGCCAAGCTGCCCGGCGTGGGGCGCAAGAGCGCCCAGCGGCTGGCCTTCTACATCTTAGATCAGCCGGAGCAGACGGCAAAAGATTTCGCCGCCGCCCTGCTGGACGCGAAATCCTCCATCGGCTGCTGTCCGGTGTGCCAGAACCTGACCGACGGCGACGGCGAATGTACTCTGTGCGCCTCCTCCAAGCGGGATCACAGCGTGGTATGCGTGGTGGCCGACCCCAAGGACGTGGTGGCCATGGAGCGCTCCCGGGAGTACGCCGGGGTGTACCACGTCCTCCACGGGGTCATCTCCCCCATGAACCACGTGGGCCCGGACGAGCTGCGCATCCAGCAGCTGGTGGAGCGGGTGGCGGCGGGCGGGGTGGATGAGGTCATCATGGCCACCAACCCGGACACCGAGGGGGAGACCACCGCCATGTACCTCAGCCGGCTGCTCAAGCCCTTCGGGGTGAAAACCACCCGTCTGGCCTACGGCATCCCCGTGGGCAGCCACCTGGAATTTGCCGACGACGCCACGCTGATGAGAGCCCTTGAGGGCAGACGGGAAATTTGAGAGGAGGGAACGCCATGAAGCCCACCGTCACCTTTACCCCTGAGCGTCTGGAATACCTAAAGCTGCTGGCCCGCCAGTACCCCACTGTCCAGTCCGCCAGCACGGAGATCATCAATCTGCGGGCCATCCAGAACCTCCCTAAGGGGACCGAGCACTTCATCTCCGACGTCCACGGGGAGTACGAGGCGTTCCAGCACATCCTCAACTCCGCCTCCGGCGTGGTGCGGGTGAAGATCGACGAGCTGCTGGGCACCACCGTCCCCAAAGCAGACCGGGACCAGCTGGCCACCCTCATCTACTACCCTGAGGAGAAGCTGGAGGAGATCGAGCGGGAAACGGAGGATATGCGGGAGTGGTATCGCATCACCTTCCACCGGCTCATCGACCTGTGCTGCCTGGTCAGCGCCAAGTACACCCGCTCCAAGGTGCGCAAGGCCATGCCCAAGGAATACGCCTATATCATCGACGAGCTGATCCACACCCATTACGAAAAGAACGAGGCGGACAAGCGGGACTATTACGAGAACATCATCAACACCATCATTGACCTGGACCGGGCCTCCAATTTCCTGATCCAGCTGTGCGCGCTCATCAAGCGGCTGGCGGTGGATCACCTCCACCTGGTGGGGGACATCTTCGACCGGGGCCCCGGCGCGGACGTCATCATGGACAGCCTGATGCGCTACCACAGCGTGGACATCCAGTGGGGCAATCACGACATCCTGTGGATGGGCGCGGCCTCCGGCTCCCGGACGCTGGTGGCCACCGTGCTGGTCAACTCCCTGCGGTACAACAATCTGGAGACCATCGAGACGGGCTACGGCATCTCTCTGCGCCCCCTGTCCGTCTTTGCCGACGAGTTCTACCGCCACTGCGACATCAGCCGCTTTGAGGTAAAGATCGCCAAGGAGGACGAGGACAAGACCACCGACCGGGACAGGCTGCTGTGCGCCCGGATGCATAAGGCCATCTCCATGATCCTGTTCAAGCTGGAGGGGCAGAAGATCCGGCGCAACCCCGACTTCCTCATGGACGACCGGCTGATGCTGGACAAGATCGACTACGAGGCCAAGACCATCACCATTGACGGCGTGACCCACCCCATGCTGGACACCGACTTCCCCACCGTGAATCCGGCGGATCCCTACGCCCTCACGCCGGAGGAGGACACGCTCATCAACACCCTCACCCGATCCTTCCGCCACAGCGAAAAGCTCCAACGCCACGTCCGATTCCTCTACTCCAAGGGCAGCCTGTACCGCATCTATAACGGCAACCTGCTCTTCCACGGCTGCATCCCCATGCACGAGGACGGCTCCCTCATGCGCTTCTCCATCATGGGCTGCGACAGCCTGTCGGGCCGGAAATTCCTGGATTACGCCGACCAGCTGGCCCGCCGGGCCTACTACGATAAGGTCGGCTCCCCGGAGCGCCAGCAGGGCATGGATTTCCTTTGGTGGCTGTGGGCGGGGCGGAACAGCCCCATCTTCGGCCGGGACCGCATGACCACCTTCGAGCGCCGCTTCGTCGCCGACGAGTCCACCTGGGTGGAGACCAAAAACGCTTACTACCGCCTTTATAACGATCCGGCGGTGTGCGAGGGCATTTTGAAGGAGTTCGGCCTGGAGGGCTCCCACTGCCACATCATCAACGGCCACGTCCCCGTGAAGTCCAAGAAGGGGGAGAGTCCGGTGAAGGGCGGCGGCAGGCTGGTGGTCATCGACGGCGGCTTCTGCAAGGCGTATCAAAAAACCACCGGCATTGCCGGGTACACCCTCATCTACAGCTCCAACTACTTCCGGCTGGTGGCCCACGAGCCCTTCGTAGGCAAGGCCGCCGCCATCCACAAAAACTGGGACATTGCCTCCACCTCTCAGGTGTTCGAGCGGCTGGAGAGCCGGGCCATGATCCGCCAGACCGACATCGGCCAGCGGCTCCAGGGCCAGATCGACGAGCTGATCGACCTGGTGGCCGCCTTCCGCAGCGGTGCCATTGTGGAGAGCCATAAAACCTGACTTATCTGGAAAATATATCCTGTTCGTCCGTCGGCAGCCGGCGGGCGGACAGGCTTTTTTACCCTCTGATACCGAATTGTAACCCTTTCCCGCACACTTTTTCTTGCTTGATCCGGCCTATCGTGGTATACTGTTTGTGATTGCGTTCGTAGGAGGTTTTCTGCGTCATGGAACAATCTACTCCGAAAAAGAAAATTCCGGTCGGCCTCATCGCCGGCCTCACAGCGGCGGCCCTGGTAATCGCCGCCGTCAGCAGCTATTTGGGCCTGTGCGCCTGGGTGCGGGACAACGACCAACTCCTGCCCGGCGCGGTGGCCGTGGACGACCAGGGAGCTACGGTGGCCGACCTGGGCAAACTCACCCGGGAGGACGCTTTGGCCGTGGTCACCGAGGAAATGGATCAGCGCCTGGATAACCGCACGCTCACTCTCCTCTATGGCGAGGACAAGCGGGTGGAGCTCACCGGGGAGCTGATGGCCTGCGCCCCCGAGGCCGCGGTGGACGTGGGCTTCAGCGCCAAGGAGAGCCAGCCCTTCTGGAAGCTGGGCGCGCTCTGGCTGGGCGTGGCCAAGGAGCCCACCGACCTGTCCCTGTCCGCCGCCGCCTTCACCCCCGAGGGGGAGGCCGAAGCAAAACGGGTCATCCAGTCCATCGCCGACGAACTGTATGTGGAGCCGGTGGACTTCACCTATGAGCTGGGGGATGAGGACGTGACCGTCACCCCTGGAAACGACGGGCAGAAGGTGGACACCGACGCTCTGCTGGAAGCGGTGGAGGAGGCTCTGGCCCAAGGCCAGACCGAGCTGACGGTGGAGCCGGAGACCGTGCCCAGCGCGGAGCTCAGCGGCGAGTCCCTCCACGAACTGATCTATGTGGAGCCCAAGGCCGCCGGTGTGGATGAGGACGGCAAGCTCACCCCGGCGGTGATCGGCCTGTCCGTCAACGCGGAGGAGGCCCAGTCCTGTCTGGACGCCGCCGAACCCGGCCAGCCGGTCACCATCCCCCTGGAGTTCACCCCGCCGGGAACCACCGGAGACGAATCCCTCTACTACAAAGATTTGCTGGCCTCCGTCACCACCAATCTGGACGGCGTGGCCAACCGCTCCTTCAACGTGGCCCGGGCTGCCTCCTTCTGCAACGGCAAGGTGCTGCAGCCCGGCGAGGTATTCTCCTATATCGGCACCATTGGCGACCCCAGCACCGCCAACGGCTACAGGACCAGCACCGGCTACCAGAACGGCGAGACCGTTCCCATGGACGGCGGCGGCGTGTGTCAGATGTCCTCCTCCCTGTATTACTGTGCGGTGTACTCCAACCTGGAGATTGTCCGGCGGGCCTGCCACGCCTTCGCCACCGGCTATATCCCCAACGGGCTGGACGCCACCATATACTACCCCAGCCTGGACTTCAAGTTCCGAAACAACACCGGCTTCCCCATCAAGATCGTGGCCTACTGCGAGGGCGGGGCCTGGGGCAAGCTCACCGTCCAGTTCTACGGCAGCAACCCCGACGGCATCAAGGTGGAGACCCAGCGGTACACCCAGTCCTCCACCCCCTGGACCACCGTGTATGAGCCGGACGAGACCATTCCCCGGGGCACCACGAAGGTAAAAACCACCCCCTACACCGGCTATGTGGTGGATGTGTACCGCTGTGTATACGACGCCAACGGCAGCCTCCTCTCCCGCACCTTTGAGAACCACAGCACCTATGCCAAGCGGGACAAGGTGGTCCTCTACAACCCCGCTGACGCGGCCTACTGGGGCCTGCCCGTGGATCCCGGCGTTGTGACCACCCCTGAAGTGCCGCCGGTCGTCGAGCCGCCCATTGTGACCGATCCTCCCGTCATCCCCACCGATGATCCCAACCTGCCGCCCATCTACACCGATCCTTGGGTGGACCCCACGCCGGAACCCACCCCCACCCAGTATGTCGACCTGCCCGGCGAGGGCGGGTGGGGCGGATTGGACGACTGGAGCGGATGGGAGTGACGCGCCATGTTTGAAGGGTTTTCTCAACAGACCGTAGACTTCATGTGGGGCATCCGCTTTAACAACGAAAAGAGCTGGTTTGAGGCCCACAAGTCCGACTACCAGACCTATTTCCAGACCCCGATGAAGGAGCTGGGCGGGCAGGTGCAGCGGGAGCTGCTGGAACGCTTCCCCAAGAGCGCCTTGAACCTGAAGGTGTCCCGGATCTACCGGGACGCCCGGCGGCTGTTCGGCCGGGGGCCCTACAAGGATCACCTGTGGCTGTCCCTGTTCCGCTTCGGCAACGAATCGGGCGGCGACCACCCGGTGCTGTGGTTTGAGCTGGCCCCCGACGGCTGGAGCTATGGTATGGGCTTCTGGTGCGCCCAGGCGTCGTTGATGGAAAAGCACCGGGCCCGCATCGACCGGGACCCCAAGCCCCTGCTGAAGCTGCACAACAAGCTGGCCAAGCAGTCGGAATTTGCGCTGGATGGGCCGTCCTACAGCCGCCAAAAACCCTGCGCCGAGCCCAAGCTGGCAGAGTGGTACAACAAAAAGTCCTTGTCCGTGGGCCACGAGGAGGAGCTGACGGAGTTCATCTACAGCCCCGAGTTGGCCGACCGTCTGGTAGAGGGCTTCACCTTCCTCATGCCGTACTACGATTACTTTTCCACCATCTGGGCAGACCCAGATCCCAGGGAAACCACCTAAAACCTGTAAAGAGGCCGAAAGCGGATTGCTTTCGGCCTCTTTGTTTATTTAATTGTGGTGATCTCCCAAACCGTTTTCCGCTTTGCCAGCGAAACCGCAGCCCCGATCCCGCACAGGAGCAAAATGGCGGCGCCGATGGCAATCAGTGTCCCCGTGCTCAGGAACGAGCCGATCATGAGGAAGGGCAGGAGCCAGATGGGCACGCTGACGGAGGCCCCCCGGCCCCATGTGTTGAGCGCAATGATCAGCGCAACCAACGCGGCCAGGCACAGCCCCAGGGTCACCCAAGCGTCGACAGCCTCCCACACCGTCTCTGGACGGGTATCGACAGCGGCACGGGGAATCTTTCGCGAGAGCGTCGCCCGGAGCGCCTCCGCCTGGCTGGTGCTGTCCAGAATGACCGCCACCTTGCGCGTTTTCCCCTTCTTGGTGGTAAAGCTGATGTTGAAGCAGCAGTTCCCCGGCACGTTGGTCACCTTCGTGATGTCCTTATATGGGACGGGGTCGGAGCAGTCCTTGCAGGAGAAGCTGTCCTCCTCAAAGCGGTACTCCCTTCCCGCAATGGGGCCTTGCATAATTTCCGGCATTGATCTCACGTTCCTTTCAGTTTTTCAAGCTGTGCATGGGCGCGGGGATCCGCCCGCCCCTTGCCACAAAGTCCTCGGCGCTGCCGGTATGGCAGGGCATCACCGGCGCGGAGCCCAGCAGTCCGCCGAACTCCACCACGTCTCCCACCCGCTTGCCGGGGGCGGGGATGACGCGCACGGCGGTGGTCTTTTGGTTCACCATGCCAATCGCCGCTTCATCGGCGATGATGGCGGACAGGGTGGCGGCGGAGGTGTCGCCGGGGACGGCGATCATGTCCAAACCCACCGAGCACACGCAGGTCATGGCCTCCAGCTTATCCAGAGTGAGGGCCCCCGCCTGGGCGGCGGCAATCATGCCCTCGTCCTCGCTCACCGGGATGAAGGCCCCGGACAGCCCGCCCACCGACGAGCTGGCCATAACGCCGCCCTTCTTCACCGCGTCGTTGAGGAGCGCCAAGGCGGCGGTGGTGCCGTGGGTGCCGCACACCTCCAGGCCCATCTCCTCCAGAATCCGGGCCACAGAGTCCCCGATGGCGGGGGTGGGGGCCAGGGACAGATCCACGATGCCGAAGGGCACGCCCAGCCGGGAACTGGCCTCTCTTGCGACTAACTGGCCCATACGGGTCACTTGGAACGCCGTCTTTTTGATGGTTTCCGCCACCACGTCGAAGGGCTGGCCCTTGACACTTTGCAGGGCGTGGTGCACCACGCCGGGGCCGGACACGCCCACGTTGATGACCCGCTCGGCCTCGCCCACGCCGTGGAAGGCCCCCGCCATGAAGGGATTGTCCTCCACCGCGTTGCAGAACACCACCAGCTTGGCGCAGCCGAAGCCGCCCTGGTCGGCGGTGCGCTCCGCCAGCGCCTTGATGGTCTGGCCCATGAGGGCCACCGCGTCCATGTTGATGCCCGCCTTGGTGGAGCCCACGTTGACGGAGGAACACACCACGTCGGTGACGGCCAGCGCCTCGGGGATGGCGGCGATGAGCTTCTTATCTCCCTCGGTCATACCCTTCTGCACCAGGGCGGAGAAGCCGCCAATAAAGTTGACACCCACGGCCTTAGCCGCTCTGTCCATGGCGGCGGCGAAGGGGACGTAATCCGCCGTGCGGGACGCCCCGGCCACCAGCGCCATGGGGGTGACGGAGATGCGCTTGTTGACGATGGGGATGCCGAACTCCGTCTCGATGTCCTCGCCGGTTTTCACCAGCTTCTCGGCGGAGGTGGTGATCTTGTCGTAGATTTTACGGCAGGCGGCGGCGGGGTCCGGGTCGCAGCAGTCCAGCAGATTGACCCCCATGGTGATGGTACGCACATCCAGATGCTGGTGGTCGATCATCTGGATGGTCTGTAAAATGTCGTTGGTATTGATCATGGCTCAGCCCTCAAATTCGGTGCATGGCATTAAAGATGTCCTCGCGCTGGATGCGGATATCCAGGTTCCGCTCCTTGCCGGCCTCGGCCAGATCCTCCCGCAGGCGGGCGAAGGGCACCGTGGCCTGGGACGCGTCCACCAGCATAATCATGGTGAAATACTCCTGGAGGACGGTCTGACTGATGTCCAGCACGTTGACGTTCTTCTCGCTGAGCAGGGCACACACGGCGGCGATAATGCCCACCTGATCCTTCCCGATGACGGTGACGATGGCTTTCATGGGGTTCCTC
Organism: uncultured bacterium; assembly: GCA_947176765.1. GTDB lineage: Bacteria > Bacillota > Clostridia > Oscillospirales > Oscillospiraceae > Enterenecus. Next base: position 13,309 of record CAMWRX010000046.1, read on the forward strand.
CTCAAATCTTTAATTCATACAGCAGCATGACGGGCCTGCCGTTGCGTTCGATGGTCTTGACGATCTCAAATCCGGCGGACAGGTAGATGTCCCGCACCACGGATTCCTCCGCCCCGGTGTCCAGCCGGATGAAGCGGGCTCCCCGGCGGGCGCACTCCCCCTTGACGGCCTCCACCACCCGGGCGGCCATACCCCGGTGGGCGAACTCCCGCCGGACGCACAGCTTGTGGAGGTAAGCGGCCTCATACGGGGGCGCGTCCGGCCACCACTCCCGGTCGCTCCACTGGAGGATGAAGGCGCAGGCCTCCTCCCCGTCCACCGTGCCCACGTAGAAGTTTTCTGGCCCGGCCTCAACCGTGAGCAGCTCCTCCGGGGTGAGCCATTCGTCCAGCCACACCCGCAGCCCCCGGCCCCGGCCCCAGGCGGCAACTTCCCGCATGATCTCTATGGCCCGCTCCGGCCGGTTGGGGATCAGTATCAGCTCCACGGCTTAGCCCAGGTCGTCCAGGGTGAGCTGGAACGCCCCGCCCATCCGCTCCAAAAACCAGTCCACTTCCTCCATGTTCATGGAGCGCAGGGCGGCCATGGTCTCGTCCTCGGCGCGGCCAAACTCGGTGCTGCCCGCCTTGCGCTCCTCCACGCACTTGAGCCACGCCGCCAGCTTGTCCGCCGCCTTCACATAGCGCTTGACGGCCTTGTCGCTCTCCCGCACCAGCGGCTCGTAGGCGGGGGCCAGCTCGGGGGGCAGCATGGACAGCAGCTTGTCCTGGGCCACCGCCTCCACCTGGCGGTAGGCGGTCTTGATGTCCGGGTTGTAGTACTTGATGGGGGTAGGCATATCGCCGGTGATGATCTCCGGCGCGTCGTGGAATAACGCCGCCACGGCGGCCTTATCCGGGTCGATCTCTTTGTGGAACACGTCCCGGCCGATGACCGCCAGGGCGTGTGAGAGCACCGCCACCTCGTAGGAGTGCTCCTCCACGTTCTCGGTGCGGGTGTTGCGCATCAGCGACCAGCGGGCAATGTAGCGCATTCGGAAGATGTAGGCAAAGAAACTGTAGTTCATATGCGGGGCCGCCTTTCTATATCTGCCCCGGTATTCTACCACGGCGGAAGGAAAATGTACAGCAAAAATCACGAGAACTGAATTGACAAAACCTTTTACAGACGCTATAATTAAACTCTAAGTTTAATTAAATCATGGAGGCGGAAATGGGACGAAGGAAAAAAGAGCCTAGAAGCGTGCACAGGGAAAAAATTGCCGCAGCTGCATCCACATTATTTATGGAAAAAGGCATAGCAGCAACATTCATGGACGATATTGCGAAAGCAGCCGGATACAGCAAGGCAACCTTGTATGTGTACTTTGAAAACAAAGAAGAAATTGTTGGTATTTTGGTGCTGAATAGCATGAAAAAGCTTTACGATTACATCGCTTCTGCATTGGCACAGTCTGAAACAACAAAAGATAGGTATGATTTTATTTGCCGTGGGTTAATTCAGTATCAAGAGGAGTTCCCTTTTTACTTCAAAATGGTATTGGATAAAATCAATATTGATTTTGAAAGCCATGCTTATCTGCCAGAAGAAAAAGAAACTTATCAAATAGGTGAAGCAATAAACGAGAAGATAAAAGAGTTTATCCGATCCGGCATAGAGAAAGGCGATCTACGCAATAATCTAGAAATTATGCCAACTATCTATCATTTTTGGGGTATGTTGTCTGGGATCATTCTGCTTGCCGCAAACAAAGAGGAATATATCAAAAAGACAACGGGATTATCAAAAATCCAATTTCTAGACCAAGGTTTTCAGATGTTATACCGTTCTATTACGCTCGGAGGGAATGGTTATGAGTAAGAAGCGTATACTTGCTATTTTAGGAAGTCCCCATGTAAACGGAATGACCGCAGCTATGTTAGATTGTGCAATTTGTGAAGCTGAAAGAAAAGGCTATACAGTGACCAAAATCAATTTATACGAAAAAAATCTTTTCTACTGTAAAGGCTGCCGGGCTTGTATGAAAACGCAGACCTGTATTCTAAAAGATGATATACAGGAAATTACACATTTTATCCATAAATGTCAAATCGTGATTCTTGCCGCTCCTGTCTACTGGGCGAATGTTCCTGCCCCGGTTAAAAACTTATTCGACCGATTATTAGGAACGGCTATGGAAGAAACAAGTACCTTTCCTAAGCCACATCTGCAAGGCAAGAAATATTTGCTTTTGACTTCTTGCAATACCCCTGCTCCCTTTTCGTGGATATTTGGGCAAAGCAGAGGTGCCATCCGCAATATGAACGAATTTTTCAAGACAGCGGGTATGAAGTCAATGGGAAAAGTTGTATGCGCGGACGCGGCAAATAAAAAGGAATTGCCAAAGCGGATAGTCAGAAAGATTGAGAGGCGTCTGAAATGAACGTATCACGAAAAAAAATCATTTTGTCTATTATTATAGTCACTTTTATTTTTGGTTTAATTGTGGGAACAGTTTACCTAAAAAATGTTGCAGATTATAAAAAGGCTGTAAAAGAAACCACTTTTGATGAAATAAATGTTTCTGATGTTTCCGACGGAATTTATGTCGGGGAATATGATGTGAATTTTATATATGCTAAAGTGGAAGTCACCGTGCAAAATGGAAAAATCATAGATATTAGTATTTTGGAACATAAGCATGAGCGTGGAAAAGCCGCAGAAGCCATAATTGACGAAATCGTTGACGAACAAAGAATTGATGTTGACGCAATATCCGGTGCAACAAATTCCAGCACCGTCATAAAGAAAGCAGTTGAAAATGCTCTGAGAGGTGGCTTGTAAAAAGTTTAACTGCTATGCTCAACAAATAAAAGGATAGCAAGTCTTTACATGACGGCTCAGCGGCCAAGGCTTCTAACATAAGAATTCCTCCTAATGTATGGCGTCAATCGTCTCCGTGTTTCTACTGGCGCAACTATTGGTTTCCTATTCCATTTTGGGGCATCCGCCCCCAGCGCGGCAAGCGCCGGGCCGGATGGCGGTTGCCTTTCCACTCGTGAAGTGGTATAATGGCGGGAACTTATTGATTAAGGAGGGGCCCGCCGTGGACATCGCCATCTACACCCTGGGCTGCAAGGTGAACCAGTACGAGACCCAGGCCATGGAGCGGGAACTGCTCCGCCGGGGCCACACCCTGACAGACTTCGACGGCCCGGCGGATGCCTACATCGTCAACACCTGCACCGTCACCGCCGTCAGCGACAAAAAGTGCCGCAACATCATCCGCCGAGCCCGGAAAAGCGCCCCGGGGGCGGTGGTGGCGGTGTGCGGCTGCTACGCCCAGACCGCCCCCGACGCGGTGGCGGCCCTAGGGGTGGATCTGGTGTCTGGCTCGGCGGGGCGGATGGACTTTCTGGACAAGCTGGAGGGGCTGCTTCAAACCAAGGGAGGGCAAGTGGTTTCCGTTGACAGCGCCCTGGCCCGAAGGGAGTTCGAGCGCCTCCCCGCCGGGGGGGCGGCGGGCCGCACCCGGGCCATGTTGAAGGTGGAGGACGGCTGCGTCAACTTCTGCTCCTACTGCATTATCCCCTACGCCCGGGGGCCGGTGCGCTCCCTGCCACTCAGCGAGGCCGTGGAGCAGACCCGGAAACTGGCTGCAGAGGGCTACCGGGAGGTGGTGCTCACCGGCATTGAGATCTCCTCCTGGGGCCACGATTTGAAAACAGGACAGACCCTCATCGACCTCATCGAGGCGGTGTGCGCTGCCGCGCCCGGGCTGCGGGTGCGGCTGGGTTCCCTGGAGCCCAGAACGGTGACGGAGGAGTTTTGCCGCCGCGCCGCCGCCCTGCCCAACCTGTGCCCCCACTTCCACCTGTCCCTCCAGTCCGGGTGCGATGCCACCCTGGCCCGGATGAACCGAAAATATGATACCGCACGGTATTATGAAAGCGTTAGATTACTAAGAGCATACTTCCCTGACCCCGGCATCACCACCGACCTCATCACCGGCTTCCCCGGTGAGACGGAGGAGGAGTTCATCCAGACGCTGGCATTTCTGGAGAAGTGCGCCTTCACCGCCATGCACGTGTTCCCCTACTCCCGCCGCCCCGGCACCCCCGCCGACACCATGCCGGATCAGGTGCCCAAGGAAGAGAAGGAGGCCCGGGCCCGTCGGGCCATCGCCCTGGCGGGCGAGCTGGAAGCACGGTGGCTGAACAGCCAGGTGGGCCGCGTCCTCCCGGTGTTGTTTGAGGAGGAAAAGGACGGCCTGTGGCAGGGCCACGCCCCCAATTACGCCCTGGTGCGGGTGCAAGGGGAATCCCTTCACAACGCGCTGGCGAATGTAAAAATCACCGGCGTGGAGGGGGATGCGCTGATTGGCGTTCTGGTCAGCGGCAAGGACATCCCTTGCGCCCCACGCCGGATCGCGGTAAAATAAGAGATTGAAACGGAGGTGGGCGTATGCCCCCTATCATACTCACCGGCGTGCTTTCAGGGGAGGCCGCGGAAGGGCTGTTAGAGAATATCAGTAAGCTCACCGCCAACAAGGTATTCGGTGCGGTCATCGCGGCGGTGGTCTGCCTGGTGGTCATCAAGATACTCACCAAAGTGACGGCCCGGGCCTTAAGCCGCTCCAAGCTGGACACGCCCCTCCAAACCCTGCTGCGCAACCTGCTGAAAGGCGTGCTTTGGTTCATCACGGTCATCATCGTGCTGGGCTGCCTGGACATTGAGGTCACCTCTCTGGTGGCGGTGCTGTCCGTGGTGGGGCTCGCCTTCTCCCTGGCGCTGCAAAACTTTCTCTCCAACATGGCGGGCGGGATGCAGCTGCTGGCCTCCCATCCCTTTAAGCTGGGGGATTTCGTGGACGCCGGGGGCTGCTCCGGCACGGTGACGGAGATCGGGATGTTCTACACCAAGCTCACCACCCCGGACAACAAGCTGGTACAGCTTCCCAACAGCACCATCGTGTCCGCCAACATCATCAACTACTCCGCCCAGCCCACCCGCCGGGTAGAGCTGAAGGTCTCCGCCAGCTACGACGCGCCCACCGATCATGTCATTGCCCTGCTAAAGGGGATGGCGGCGGACCACCCCCTGGCGCTGGCCGAGCCGGAGCCCGCCGCCCATGTGGACAGCTACGGCGACAACGCCATCGGGTACGTCATGCGGGTATGGTGTGCCAACGCCGACTATTGGACGGTATACTTTGACCTGATGGATGGCATGAAGTCCGCCTTTGACAAGGCGGGGATTGAGATGACCTATCCCCATGTCAATGTGCATATGATAAAAGAATAGGGCCGGCCCAATGGGGACAGAATGGAGTGGAGCGCCATGGAAAAAGGTAAGTTCATCGTGCTGGAGGGCATCGACGGCTCGGGCAAGAGCAGCCAGATTGGCCCGCTGGTGAAGCGGCTGGAAGGGCTGGGCGTGCCCTGCCGCGCCGACCGGGAGCCCACGAATCGCCCCGTAGGGGTGTTAATCCGTCAGGCCCTCACCGGGCAGACCCCGCTGGACCCCCGGGTCATCGCCGCGCTATACGCCGCCGACCGGCTGGATCATCTGGTCAATGAGGAAAATGGCCTGCGCTCCGCCATTGACCAAGGGATCACCGTGGTGTCCGACCGGTACTATTTCTCCTCTTACGCCTACCACAGCGTGGATGTGGATATGGATTGGGTCATCGGGGCAAACTCTCTCAGTGCGGGGCTGCTCCGGCCCACCGTCACCGTGTTTCTGGACGTATCCGCCGAAGAGGCCATGGAGCGCATCCGCCGCAACCGCGACCATGAGGAGCTGTTTGAAAAAGAGGATCGGCTGCGCCGTACCCGGGAGCTGTACTTCCAGGCGTTTGAGCGGCTGAAGGACGTGGAAAACGTGGCGGTGGTGGACGGCTCCGGCACACAGGAGCAGGTGGCCCAGCGCATCTGGTCGTCTGTCTCTCCCTATTTTTGATAAAACCACGCCATCGTTTTTGGTGAATGTGCACATAATTTTCAAAAAAATTTTGGAAGTATTTGAGATTTTTATATGCTTTTGCCAAAAACTCTTTTCAATTCCCAGAAACTGTGTTAACATATTGTTAACAAAGGTTCGATCCTCGGAACCAGCGGGGATCGAACCCTTTATTAACCCCAATCTTTAAGAGGGAGGAATTGAGTTATGTATAAGTACCTGCAAAAGCTGGGCAAGTCTTTGATGCTGCCCGTTGCAGTCCTGCCGATCTGTGGTATCCTGATGGGCCTGGGCTACGCCATCGCCCCTGGCGTCATGGGTGTCCCCGACGCCCCCACCTCCGGCGCGGCCTATATCGTGGGCTTCCTGCTGGTGAAAGCCGGCGGCGCGCTCATCGACAATATGCACTGGCTGTTCGTCATCGGCGTGGCCGTGGGCATGGCTGACGACAGGGACGGCACCTCCGCCCTGGCCGGCCTGGTCAGCTTCCTGATGATGAAGACCCTGCTGTCCGAGGCCGTGGTCACCACCATTATGCCCTCCGTCGCCGACGACAAGGTCCGCCTGCTGGCCTTCCAGAAGTTCGAGAACGTGTTCCCCGCCATCATCGCCGGCATCATCGGCGCCACCTGCTACAACAAGTTCAAGAACACCAAGCTGCCCGACTGGCTGGCTTTCTTCAGCGGCAAGCGCAGCGTAGCCATCGTCACCGGCGTGGTGTCCATTGTGGCCTCTGTTGTCCTGCTGTTCGTGTGGCCCGTCATCTTCGGCGCGCTGGTGGCCGTGGGCAACGCCATCAAGGGCCTGGGCATCGTGGGCGTCGGCCTCTACACCTTCCTGAACCGTCTGCTCATCCCCACCGGCCTGCACCACGCTCTGAACAACGTGTTCTGGTTTGACACCATCGGCATCGGCGACCTGACCGCCTACTGGAACCCCATGGGTGAGGTCGCGCAGAACGCCAACTGGTCCATCGGTATGTATATGGCCGGCTTCTTCCCCTGCATGATGTTCGGCATCGCGGGCGCCTCCGTTGCCATTGTCCGTGCCGCCAAGAATAAGAAGGCCGCCATCGGCATCGTGCTGTCCGCCGCCGTCTGTGCCTTCATCTGCGGCGTCACCGAGCCCTTCGAGTTCGCCTTCATGTTCGCGGCCTTCCCGCTGTACGTGGTCTATGCCCTGCTGTACGGCATCTTCGCCGCCATCACCGTGGCTACCGGCTTCCGCGCGGGCTTCATGTTCTCCGCCGGCGCCACCGACCTGCTCTTCTCCGCCTCCCTGCCCGCCCACGCCAATACCTGGATGATTATCCCCATGGGTATCGCGGCCTTCGTGGTATTCTACCTGGTGTTCTACGTCGCCATCAAGAAGTTCAACTTCGCCACTCCGGGCAACGAGCCTGATGATGTGGCCGACGACGCTCCCGCGGCCAAGTCCTCCGGCAAGGGCAACGCTGACGCCGCCGCCATCGCCAGCGGCGTGCTGGCTGCCGTGGGCGGCAAGGGCAACGTGTCCGCCGTGGACTACTGCACCACCCGCCTGCGCTTCGAGATCAAGGATTACACCGCTATCAACGAGAAGGCCGTCAAGGCCGCCGGCGCGGCGGGCGTCATCCGTCCCAGCAAGAACGCCTGCCAGGTCATCATTGGCCCGAAGGTTCAGTTCGTGTACGACGAGCTGAAGAAGATGCTGTAAGGCCTCTGTGCTGAACAGTGCAGGAGCTGGTTCCTCTTGTGAGTAAATTCTGCCGTGGGCGGGCTTGTAAGCCCGCCCACCGGCCGTTTTTTTAAAGGAGGATCCGTTGTGGTTTAGAAAACTCCCACGCCCCCCGGCCCCACAATCTATTTTTTTTAATTATACTGCGAACAGCGAGATCTACACGTCTCTATTCGTCGGCATCTTCAGATTTGTATAAGATACAGAAATTTATGTTGATTTTAGCTTAAAAAAGTGGTAAACTGTATTATAT
>CAMWRX010000047.1 GCA_947176765.1 uncultured bacterium
AAAAACTACAAAATTTCTTCGGCGTTTTCTTACAATTTTAGATTGGCGTTGACAGTGGCGGTCGAGTATCTGGTCGGCAAGGCCGGATAAAAGAAATGGAGCAGCCGAAGCCGCTCCATCGGGGCAGACCGCCCCATAGAAATAGCAAAGGAACAGCCTTTCGACTGTTCCTTTACATACGAGTGTTCAGTTGCGTTATGAACACTCGACATGGTCCGAGTGACAGGACTTGAACCTGCGGCCTCTTGACCCCCAGTCAAGCGCGATACCAAACTTCGCCACACCCGGAAATATTCCACACTCTGTGAACCTCAAGTATATTACCACATTGTTGTGAGAAATGCAAGAGGTAAATCAAAGTTTTTTCAATAAAGTCGATGCCGATTTTTAATTCAGAGCAAAAGCCGACCGCCCACTGCCTTTCCCCGCAGTGGACGGCCTTATGATTCAAGAAAGAGAGGGAGGAGTTGTCACTATTTATGACATAAATAAAGTATCATTTTAGTGAAGGAACGTAGTGGATAGATTTTAAAATATTTTTGAACAATTTGTAAAGGGCTAGAGCAGAGTGATGAAGTCGCTATTGGCATAGCCTTCGGCACCATCGAAGGACACCAGATACCAGCCCTGCCATTGGTTCAAGACGGTCAACCGTGCGCCGTCATAGGCTTTGGCAATGACAGGGGCGGACGTGGACGGTCTGGCGCGAATGTTCAGGTAGCCCCAGTCGACATCGACTACTCCCTGACGGGGGGCTGTGGGCGTCAAAAAGGGTATATTGAAATATTCGGTGAGAGCCAGCACGATGGCTCTGGCAGCCTCGCTCAGATGACCTTTGATCCAGGTGGCATCATCCTCATTGTCGTGGTAGCCCAGTTCGATGAACACCGATGGTGCCCGGGGTTGACGCACCTCGCCGATGGAGGTGGAGGCCTCCGCCCGCACTCGGTTGGGAAGGGGATAGATGGCCTTGAGATTTTCCGCCATGAGTTCCGCTGCTCGTTTACCATTGGTGCTGCCAGGGTAATAGAACACGATGATCCCTCGGGTTTTGCCGTAGTTGCTGGGAGCGGAGGCATTGGAGTGCAGCGCCAGATGGAGATCATAAGTACCGGCGTTGGACGCACGGATAGAGGACGCGGCGGTCATATCTGGAGTGTTTCGAGTGTACTGAATGCCGGATGCGTCAAGGTAAGGGATCATGGCATCGGCCAGGCGATTCATCCATTCCTCTTCACTGCCGCCATTGACATACATGTTGGATTCTTGAGTAGAGTAATATCTATTATGAAGATATGACTATAAAAATCAATCATTAAGGTCATACTCGATATGCTTGTCCTTGTAGATCCTGATTTCCTTAATTAAAATGCGCCAGAACTCCTGCTTTTGCGCTTGTTTCATCCCTTGGTAGGCAATTTCCCACCCGTTGGCCAGCAGTCTTTCCGCTGCCTCGAAATTTGGCTTTTCCTGCGTGGCCGCCTCTGCCGTCAGGGATTCGATGGCGGTGTTGTATGACGACTGATCCGCTTTATACTCCTCCAGTGTGATCAGGTCGTTGAGATAGAGCTCCTTCAGCTTCCCGATCTTGGTACGCAATGCCGCAATCTCGGCCTTATAGTCTCGCCCCTTTTTTGCTTCATGCAGCCTTTCGACTTCGATCTGCCATTGCTCCATACGGTCGCGGATCGTTTCCATCAGAAACTTCTCAATCCGGCGTTCGCCGAGGTTGGTGTTATTTTTACAGCCGCTTCCCGCCATGTAATGGGAGGCGCAATTATAATAATAGGACTCCTGGTTTGTGTTTACCCGGCCGCCCATCCGCCGTCCGCACTCGCCGCAGCTGATAAGCCCGGAGAAGATGTAGACCCGGTTGTTCTCTGTCTTTCTCACGATGCGCCTCCGCATTGACTGTATTTTGTCAAATTCCTCTTTGGTGATATACGCTGGGGTCATGCCGTCTGCCCCGAAGTAGTGGCCATAATAGCAGGGGTTTTTCAGCATCTTGTATGTGTTTTGGTAGTTCATTGACAGACCAAAGTTTTCTCGGATGTAGTCAAAGGTCCTTGTGAGCGACCCGCAGGCCAGGTATTTTTGAAAAAAGGCGGAAACCGCCGCCTCATTTTCTGGATCCTTTACAAAGCGCTTGCCTTCGATTTTGTACCCGAAAGGGCAGCAGCCGGTGAGCGGCTCCAATTTGCTCCGCTTGACTTCCATAACGGCCTTGATCCGTTCGCTGGTGCGGTCCGCCTCATCTTGGGCCACAGACAGCATGATGTTAATTTTCAGCCGGCCAGAGGCGGTGGAAGTGTCGTAATCCTCATGGATGGTGCGCCAGTCCACGTGACACCGCTCTAAGATCTCCTGAACCTTGTAATATTCGGCGATGTTGCGGAACCAGCGATCCAGCTTGGTGAATACGACCAGTTCGCCTTTTCCTGCTTGGACATCGGCAAGGAGGCGCTGCAGCTCAGGGCGTTTCCTGGCGGGCTTCCGAGCGGAGATCCCGGCGTCGATGTATAGGCCAACTACTTTATGCCTGTTGGCCCTGGCCCACTCCTCCAGCGCGGCGGTCTGAGCCTCGATGGACAAGCCGTGGATGGCCTGTTCCTCGGTAGAGACGCGGGCGTACAGGAATACTCGCTTCACAATTTCACCTCTCTGCGCGTCCGCCCCGGTGTGGCTGGCACCGGGGCGGGTTTACTTATTCAAGTTCTGAGACGTTGTGCCCGATTCGGACACATTTTTCAGCGGAAGCGATGGTCGATCCCGCTTTGTTTCATAATCGCGTTGGCGGTGTGACGGGACTTGATCTTGCTGTCCACTGTGATGTGGCGTTGGGTGATGGGACTGTACCAAATATCGTGATCTCCTTTGCCGTGTCTGACGAAGGTGCAGGAGTTGGCGGCAAGGATTTCCCGGACGGCTTTCTCGTATTCCGCCATTATATGGCCACCTGCTCGTGGCGCTCGGAGATGAAGCTCAGCCGCAGCGGGGACTTGGCGGGGCCGTTCAGCGCCAGCAGCTCTGGCACGGCGAAGCGCAGGCGCTCGATCAGCGCATCGAAGGAGCCGGATTCCATCACCAGGCCGGGAACGTCGTCGCTCTCCGCGATCCAGACGCAGGCGTCAGCGTCCCAGGACAGATTGATTACTAACTCCATACTGAGCCCTCCTTTTTGGTTTCTCAGTCCATTATACCATGTATGCCACACATTGTTGTGCCCAATTCGGACACATTTTATTTTGCTGCTTCCTAGGAACGGAACTTGTGCAGTTCGTGGGGCATAAGTTAATACCCGTTTTGCTCCGCACCGTAGACAGCCTGCTCATGGGTGAAACCAGAATACTCTAACTGACTAATAAGTTTTTCTCTGGACCACGACCCCGAACGCAGATAGCTTTTGGCCTTTTTGGCTGCTTGCTCGTTCCAATCGGCTCCACAGTTGTCTGCTCCATGAGTAGCCTCCTCAGTAGTGAACCCATCATGTTCCAGCTGAGAAATCAGTCCAGTATAGGAAAACGCCGAGGAATGCAGATAACTTTTTGCTTTTTTTAAAGCTTGTTCGCTCCAGTCTGCATCACAAATGTCAACACCATATGTGGCCTGCTCAGTTGTAAATCCTTCATATTCCAATTGATAAATGAGCCCTGAATAAGAAAAGGCAGAGGTTCGGAGATAATTTCTGGCAGATAAAGCTGCTTGTTCATTCCAATCAGCACCACAATTGTCAGCTGCAAAAACAGCGGCTTCGTGAGAAAATTGCTCAAATTCTAACTGACCAATGAGACCATCGTAAGAAAAAGCGGAAACCCGTAGATAATTCATGGCAGAATTGAGGGCATTGCGTTCCTCAGTTGTCATAGAGGCATTGTTCTCTGGTGTTTTGTTGGTAACACCAGCGGATGCCTGTTGTTCCTTGTTTTGCGCGCTGGGGGAACAGCCAGCCAAAATCAAAATGAGTAATGCAGAAATCAAAAGAATAGTATGTGTTTTCCTCATACCATTATCCTCCTTGTGCCCAATTTGGGCACATTTAATATTTCGCCCGGAGTTCCACCACGCGCCCGATCACCCGGACGGGGAGCTGCTCCACTTCGGCGGCACTGTAAAATAACGGATCATGTGTTGGGTTGGTCGGCAGGAGTGTGATGCCGTCCGGCCCATATTTTATTTTCTTCACGGTGGCGCTATTTCCATTGACCAGCACCACCACTGTATCCCCGGTTTCAGCGGTATCCTGTTGGCGGACGATAACCACATCGCCCTCTTTCATCCGGGGCTCCATGCTGTCGCCCTTAATCCGTAGCCCGAAGAAATCGCCGGTGCGGGCAAGGGCAGCGTCGATTTCCTCGTAATCCACGATGTCGGTAATGGCCTCGATGGGGATGCCAGCTGCGACATCGCCGAGGACGGGGACATTGAAATGTCCAGCATCAAACCCCTTGTTGGGAGTCATGCCGAGCAGATAGTCAAGGGAAACATCAAAATAAGCAGCAATTTTCTTGTATGTATCTATATCTGCTTGAAATTTGCCGGTTTCATAGCCCGATAATGCCGCTTGACTAACGCATATCGCAGCCGCCAAATCCGCTTGCTTTACGTTATTGGCGGCTCTAAGCTCCTTTATCCTGTTCATTTTTCAACCCTCCTGATATCAAGATAACTGATATTTTAAGCCGTGTAAATATTGATTCAAGAAAATTGAAAAAATATCTTGACAATTCAAGTAAGTTGATGTAATATCGGAGCGTGAATTCAAGATACTTGAAATGAGCCGGAAGGGGGGTGAGGAGTATGCCAGATGAAAAAACCATAACCATCCCCACGATTGCTGTGGTCTGTGCAGCCCGACATTTTGTGGCCGCTCATGAGAGCGCTTGCAGACAGCAGCCTGTTGAGTGGGCCGCTGTCTGCGCTGAGTGCTCAGAGGTTCATGCCTGTAAGCTAACCAATGGTGTCATTGACTGGGTCGAAACAATGAAACCAATTTTCGAAGCCACTGGTGTCAGTCCGCAGCTTTGCCGCCCCTGACTGCTTAGAACGTTTGGCGCTTTCCTTCTTTGAACAGGGGACAGTCAAGGCCCAATGGACCGCAGCTACTGCATCCATGCTCAGTGCGATATTCGCAAGCATAACCCACAGTCTTGACACCCCCTTGGGTTCCACACATCTGTATTTCTTCAAAGGTGATTGCAACAGAAAGTGTTTTCCCCACTTCTGGGCAGTTGCCAGTAACTCGTTTCACATATCGGCGCATTTATTTCACCCCCTTTCCCCGCCAAAATTCTACCATATCGGCGGGGAAGGGGCAATAGCGAAAGGAGGTGACCAACGTGGTCATGAGAATCAGAGAACTGCGGGAGGCGGCAAACCTCCAGCAGAAGCAGGTTGCGGCGCATATGGGGGTACTCCAGACTGCGGTATCCAACTGGGAAACCGAGGTGGCCTTGCCCAAGGCCCGCGAGCTTCCCCGGCTGGCCCGTGTGCTGGGCTGTTCCATCGACGACCTGTTTGTGCCGTTGGAGGAGGTCGGTTGACCCCTGAGTTAAGCATACCACCCCAAGGAGGTTTTTACCATGCAGAACGACTGCACAAATATCTACCAAACCGCCCGAAAAGTTGCGGGTCTGACCCAGGAGCGGGCGGCGGAGCTGCTGGGGCTGTCACCGCGTTCCCTGGCGGACTATGAGGCCGGACTGCGCCTGCCGCCCAACGATGTGGCCGACCGCATGGTGACGGTGTATAACTCCCAGCTGCTGGCGGTTCAGCATCTTCGCAACTCAACCCAGCTTGCTCGGGATTTACTGCCCGATGTCCAGACCATGATTCTGCCGGAGGCGGTGCTCACCCTGATCGATGCGGTGTACGCCTTCGCTGATGACAAACTGGATCGGGAACTCATTGACATTGCCCGAGACGGCGTGATCTCGGAGAATGAGCGGGAGCGCTTTGACCATGTGGTGGAGCGCATTCGGACCATTGCCGCTGCGGCCATTGCGTTGACGGCTGTGCCCAGGGGATAGGACAATCATGGCCGCGCATAGCATGAAGCAGACCTGACAGGAGGGGATCGTATGAATGACAACTCAATGGATGTGTTTGGCCGGGCGATGCTGTACATATACCAGGCCAATCTGGAAAACCTCGGCCTCAAGGGTGAGCTGAAAGCTGTGCGCACAGAAAACTGTGACGAGCCGGAAATGGAGGCGGCAGGATGATTTCGGTACAGAGACAAAAAGAGCCCCCGGCGGGTTGGAGGCCCCGCCGAGGGCAGGTAAGCATTGCTTACCGTGAGAACATAAGTATTATACCACAGAAATGTCCAGTTTGCAAGGGGGTCTGAGCTGATGACCAGGGAAGAAATTATGCGCAACGCCAAGGAGGCGGGCGGTATGTTTGTCGTCATTCCCTCTGTGGTGAAACTGGATACTGAGCTGCCCCTATCGGCCCAGATGCTATATGGCGTCATTACTTGGCGATGCAATAACTATGCGTACACATGGGCAACCAACCGAGAACTGGGCGAGGATCTGGGCGTGTCGCCTAAACGGGTTTCAGCTCTGCTGTCTTTGTTGGAGGAGCGGGGCCATATTGAGACAGAGATCGAGTACAAAGAGGGCACGCATGAAGTTTTGCGTCGCTATATTTATCCGATCATGAAAAGTGCCAAGACTATGAGAAGGGAGGGGCCTCCCCCTAAAAATAAGGATACCCCTCCCTCAGAACGAGCATACCCCTCCCCGGGAACGGGGATACCCCTCCCTGAAAATGAGGAGGTTATATGTAATATAAATAAACAAAAAAGAAATAAAAAAGATTCCCCCTATAGTCCCCCAGAGGGGGACGGCGCGGTGTCTGATCCTGCACCGGGGGACAAGCCTGGGCGCAAGACTGGTCGGGGGCGCTTTGTTCCCCCTGATGTGGAACAGGTGCGGGCTTACTGCCGTGAACGGGGAAACAACATTGATCCAGAGACGTTTGTGGACTACTACGCCTCTAAGGGCTGGGTAGTGGGACGTTCGCCCATGAAGGACTGGAAGGCAGCAGTGCGTACCTGGGAACAGCGGCGCAATTCCCAACCTCAGAGATCCAGCGGCCGGGTGAAGGATCTGGAGGTGCTGTGATGAGACGCTGCAAGATTGCCGTTGGCTGCAAAAGGCCGGACAAGCCCTGCTGCGCCGACTGCTCCGACAAGACCTGTCAGGCCCGGTGTCAGAACAGCCCCAGTCGATGTAAGTGCTGGGTGGAGGGCCCGCCGCAGAAGAAGCGGGAACGCAAAGTGAGTTCGCTCCAGGTGGCCTATCTGTACGGACAGCTGGGGATGACCCAGTTGGAGATCGCGGGGCAGCTGGGGTGTGGCAGGAGCACTGTATGCAACATCCTGCGGGAAATGGGGGTGCACAAGCGTGGATAAGCTTGATCTGGCCCTCTCTGGCGGGCTAAACGCCCAACTGTCCGTCATTGGATCCATGCTCATCGATGACCGCTGCGTGCCGTTGGTGCTGTCCAAGCTGACGCCGGATGACTTTGTGGACGGCACTTGTCGGGCCACTTTTTCCGCTATCCGGAAGTTGATCCAGGAGGGGCGGCCCGTCGATCCGGTGACGGTGGTGGACGCCATGAAGGGTGGGGACAAGTACACGGGCTGGGTGAGGGAGACCATGGAAATCACGCCCACCGCCGCCAACGTGGAGTCGTATATACCCATAGTGCGGAATTCCGCCACGCTGTACCGAATCCGGGCGTTGGCAAATCAGATCCTCGAATGCGTGGATCTGGAGGACGCCGAGCCGCTGGTGCGCAAAATGTCCTCAGCGCTGTCCGCCACGGACCGTATGCCCCGCATGACCGGCCCGGAGCTGGCCGCTAATTTCTGGGAGCGGATGAACAGCAAGGACAAGCCCAAATATCTGCCCTGGGGGATCCCCACCGCAGACCGGGCCACCTACGCAGAGCTGGGCGACATGATCCTGCTGGGTGGGTACGCTTCCTCGGGCAAAACGCTGCTGTCCATCCTCATGGCCATGACCCAGGCCAGGGCCGGGTACAAGGTGGGTTACTACAGCCTGGAGACTAAGCCGGAGAAAATGGCGGATCGTATGTTTTCCTCTCTGGCGAGGGTGTCCATGGGTCAAATCAAATCCCGGACGTTTAGTACATACGAGTGGGAGAAATTCGCCGAGGCGTCCAACTGCGTGGCTACGGTCTGCCCCTTTGATGTCATCCGGGCGTCGGGCTCCACGGTAGACGACATCACCGCCGATGCTCTTGGCCACGGTTATCAGGTAATCTACGTGGATTATGTCCAGCAGCTCACGGTGGCCGGGATGCGCACCGACAATCCGCGCATCGTGGTAACGGAGGTCAGCCAGCGGCTGAAGCGGTTTGCTCAAAGCACCGGCACAGCGGTGGTGGCCCTGGCCCAGCTCTCCCGCCCGGACAAGGAGAAGGGGAGCGGCGACTATGTCGCGCCTACCATGCACTCGTTCAAAGAATCGGGTCAGCTGGAGCAGGACGCGGATGTGGCGTTCTTGGTTTGGCCAATGGATCCCAACAACAACAAATCCAACCGAATGTTTAAAGTCGGGAAAAACAAAGAGGGGTCCCGCGCCGCGGTGGAGCTTGCCTTCTATGGCGACACCCAGACCATGGTGGAGCTGGCACCTGAACCGGATTATTCGGTGGCGGCGGAGCTGGCAGCCAAGGGGCGGGCCGTTCAGCAGGCTAACCGGGCCAAGGCATACCAAGAAGTGAAGGTAAAGGATAAGGATATTCCCTTTACACACTAAGATTTGATTTGGAGGTACATACCGTGGGAACATCGAATAAAAACACCGCCAAGACCGCGACGGTGATGAATCTGATAAGCAGGCGGCCGCAGCCGAAGACGCCGGCCATTGGAAATGTGTCCGATTCGGACACATCCGGCAGTCTGCCGACTGCCCGTGAACAGATCGAGTACATTGACATCGACCGCATTGACGACGACCCCCGCAATTTCTACGAGCTGTCCGGCCTGGATGAGCTGGCGGCCAACATCGAGTTGCTGGGCCTCCAGCAGCCCATCCGGGTGCGGCCCGGGGAGGAGCCGGGGCGGTATGTCATCGTCTCCGGCCACCGCCGCCGCGCCGCCGTGCGTAAACTGGTGATGGACGGCCACGGCGAGCTGCGGAATATCCAGTGCATCGTGGAGCGGGGGCAGGAGTCCGATGCCCTCCAGGAGCTGCGGCTTATCATGGCCAACTCCGATACGCGCAAACTGACCTCCTTTGAGCTGGGCAAACAGGCGGAACGGGTAAACGATCTGCTGTACCAGCTTCAGGAGGAGGGAGTCGAGTTCCCTGGCAGGATGCGGGACCATGTGGCGGAGGCCTGCAAGGTGTCCAAGTCCAAGCTGGCCCGGCTGAAGGTGATCGGGGATAACCTGGCCAAGCCATGGCGGCCCGCTTATGAGAAGGGGAAGTTGGCCGAGGCCACGGCCTACGCCCTGGCCCAGATGCCCGCTGAGCGTCAGCAGGTTATTTTTGACGGCTTGAAAAAGCAGGGAGAGTATCCCACCTCAGTGTATGAGAGCGAAGTCACAAGCTATGGGAAAAGCCTTGCCCAGGCGGAGAAGATCCAGTGCAAAACCTACGGCAACGGGCCGTGCCTCAACCGGGAGGCCATGCAGCGGCGGATCATGGACAAGGGGCCCTGGAATTTCAATTACTGCTGCCAGTGCTGCGACAAGTGCAGTGACGAAGAGTTGTCTGACTTCCTGGCAGACTGGCTGTATTACGGTGTGGATGAGGTCGAAGGGGTTTTGGGTATCCTCTACCGGGCGCTTTGGGCTATGGCGGAGATACGCGCCAGGCTGTCCCGCTACGAGGACACCGGGCTGATGCCGGACGATGTGGAACGACTGGCCGCGCAGGAGTCCAACACCCCGCTGACCCTGGAGGAGCTGCGGGAGATGGATGGAGAGCCGGTGTGGTCTAGCTACTATCAATGCTGGGGGCTTATATCAGTGCACTCCAGTGGAAAGTGGGCTGGTGTCCCATTTTTCCTATTTACAGAGGACGGATGTCGGCACGAGAGGAATGTTGAGCAAAGGCGGTTGACGCTCTACCGCCGCAAGCCGGAGGCGTTAGGCGGCGAAGCCGCCCAAGCCCTAAGCGGGCCGGAGGCCCGCACACGGGAGGGGGCATGAACGCCGTCATCAAGTATCCTGGTGCGAAGTGGTCCCTTGCCCACTGGATCATTAACCACTTTCCGGAGCACCACAGCTATCTGGAGCCGTTCTTTGGATCTGGAGCGGTCCTGTTCACCAAAGGGCGCAGCGCTATTGAGACGGTCAACGACCTGGACGGGGATGTGGTGAACCTGTTTTACTGGATTCGTACAGATCCAGAGCGATTGGCTCAGGCTATCCATTGGACGCCGTACGCTCGTGAGGTCTATGACCGGGCATGGGCGGCTCAGTACACAGAGGAAGACCCATTCCAACGGGCGGTGGACTTCTACGTCAGGATGATGATGGGCCATGGCTTTCGCACCACCGGCGAACGGGTCGGATGGAAGAACGATGTGCAGGGCCGGGAAAAAGCATATGCAGCAAAATACTGGTGTAAGACCCCCGGGGTGATATTTGAAGCGGCAGAGAGGTTGAGAGGAGTACAGATTGAGCATCGCCCAGCGGTGGAGCTGATCTCCCGGTTCAATTTCCCAAATGTCTTGATCTACGCAGATCCTCCGTATCTCCTGGATACCAGGCACGGGAAGCAATACCGTCAGGAGATGACCGATGCGGACCACCGGGATCTTCTGGACGCGCTGAGGGCACACAAGGGGCCCGTCATCCTGTCCGGGTATGAGAGCGACTTGTATGACGATGCCCTGCGCGGCTGGTATCGGGAGGAGACCACGACCATAGCACAGAACTCTACCAAGCGCCGAGAAGTCCTATGGATGAATTTCGAGCCGATGACACAGGTCATCATTTCAGAAATGGAGGAGGCCACCTCATGAGCCGCGTACTGTTGGCCGTTGCCATTGATGATTGGGGCCTGGGCCCGCTGGCCGTGAAAGAGGCCGCAGCCATGAGGCTGGAACCGCTGGGCAATGTCCAGGTGCTGCGGGTCAAGGTGGAGGAGGACGAGCAGTTAGGATTTGTGTCCAGCGATTCTGCAATGACCGCATCGAGCGGTCATGCAGAATTAAATTGCGCGCAGCCACTCGATGTGGCTGTTGCGCAATCTACATCGGGCACAAGGAAGGATCGGAGGTGATGGGATGGCGAGAGCAATCAAGCATATCAAGGCCGGTCTGCTCAATTTTGAGATCATCGGCACGGTGCCGGAGGAGGCCCTGGTGCGGCAGCGGCGGTCTGGCCGCTGCTGCGCCACCTGTGCCGCCCAGCAGTTTTATAACGATAAGTGTAGCTGGCGGGAGTTGGAGTTGAAACTGGCCGCCAACTATCGGAGCCGGGATTATGTAGTTACTGGCACCTATGATAATGCCCACCTCCCAAGGAACAAGGCCGAGACGAAAAAGTGCTGCTATAAATATCTGCGCAAACTTCGCGATGTCCGACGAAAACGTGGACAGGAGCTGAGGTATGTCTACGTTGCGGAAGGCTGGCATGGAAAAGCGGATGATGAATATTTCGGCGGAGATGGGCGCTTGGAGGATAAGCGGTTCCACAACCACATGGTGATCAACGGGTGCGGGCCGGGAGACCTGGAGGAGATCCGCAGCCTGTGGCCGTATGGGGGGTACGTCCGAATCGAGCCGGTGGACGTTCATTACTACCGGGAGCTGGCCAAGTATCTGACCAAGGAGGCCCGGGAGTTTGGGCGGGCCAAGCCGGGGGAGAAGGTCTGGTCGCCCAGCAGGAACCTGATCAAGTATGAGGTGGAGTACATTGATATACCCAGCGACAGCGTGACCCTGTCCGCGCCGCCCGGGGCGGTGGACTACGTGCAGTTCTCCGAGCGCAACCCCTACGGTTTCGCAGACTGCATCGGGGCTCGGTACCTGTTGTTCCCAGATGAGGCATCGCCGGGGTATAGTTACACGAAAGGGCGAAAACCGAAGAAGCTTAATAATTTTTTACCTTGAAACAAGTATTAAAGAAACAACACAGTGAATAGAAATGGGGGAAAAGGCATTGCAAGAACGGCGGGAATGTGGTAAACTGACAGTGAAGGACGGATGGGTGACTTGCCCAGTGTGCAAGCGGAACCATCGCCTGATTCGGATCGATCCCGAAACGGAAGCGACAGGGCTCCCAGTGTACTGCCGAACGTGTCGCAGTGAAGTGATCCTGAATATCGAGAGAGGCCAGAGCGTTAAACGCCAGAGCCCATGACCAACCGAAAGGTTGCGTTGTGGACGCTGGCGTTTTTGTTTTGCCTGGAGGTGATAGCCCATGGCACAAAAGCCGCTGCGTCCCTGCCGCCACCCTGGCTGCCCAGAGCTGACCCGGGACGGCTGGTGCGCCAAGCACAAGCCTAAGCAGGCTCCCCGTAGGGAGTCCGCCGCCTGGCATGGCTGGTACAACCTGTCGGTGTGGACAGACGATCTGCGCCCCGCCCAGCTGCTGCGTGAGCCGTTCTGTCGGGAGTGCGCCCGACGTGGTATCCGCACCCGGGCTACCGACGTGGATCATATCCGGGATCACAAGGGGGACTGGGCGCTGTTCATCGACCCGGGCAATCACGAGAGCCTGTGCCACTCGTGCCACGCACGGAAAACCATGCTGGATCTGTGGCAAAAACGGCGCGAAGTTGCACGTTAATTTTTGCCGGAAGCTACGTCCGCCCGCCTGCGGGGGCGCGTGTCTGCCCTTATGCCCTCAGGACGGTGATTGTAGCAGGATACGGCCCCTACGGGGCCGCCCCCCACCCCGAAAAAGTTTTGCGGGTTGGGGCGGAAGACCCCGGCAGCCCTCGCACATAAGAAAAATTCCCCGATCAAAGTTTTGAGGCGGCCTTGGAGGTGAGACCATGCCGACGGCGGCGAAACCAGCCGAAAATATGACCAAGCATTTTACCCGGGAGGAGCGTGAGGCTCGGGAGCAGGCCGAGGCCGGTGTGCTGCCAGATCGGGGCCGGGATCCCAAACTGAAAAAGCCGGCCATTGTCAGCTCCAACAAGCGGGCCAACGCCTACTGGAACCAAACGCTCAAGCAGATGGAAGGGCTGGTGCTGCTGGACGATCTGGACAGCACGGTGCTGGCCGGGTACTGCTCCATGCTGGCCCGGCGGGATCAGACTACGCTTTTAGTCAATCAGCTCATGGCCCGGCTGGGGGTACAGGACGCGGTGGAGAACGGGGCTAAGCGGCGCAAGAGCGACGCCGCCCTGTCCGACCAGGAGTGGGAGGAGTCCGCGAAGGGCACCCCGGCCATGACGCCGGATGAGCTGGTAGAGGCGGTGTCCAAATTGGACACGCTCACCGGGAAGCTCCAGGCCCTGGAGCGGAACGTCCTCCAGTACGCTGACAAGCTTGGGTTGACACCCAGCGGACGTGTCCGGCTGGCCCAGCGGCGGGCCGCGTCGGCTGGTGAGAAGCAGGCGGATGACCTGTTTGGAGACTGAATGGAGGACAGAGTGGAAAAGACGATTTCTTTTGAACTTCGGAAAGTAAGCGACCTGCATGAGCGGGAACATGACCCCCATCTGCATGATGATGTCCAGATGGATCTGCTTCGTGGCAGTATTCGGGAGTTTGGTTTTTTAGCGCCTGTTTTGATTGATGCTGAGGGGTGGGTTGTGGACGGCGCAGCGCGGCTGCGGGCGGCCATAGCTGAAGGAATGACGGAGATCCCATGTGTACGGGAAGACCACTTGACAGAGGCGCAATGCCGCGCCTACCGGCTGAAGGCAAATCGGCTGGCAGAGTTGGCGGCATGGGACAAGGACTTGCTGGCGTCCGAGCTGGCGGAGCTGGAAAGCCTGGGCTTTGACATTGAGGGGCTGGGCTTTGCTCCCGAGGACCTGTGCATTCCGGATTCAACCGATGTGGAAGAAGATGACTTCACGATTGACCTGCCTCGGGTGCCCCGAGCCAAGAGGGGAGAGGTCTACCGGCTGGGCCGGCATCAGCTGATGTGCGGCGATGCCACGAGTCCGGAGGATGTGGCCGCGCTGATGTCCGGTCAGCGTGCGGATCTTCTGCTTACCGACCCGCCTTATAACGTGAATTACACGGGAGCGACAGAAGACGCCTTGAAGATCATGAACGATGATTTTTCATCCCAGGAGGACTTTACCGGGTTCCTCACAGCTGCGTTTTCCTGCGGAAAGGATGCGCTTGCCCCGGGAAGCAGCTTTTACATCTGGCACGCGGATTCCCTGCCCGGACTGGCGTTCCGGCAGTCTTGCGCCGCGGCTGGGTTGAAGGTGCGGCAATGCCTGATCTGGGTGAAACAACACGGGTCTCTGGGCCGTCAGGACTATCAATGGCAGCATGAGCCGTGCCTGCACGGTCAGACAGATCCGGACACAGCCATTCTGGACGAAGGACAGCGACATGACCAGGATCATCTGGCCTGTCTGTATGGATGGAAGGATGGCAGGGCGCATCTGTGGACCTCTGACCGCCGGCAGACGACAGTGCTGTATTTTGATAGACCTCTGCGGAATGCAGAGCATCCTACGATGAAGCCGGTGCGGCTGTTTGCCTATCAGATCTGCAACTCTACAAGGCCGAGTGCGGTGGTGCTGGATCTGTTTGCAGGAAGCGGATCAACTATGATTGCCTGCGAGAAAACAGGCCGGACTGCACGGCTCATGGAGTTAGATCCTCGGTATGTAGATGTGATGATTGCCAGGTGGGAAGCGCTGACTGGTGAAAAAGCAGAAAGGATTGCAGTTGATGCCCAGACAAAGACAGCCGACGGCTGTGCTGAGAGCCAAGGGAAGTCGGCATTACAGCAAGGATGAACTGAGTGCCCGGGAGGCTATGGAAGTAAGACCTTCAAAAACAGGGCAAATCAAGCCGCCGCCCTATCTGCCTGAGTCGCTGCGGGAAAAGTTTGACGAAGTGGCCAAGGCTATGACGGATCTGGGGGTAATGACAAACCTGGATTCCGATGGGCTGGCCCGGTATCTCATTGCGGAGTCCCATTATCTGCGAATGTCTGTGCGGCTGACGGCTGCAATGAATGCAGGGAATGTCGACGCCGCCTACAAACTGGCTTCGATGCAGGATCGGTTTTTCCGCCAGTGCCGTGCGGCTGCTGGGGATCTGGGCTTGACTATCAGCAGCCGGTGCGGATTGCTGGTGCCGTCGGTTCCCAGTAGGGAAGGGCAGGATGATCTTTTTGGTGATTAGGCGGTGATAGACGTGGCGGAACGATGGAAGTCCGGGCTGCACCACCCGGTGAGCGTATACGCCAAACAGGTGACACAGGGCAAACTGCGGGATCAGTGCTGTAAGTATGAGAACAACGACATCGCCGACGCCGTCGCGGCGCTGGTGGAAAAAGCATTTCCCGGGGAGCCGGTGTACCGGGATTACACCCCCGCGGACTTCCAGCGTCCCAGCAACCTGGTGGAGATCTCCGGCGGCAAGATTTATCCCAACTTCGGCTGCGGCACGGTGGAACTGCGGCCCCAGATCACCGTGACCACTTTTACGGAGGTAGATCCCTACCACCAGCAGGACGACCAGGAGCTGACCCGCCGGCAGATGATTCTGCTGGGGTTATTCCTGCCGGGGTATGTCAAGGTAAAGGATCGGGCCCCCCATGTGCTGGACGAGGGGGAGATGGAAAATGGGCTGGACTTCGCCGCCGTCACGGTCACGCTCAGCTATACGCTGGGCCGGCAGGAATTTATGGAAATCCAGCAGCCGCCTGATATGGGCACGCTGCACATCAAACAGGAGGTAACAACACATGGCTAAACTGACAAGCCCCCAGATCTCGGTAACTTTTACTGAACTGGGGATCAGCGCCATCACTCGGGGCGACAAGGGCACGGTGGCCCTCATCGTCCGGGACGCGGCGGAGGTAGTGCCCTTCGCCATCACCCAGGCCAACCAGACCCCGGACACTCTGGGTAAAGAGACCCAGGACTATATCAAACGCACGTTCCTGGGCTATGTGAACCCGGCCAAGAAGGTGATCGTGTACGTCATGGCCCCGGGCGGCAAGCTGGCCGATGCCCTGGACTACATGGCTACCTACGAGTTCGACTACATCTGCGGCCCGGCGGACTGCACCAAGGAAGATGCGTCTGAAATCGCCAGCTGGGTGAAGAGCCGGCGGATGAACGATGGGGCCAAGTACAAGGCGGTGCTGCCTAACCACCGGGCGGACAACTACGCCATCGTCAACTTCACCGGCGACGCCATGACCGACGGCACCACGGTGTGGACGACGGCGGAGTACTGTTCCCGGATCGCGGGGCTGCTGGCGGGTACGCCCATGAAGATCGCCGCCACCTATGCGCCGCTGCCGGAGCTGTCCGACTGCGCACGGCTCAACCGTGAGGAGTCCGACGAGGCAGTGGGCAAGGGCGAGCTGGCCCTCAAGTGGGACGGGCGGAAGGTGAAGCTGAACAGGGCGGTGACCTCCCTGGTGACCACCTCCCAGGGAATGCTGGACAGCTTCAAGAAGATCAAGATCGTGGAGATCATGGATCTCATCCGCACCGACATCACCTCCACGGCGGAGGACGATTACGTGGGCAAGTTTGCCAACACGTATGACAACAAGCTGCTGCTCATCACCGCCATCCGGGGCTATTTCATGGGCCTGGAGCAGAGCCAGCTGGTTCAGCCGGGGTACACGGTGGATCTGGACGTTGATTCCATCGAGCAGTACCTGATGAGCCGGGGCACCAACACCGACGAGATGACGGAACAGCAGATCCGGGAGGCGGACACCGGCTCCCATGTGTTCATCAAGGTGCGGTGCAAGATCCTGGACGCCATCGAGGACATCTTCATTGAAGTGGAGATCTGAATAATTCAAGGAGGGAATGACAAATGCCAGAGGCAATGATCCCCGCCAACCGGGTAATGTCGGGCACCTGGGGGGAGGTTTGGGTCAACAATGAGAAGTGGGCGGAGCTGTCCGGCTTCCAGGCCAAGTTCAGCTACAATAAGTCCCCGGTCAATATGTGCGGGGCAATGGCGGAGGATTCCAAGGTGACCAGCGTAAAGGGCACCGGGTCCATCTCCGTGGCCAAGGTATACACCCGCAACATCTCCCAGGCCGATTCCCTGATGGAGGGCCATGACGTGCGGGCCACCATCGTGGCCAAGCTGGCCGATCCGGACGCCTTCGGCGCGGAGCGGGTGGCGCTGTATAACGTCAGCTTTGACGACGAGACCATCATGGACTTCCAGCATGGGCAGATGGGTAAGGGCACCCATCCCTTCACGTTCACCAAGCGGGAGTGGCTGGACGTGGTGAAGCCGCAGTAAGGAGGACGCTATGAGTAAATTTTTGGATCAGATGCTCCGCCCAGAGGCGGAGGACGTGCAGAAGAATCTGCCCACGGCCAGGTATGAGGTCAAGCGCCTCAGCCGCGCCCTGGGGGAGCTGGTAGCGCTGCAGGCCAAAGGCGGCGACGCCTATAACGATCTGCGTAAAGAGGGCATCCAGGCGGAGATGGACGCTCTGGACGGCGAGTTGGGTGACGCCATCGGTGAGATCAACCGCATCATGGGGGAGAATCAGGCCCGGAAGGAAAATCTCCAGGAGCAGTATATGCGGGAAGTCAAGGCTATGGTGACAACGGGCGAGAAGGGTGAGCTGTGGGATAAGCTTGATGTGACCCAGCAAAACGATCTGACCGAGATGTCCCAGCGGTACGCGGAGTTGATGTCTCGGTATGAGGAGAGCGGTAGAACCGACTGGGAGGCCGGGGCGGAGCTGGAATCGCTGTATAAGCAGACCGAGGCATTGGGGCAAGCCTACTTTGACAACAGCGATGAAGTATCGCGGCTCAATGACATCGAACTGGACGAGATCGAGGCCATCCGAGAGAATACGGCGGGGCTTACGGAAGCTACACAGGCCAGCTATAACTTGGCTCAGGCGCTGAGTAAAGGGCTGGTGGTCAGGGCTGTCGGGAACTACTCCGGCAGTACCGCCGCTAAGGGCACAGATTGGGATGTCTCCCACATTCCCTATGCGAGCGGGACCTATGTGGGTGGGGGAAGCAGCCACTTCACTTATAGCGGCTTAGGCCCCTATACCCACGCCTACGGCCTGGGCCGTGTCCCTTATGACGACTACCCGGCGCTGCTCCACCGGGACGAGCGGGTGCTCACCGCCAGCGAGGCCAGGGCCCAGGACGCGGGGCAGGGGACAGCACCCGCTCCGATTACCATCACTGGCAACAATTTTATCGGTACCCCGGAGGAGTTTGCCGATCAGATCTGGGAGATCATCGTGCGCAAGCTGGAACGGGCCTACACCGCCGCCGCGCCCAAATAGCGCAGAGAAAGGAGCCCCGCCATGGAGCGCATTATCATCCTGAAGAACACGGACACCGGCCAGGCGCTGACCCTGCCGGTGACGCCGTCTAGCTACCCTATGACGGCAGGGCGGGCGGTGGAGCGGCTGGACATGGCCCAGACCGGGCAGATTGCCCTGCCGGGGCTGAAGGAGCTGTTCACCGGGACGCTGGAGTTTATGCTTCCCGCCCTCGCCTACCCATTTTTGACCGCTGGCGCGGTGGCCGATCCCCAGCACTACATCGAACAGCTCACCGCCTGGAGCGCTGACGCCAATGTGTGCCGGTACATCGTCACCGGCACTGACATCAATGCCCCAGTGCTGCTGGGGCCGCTGGAGTACGGTGAAGCTGACGGCACCAACGACGTGAACTGCAAGCTGCCGCTGTACGAATACCGTTACCTGGATGAGGTCCAGGTGGAGAAGGTGACCCAGAACACCGGTCGGGCGGTGGAGGCCACCAGCCAGCCCCAGACAGCGGGCAGCTACACGGTGGTGAAGGGGGACAGCCTGTGGGCCATTTGCAAGAAATTCTATGGCGACGGCTCCCTGGCCTACAAGCTGGCCACCGCCAACGACATCAAAAATCCCAATCTCATCTATCCCGGCCAAGTGCTCACCCTGCCGGACAAGAACGCGCTGGCGGGGTATGCGGCCACCCCGGCTCCAGTGGTATCTGGGGCAAGCAGCGCGTCCAGCAAAAGTGGCGACAAACCATCCGGCCTGTCGACGCCGATTGAGCTCACAGATCGTCTGGATCCCCAGGCGGCGGCGCGGGCGCAGGCGGCGGTGGATGAGCGCGTCGCGAAAGCGGAGGCACGGGCGGCAATTGGGCTCAATGTGGGTCTGTCTGCCCAGGCAGCGGTACAGGCTGCCCTTTCCGGGCGGAGTTGAGGGTAGCTATGGAACAGGAATATGTGAAGATCCGGGCCACCAACCCGGACGGCACCACCGCCAACATCACCGAGGCGTGCCGCTCCATCACCTGGAGCGGGGACTACCGTAACGCCGCCCGGACGCTGAGCTATTCCCCCGTGATGAGCCAGGATGATATTCACTTGCCCCGCGTCCCCACAGAGCTGGGCGGCTCGGTGCAGTTTTGGCGCGGTTCCGATCTGCTTATGGACGCCTACGCCCTGGAGCGCACCCGGGACAGCCTGGGGAAAACCGTTGATGTGACAGCATATGACAGGGGATTATACTTAACACGAAACAGCACATTCCTTCGGGTTGAGGAGCAGACGCCGGAGGCGGTGACCGCTTTGCTGTGCGGACAGTTTGGCATCCCGGTGGGGTCGCTGGCGGCCACAGGGGTGACACTGTCAGCGCCAGTGATAAAATGTCAGAAAACGCCGAGGAAAAAATGTAGTAAA
>CAMWRX010000048.1 GCA_947176765.1 uncultured bacterium
GAAAAGGGGGGCTTGCAGATGACGATATGGCAGGGGGGAAGCGGGGTGAGCGGGGTGAGGATCTCCCCCCGGCCCTCGGCCAGGGCGGTGCCGCCCAGCACGCAGAAGGGTACGTCGGAGCCCACAGCTTCCCCAATCTTTGCCAGTTCAGCGGGGGAGAGGCCCGCCCTGGTGAGCTCGTTCATGGCTCGCAGTACGGCGGCGGCGTCGGCGCTGCCCCCGGCCAGCCCCGCGCACACGGGGACGCGCTTTTGGATGGTCACGTCCACCTCGCCCCCCAGCCCCGTGGCCTGACGGAAGGCGGCGGCGGCCATCTGGGCCAGGTTCTTGCCTCCGGTGGGCAAGAAGTGGAGGTCGGAGGAGGCTTGGCCCTCCGCCCCCTGGGCGGGGGCGACGGTGAGCGCGTCCGCCAGGGTGACGGCCTGCATGACCATCTGCAGGTCGTGGTAGCCGTCCTCCCGGCGGCGCAAAATGTCCAGGGTGAGGTTGATTTTCGCGTTGGCTGAAAGCTCCATGGCCGTCTCCTTATCTGTTCAGAAAGTCCTTGATTTCCGCCGCGATGCGCTCATATTCAAAATCGTGGACGTAATGGCCGCAGTCCAGCTCGATGACCCGCGCATCGGCGCACTGGGCGGCGAACCCGGTCTGAATGGCCCGCCAGTTCTCCTTGGAGAACCCGGTGCCGCCGCTCCCGTCGGAGCAAAACAGCAGGAAGGGAACCTGCGGAATCCCGCCCGCGGCCACTGTTTTTGCACTATCCTTGATGCATTGAGTCTCATTTACCATGTCCTGGGTCATGGTTCGGCGGTAGAATATGGCGCGGTAAACGGCTTCTTCGTGTTCGGACAGCGCCCCGCTTTGGATGGCATAGCTGTCAGAAAGGCCGGGGATCAGCCGCGTGATGCCCGCGGAGGCGGCAAACTGGAGCAGCCGCAGGAGGGGCCCGCTGATTTTCAGCTCCTCATAGGCGGCGGGGGTGGACATATCCAGGCCGACGATGGCGGACACCTCGTCCGGGTATTTCTGCGCCCAGTACAGCGCCTCGATCCCGGACATGGAGTGGGGACACAGGATGTAGGGCGGCTCCAGCCCCGCCGCCGTCAGCGCGGCCCGGGTGTGTTCCAGGATGGTGTCAACGTCCCGGCTCTTGCCCGTCACGTCGCTGAACCCGTAGCCGAACTTCTCCACCACCGCGATTTGGCAGGTATCGGTAAGCCGGGAGTACAGAGCCTTGAAGTCCAATATGGGGGAGCAGGTGCCGCTGCCG
Organism: uncultured bacterium; assembly: GCA_947176765.1. Taxonomy (GTDB): domain Bacteria; phylum Bacillota; class Clostridia; order Oscillospirales; family Oscillospiraceae; genus Enterenecus. The sequence continues at coordinate 1,268 of CAMWRX010000048.1, forward strand.
GACAGGAACACGAGGGTGTGTTCGCCCTCGCCCTCCACATAGACGCTCATTTGCCTGCCGTCGATCATGACGGTCTGGCCAAGGGGAGAGAAAAGAGGCTCCTCCCGCTTAAGCTGGATCTGGTGGTTGACTGCACACACCGCCAGCAGCAGCACAAAAGCCAAGCCGATAGCCGCAATGATGATTAGGATTCTTTTTATCATGGATTACTCCTCCTGTCATGACCGGGCTATGGCCGCAGTGGCCGCCCCGGCCATAGCCCTGCGGTCCAGGGGCCGGTTCAGAAAGTGCTCCAGCGCCAGCACCGCCTGGTTCACCAGCATGGGCAGGCCGTTCAGCGTCCGCAGGCCACGGCGGCGGGCCTGGGCTAAAAGCTCCGTCTCAGCGGGGTGGTAGATGAGATCGAACACCCCGGCGTCCGGAGGCAGGGCGTCCAGGAAGGAGAAGTCCTCGAACTGGTGGGGGCAGCCCTCCATCCCCAGGTTGGTGCAGTTGACCAGCAGCTGGGACTGCCCTGCCATACGGCGCAGGGTGCCCGTATCAAACCCGGCGGGGGCCAGCCGCCCCAGGGGATCGTGGGCGCACAGCTCCTGGGCCCGGGCGAGAGTGCGGTTGCAGACCCATACCCGCTCCGCCCCCGCCTGGGACAGCGCCAGGGCAACGGCTTTTGCCGCGCCCCCCGCCCCCAGCAGGGTGACGGTCAGCCGGTTGGGGTCAATGCCCAGGCTGTCCTTTAGCGCGGCAACGGCCCCGCCGCCGTCGGTGTTGAAGCCCATCCATTTCCCATCCCGGAGGCAGACGGTATTCACCGCGCCCACGGCCTTTGCGGCGGGGTCGATTTCGTCCAGCAGGGGGAGCAGATCCTCCTTGTGGGGCATGGTGGCGTTGAAGCCGGTGACGCCGTTTTCCTTCGCCCAGGCCAAGTACTGGGGAAGCTCCCCCCGGCGCACCACATGGGCGGTGTAGTCGATGTCCAGTCCCAGCAGCCCCAGCATGGCCCCGTGAATGACGGGGGATTTGGAGTGGAGCACCGGGTCGCCGATGACCTGCAAGCTCATTTGCCGCCCTCCAGAAAGTGGTCCATGGCCATGAGGTAGCCGTTAAACCCGTGGCCGTAGAGCTGGCCCATGCAGGCGGGGGCGGTGACGGACACGGCACGGAAGGGCTCCCGCTGGTCGATGTGGCTGATGTGCACCTCATAGGCGGGCACGTCCACCGCCTTCAGCGCGTCCAGAATGGCGTAGCTGTAGTGGGTGTACGCCCCGGGATTGATGACAATGGCGTCATAGACCCCGTCGGCGGCGTGGATCTGGTCGATGATGGCCCCCTCGTGGTTGGACTGGAAGCAGTGGGCGGTGGAGCCGTGGGCGGCGGCGTGTTCTTTGATGAGCGCACACAGAGCCTCGTAGGTCTGATCGCCGTAGATGCCCGGCTCCCGCTTGCCCAGCAGGTTCAGGTTGGGGCCGTTGATGATGAGGAATTTCATGCTTCGGACACCTCCAGATAGATGGTGGAGATCAAGGCTTCAACGGCCTTGGGGCCGTCCGCGCAGGGGATGATGTAGTCCGCCCAGCGGCGGTAGACGGGGGCGCGGTCTTGATAGCGCCGGACAAAATCCTCCCGTCCCGACTGGGCCAGGGGGCGGCCGGACACGTCCAGGGCGTCGTAGGTCTTCCCGGGGTCCCGGTCCAGCCAGAACACCACGCCGTTTTCCTTCAGCGCGGCGATGGCCTCGTCCTGGGTGGGCAGGCCGCCGCCGCAGGCGATGATGAGGTCGCGCTGTTCGTCCAGCTCCCGGCACAGCTCCAGCTCCAGGGCGCGGAAACGACCCTCGCCGTCCTGGGCAAAAATGTCGGGGATAGAGCGGCTCTCGCGTTCCTCAATGAGGGCATCGGTGTCCACCAGCTCCCGGCCCAGGCGGCGGGCCAACAGCCTGCCCACGGTGGTTTTGCCACAGCCCATCATGCCGATGAGTACAATGTTTTTCAAACTTGGCTCCCTCCTTAGGGCAGACATATGCGGGCCGGGACGGCGGACGATCCGTCGCAGAGAGCAACTGCCTTAGGCTACGGGGCGCGGGCGGCAGCCGCTCTCTGCTCGTGGACCGTCCGCTATCCCTCAGTCCAAATTTGACCGGAACCACCCCAGCACCCGGAACTCCCCGGTGGTCTGGGCCAGCTCGTGAAGGGCGTCGCCCACCGCCGGGTCGTCGGGGGCCCCGGTGAATTCCAGGAAGAACATATACTGCCAGCTCCGCTCGGGCAGGGGCCGGGACTCCAGCTTCACCATATTCAGCCCGTGGACGGCGAACACGGTTAGGACCTCATGTAATGAGCCCGCCTCGTGGGGCAGGACGAATAGGGTGCTGATCTTGTCCGCGCCGGGGCGCAGCTCCAGCCGGGGGGACACCACCACGAACCGGGTGGTGTTCTGTGTATTGTGGTTGATGGCGTGGGCCAGGATCTCCAGCCCGTACAGCTCTGCCGCCCGGGCGGAGCAGATGGCGGCTTTGGTCATATCGCCGCTATCCGCCACCATCTGGGCCGACCCGGCGGTGTCCGCCTGGGGCACCTGCTTCCACTCCGGGTGGGCGTTGAGGTAGCGCTCGCATTGAAACAGCCCCTGCTCGTGGGAATAGACGTGGGTAATGGTGTCCAGGCTCGCGCCGGGGAGGGCCATCAGACAGTGCTCTACCCGCACCGTGGTCTCCCCCACCATGTAGCACTCGTACTGGGTCAGCAGGTCGTAAATCTGCCGGATGGCTCCGGTGGAGCTGTTCTCAATGGGCAGCACGGCGTAGTCCGCCCGCCCCTCCCGCAGGGCCAAAAAGCAGTCCTCGAACTGCTCCAGTCCGGCGGTATTTGCGCCCTCCCCGAAGAAGTTCAGCGCCGCCTGTTCGCTGTAGGCTCCGGGCACGCCCTGGTACACCACACGGGGGGCGGCCACAGGCTGGCGCTGGGCGGCTTTGGCATCCAGCCAACGCTGGATGCCCGGATTATCCTGCCCCTGGCCCATCAGATCCCGCTGCTGCCGCCGGGACAGGGCCATGACGGTTTGGAACAGGGTGATGACGGCGGGGCGCAGCGCCTCGCCGGCCAGCTCGCCCTTGTTCTGGAGCACCTGCCTCTCCCGCTCCTGATCCAGCACGGGGATGCCGTTGGCCCGCTTGTATTCGCCTACCCGGCGGGTCACGTCCATGCGCTGGCGGAACAGCTCCACCATCTGGCGGTCAATGGCGTCGATGTCCCGACGCAGGGATTGCAGATCGTCCATCAGCGGTACGCCTCCTTCAGTTCGATATAGTGCTCTGCGTTTTCCCGCAGACCGACGATTTCCTCCTGGGTGAGCGGGCGGATCACCTTAGCGGGATTTCCCACCAGCAGGGAACCGTCGGGGGCGTCTGTCTTGCCGGTGACTAGAGCCCCCGCGCCGACCATGCAGTTTTGGCCGATTTTTGCGCCATTGAGGACGATGGCCCCCATGCCTACCACGGTGTTGTCCCCCACGGTGCAGCCGTGGACGATGGCCCCGTGACCCACGGTGACGCAGTCCCCCAGCACAGTGGGGTATACGTCGGAGTGGAGGACGGCGCAGTCCTGGACGTTGCAGCCCCGGCCCAGCACGATGGGCTTGCCGTCCCCCCGGATCACGGCGTTGAACCACACCGAGCAGTCCGGCCCGAAGGTCACGTCCCCCGTCACGGCAGCACCGGGGAGGATGACCACGTCCTCAGCTGTTTGACGCAGAGTTTTTAAATCCATAGTTGAATCCTCACTGTTTTCAGATTCCTGCCAGCTCACAGGCTGCTAAAGCCGCCGCCGCTTCGATGACGGGCACCGCCCGGTGAACCACGCAGGGGTCGTGACGGCCCTGGAGCTCCAGCTCGGCATTTATCCCCTTTGCCATGTCCACGGTGAACTGACGGCGGGCGATGGAGGGGGTGGGCCGCATGGTCACCTCAAACACCAGGGGCATTCCGTTGGTAATGCCGCCGTTGATTCCCCCGGCGCAGTTCTGCTCGGCCTTCACCGAGCCGTCGCCGTCCATATACAGCGGGTCGTTGGCCTCGGAGCCCCGCATGAGGGCAAAGGCCGCCCCCGCCCCAAAGCCCACCGCCTTCACCGCCGGAACGGCGAACAGGTACTGGGAAAAGATGCCCTCGGCGTTGAGCCCAAAGTCGGGGGAACCCAGCCCCGCGGGCAGGCCGAACACCCCGCACTCGATGGAGCCGCCCACGGAATCCTGCTCGTTTTTCGCCTCCAGGATGGCGGCCTGCATCTCCTCCCCGGCGGCGTCGTTGAGTACGGGGAATTCCTTGGAGGCGCAGGCCCGCAGGGACTCCCAGTCCTCCAAAGCGTCGTCGTTAATGCCGTAGATGGTGGCAATATGGGCCCCTACCTGTACGCCCTTTTGGGCCAGAAGCTGCTTGGCCACGCCCCCGGCGAACACCAGGGGCGCGGTGAGCCGCCCGGAAAAGTGCCCGCCCCCCCGGTAGTCGTTGAACCCGCCGTAGCGCACGTGGGCGGCGTAATCGGCGTGGCCGGGGCGGGCTAAGTCACGGGTTCGGCTGTAATCCCCCGAGCGGGTGTCGGTGTTCTCAATGACGGCGCACAGCGGCGCGCCAGTGGTTTTTCCCTCGAACACGCCGGACAGGATGCGGGGTTCGTCCGCCTCCCTCCGGGCGGTGGACAGGGCGTTTTTGCCGGGGGCGCGGCGGCTGAGGTCAAAGCGGATGGCGTCTAAATCCAGCTCCAGCCCGGCGGGGACGCCCTCCAGCACCACGCCGATGGCGGGGCCGTGGGACTCGCCAAAAATAGAATATTTCAAAGCAATTACCCCTCTCCTGGTGTTCCAGTCAGTAAAGCTGACCGTTGTCGGGCAGAGATGGAAAAGACTGCGCCCTGTCCCGTCAGCGAGTTTAAAGTTCTTTTTGGTTACTTTTTCTTTCAAGAAAAAGTAACCCAGTAGCGTTCCAGGTCGATATTCTCGTTCGGCTCGTGGACGGTGCTTTCGTACACGCCGCCATTGGCCAGGATGGTGCGGCGGCTGCCCGGATTGTTCGGCTCGCAGGAGATCAGCACCCTGTCAAGGCCGATTTCTTTGCAGAAGGGCAGGGCCAGACGGAGCATTTCCTTGGCGTACCCGCGCCGCCGCTCGTTGGGGCGGACAGAGTAGCCGATATGTCCGGCGTATTTTTCCAGGTATTCGTTGAAATAGTGCCGCACCTGGATCATACCCACCAGTTTTCCGTCCGACTCCCGGACGGCCAAAAACTGGGTGGCCTGCACCCTGCCCTCCGGCACGGTGGCGGGATCCATACAGCTGGCAGTGGCGGCCAGCCATTGGTGAGCGCTTTCGGCCTGCCGCAGGGGGCCGCAGCCGTCCATGGAGCTGCCCGCATCCAGGCACTCCCGGCGGTAGGCCCACACCTGGTCTAAATATTCTTCGCTGGGGACCACTAATTTGATCGGCTCCATAGTGCTCACTCGCTTTTTTGGATGTTGCCGCCCAGCCGTTCATACTCCTCCCAGAAATCGGGGTAGGACTTGGCCACGCACTGGGCTCCGGTGATGGTTACCGGTTTCTCGCACCGGGTGGCGGCAATTGCCGCCATCATGGCAATGCGGTGGTCGTTGAAGCTGTCCACCTTGACACCGCCGAGCAACGCTTTCTTCCCGTAGATGGTCAGGCTGTCCGGGTACTCCATCACCTGCGCACCCAAGGCGTTGAGAACCTGGGTTACGGCAGTCAGCCGGTCGCTCTCCTTGATGCGCAGGCGGGCGGCGCCCACCAGACGGGTGGTCTGCCCCGCCCGCAGCGCCGCCATGGCGGCCAGAGGCGGAACTAAGTCAGGGCAGTTGGACACGTCCAGCTCCAGGGCCGTTGCTCCCAAGTCCCGGCCCAGTTCCTTGACCTGGGTCTGGATGACCGCGTCCCCCTGGGCGGAGCCGGGATCCATGCCGCCCACGTCCACCGGGCTGCCCAGGAATTTGGCGGCATACCAGAACGCCGCCTGGGACCAGTCGGCCTCAACGATGAAGTCCTGGGGCTCATAAACCCGGTTTCCGGGGATGAAGAAGCCGTTTTCCCGCGCCTCCGGGTAGATGCCGAACAGCCCCAGGGCGTCCAGCGTCATATCCACATAGCCCCGGCTTTCCAGCGGGGAGGTGAGGACGATCTCGCTGTCCCCGTCCCGCAGGGACAGGGCGTACAGCAGCCCCGTGACGAATTGGGAGGACACGTCGCCGGGGAGCCGGTACATTCCCGGCGTGAGCGTGCCGGTGACGGTGAGCACGCCGTCCCTCAGTTCGTGGAAGATGCCCTTCTCGTCAAACAGGTCGAAGTAGGGTTTCTGGGGCCGCTCCATCAGCCGCCCCCGGCCGGTGAAAATGCCGCCCCCCCGCACCGCCAGGGCGATAGGGATCAGGAAGCGCAGGGTGGAACCGCTCTCCCCGCAGTCCAAATGGGGGTAGGCCAGCCGCCGCAGGGGTGACATGGCGTTGGCCGCCATGCCCCGGACGATCAGCTCCGGCCCCTCCCAGGTGAATTCCGCGCCCAGCCCGGAGAGGCAGTCGATGGTGGCCTGGATGTCCTGGGAAAGGGCCACGTTGTCCAAGCGGCTTACCCCGTCCGCCAGGGCGGCGGCGATGAGCAGGCGGTGGGCCTGGGACTTGGAGGGGGGCGGGAAAACGGTTCCGCTCAATTTGGTTGGGGTGATGGTGATGTTCATAGCAGGGCCTCCAATTGCTCCAGCAGAGCCGCTTTCGGAATTTTATGGGGGACGGCATGGCCGATCTTGTCCAGCAGGATGACGGTGACGTCCGCCCCCGTCCCCTTTTTGTCCCGGCCCACGGCGGCGGCGTAGGTGGCCGCGTCGCAGGAAATCGAGGTGGGCAGGCCCAGACTTGCCAGCGCATCCTCCAGCTTTGCGGGAAGCTCCTCAGGAGTGACGCCCAGCACCACCCCCAGCTTGGCCGCGGCGCACATACCCGCCGCCACCGCCTCGCCGTGGCTCCACTCCACGTAATGCCCCGCCAGCTCATAGGCGTGACCCAGGGTATGGCCGAAGTTTAAGATCATCCGCAGGCCGGTGTCCAACTCATCGTCCATGACCACTTGGCGTTTTATATCACAGCAGGTATACAAAATGTGTTCAATATCCGCCATCAGCTCTCCCCGGGAGGGGCGGGCGGCCAGGAAATCGAAGAAGTCCGCGTCCCAGATGCAGCCGTACTTGACCACCTCCGCCATCCCCGCCATGAACACGGGCAGGGGCAAGGTGTCCAGCACGTCCGGGTCCATGAGCACCAGGCGGGGCTGGTAGAAGGCCCCGGCGAGATTTTTCCCCGCCTTCAGGTCGACAGCCACCTTGCCGCCCACGGAGGAGTCCACCTGGGCCAGCAGGGTGGTGGGGATCTGTACAAGGGCCACCCCCCGCAGGACGGTGGCGGCCCCGAAGCCCGCCAGGTCGCCTACCACGCCGCCGCCCAGGGCGATGACGGCGTCGGTGCGGGTGAGACCAAACTCCATAAAGCCCTCCCAGAGCTGGGCAAGCTGAACGGCGTTTTTGCTCTCCTCGCCGGCGGGAATGGTGAACAGCGCCGTCTCAAATCCGGCGGACTCTAAACCAGCCTTCACCCGGTTGTAGTAGAGGGGGCCCACATTGCTGTCGGTGACCACGGCGATTTTGGAGGCGCGGGGCAGGACAGCCCGGACGCGCTCCCCCGCCTGGGCCAGCAGGCCCCGCTCAATGAGGATGTCGTATTCCCGGCCCGGCAGGGCCACGGTGAGGGTTTTCATTGGACCGCCTCCTTATCATTTGTCCACAATGTCCCGGAGCGTATCCAGGAATGCTTCCTCGCCCCAGGTGTTCACCTTGAAGAACATGGCCTGGCTGCCCCCGGCGGTCATGGCGGTGAGGCGGAGGTTTTCCCCCTCCCCCACCAGGGTGAGGCACATAGCCACCCGGTTGCTGCCGGTCCAGCTGTACCGCTCGTACATCCGCACAGCCACCCGGGTGTTCCCCATGGTGAAGGAGGCGGTGTCCTCCAGGGAGGCGGACATACTGCCGCCCAGCACGCCCTGATCCAAACGAACCAGCACCCGGTCAAAGTCCCCGGTGAACGTGCGCTCTAATTTAGCCATGAACCTCAATCCTTTCTGTTTCGTCGGGGCGGAGCCCAAATTTACACCAAAGTCTTACCCATCTCGTCGGGGCAAAGTCCATTCCACGGCAAACGCCCTTCGGGTATTTGCCGGTTCATTTCCTTGCCCCTCCTCTCCCCATAAAGCCAGAAGGCGGCTTTATGGGGGCCCCGATTTACACTAAAGTTTTGCCCATCAGTTCAATCAGAGGATTCAGCTTGCCCATCAGGTGCCGGAACTTCTCCGGGGTGAGGGACTGGGCCCCGTCGCACTTGGCGTGGGGGGGATCGTTGTGCACCTCCACCATCAGGCCGTCGGCGCCCACCGCCACGGCGGCCATGGCCAGCGGCTCCACCATCCAGTACATCCCGGCGGCGTGGGAGGGATCCACCACGATGGGCAGGTGGCTCATCTGCCGGATGGCGGGGATGGCGGACAGATCCAGGGTGTTGCGGGTGTAAGTTTCGAAGGTGCGCACACCCCGCTCACACAGGATCACGTTCTCATTGCCCGCGGCCATGATGTACTCCGCCGACATGATCCACTCCTCGTAGGTGTTGGAAAGGCCCCGCTTGAGCAGGACGGGCTTGGACAGCTTGCCCACCTCTTTCAAGAGGTCGAAGTTCTGCATATTCCGGGCGCCCACCTGCACCAGGTCCACCTTCTCCTCGAACAGCTCGCAGTAGCGGGGGGCCATGATCTCGGACACGATGGGCAGGCCGGTGGCGGCCTTGGCCTCCAGCAGCAGCTCTAATCCGTCGGTGCCCAGCCCCTGGAAGGAATAGGGGGAGGTGCGGGGCTTGAACGCGCCGCCCCGGAGCAGGGCGGCTCCGGCCCCCTTCACGTCCTGGGCCACGCCGATGATCTGCTCCTCGCTCTCCACCGAGCAGGGCCCGGCGATGACGGTAAATTTGTTTCCGCCGCCGATGGGGACGCCGGACACGTCCACCACGGTGTTCTCCGGGTGGAATTTGCGGTTGGCTTTCTTATAGGGCTCCTGCACCCGCATGACCCGCTCCACGTCGTCGTTCCAGGACAGCTTGTCCATGTCGATGTGGGCGGTGTCGCCCACCAGCCCCAGGATGGAGCAGCCAATGCCGTTAGTGATGCCCACGGTGACGCCGTGGTCGCGCTCCAGCTGGTGTACAAGGGCCTGGATCTTCTCCTGGCTGACGCCGGGTTTCATGACAATGACCATAATAAAAAACCTCTCTTTTTGAAAATATAAAGAAGCTCACAGACCGCACGCGATCCATGAGCTTCCCGATGATACACAAATTCAGGCGGGGCCTGCCGCCCCTCACTCACGCGCCGCGTTTCTCCATGCCAAAATAGCCGAACCCGCTAAATCGAGTCCAGCCATAGGTAAAGGTGAAGCTGTGGGCGGTGGAGAGGGTCATGAAAGGATACCTCGCAGATTTGATTGGGGACATTATATACTGTCGCGCATTAAATTGCAAGAGCTTTTTTGAGAAGCGCGGAGCCGTCGCGATGCTCCTTTTTCTTGACAGCTCAGGGGTTACAGGAATAAAATAAGGAAAGAAAGTTCAAGGAGGCCGTCATCATGAGCCACACGGTGGAAATCTTATCGGTGGGCACCGAGCTGCTGCTGGGCAGCATTGTCAACTCGGATGCCCAGGCCCTCAGCCGGGAGCTGACCGGGCTCGGGCTGAACGTGCTGTACCACTCGGTGGTAGGGGACAATCCGGGGCGGCTGCGCGCGGCGGTGGAGCTGGCGAAGAGCCGGGCGGACGTGATCGTCACCACCGGCGGGCTGGGCCCCACCTGCGACGATTTGACCAAGCAGACCCTGGCGGAGTGCTTTGGGAAACAGCTGGTGTTCCACCCCGAGTGCGCCGAGGGCATCCGGTGCTTCTTCGCCCGTATGGGTAAGGAGATGACGGACAACAACCTCCAGCAGGCGTATCTCCCCGAGGGCTGCACCGTGCTGGACAACGCCTGGGGCACCGCCCCGGGCTGCGCCTTTGAGGTGGAGGGAACCTATGTGGTCATGCTTCCCGGCCCGCCCCGGGAGTGCCTGCCTATGTTCCGCGAGCGGGCCATGCCCTGGCTTGCCCGCCTGAGCGAGGGGATCATCCGCTCCCGCACCCTGCGGGTGTTCGGCCTGGGGGAGTCGGCGGTGGAATCCCTGCTCCGGGACCGGATGAACGAGCTGACCAACCCCACCCTGGCCCCCTATGCCAAGGAGGGCGAGGTGGAGCTGCGCATCACCGCCAAGGCGGACACGGCTGACGAGGCGGACGCCCTCATCGCCCCGGTGGAGGCGGAGGTGCGCGCCCTGCTGGGCGGCCTGGTGTACGGCGCGGATGTGTCCGGCCTGGAGCAGGTGGTGCTGGACGGCCTGCGGGAGCGGGGACTGAGCCTGGGCACCGCGGAGAGCTGCACCGGGGGCCTCATTGCCAAGCGGATCACCGATGTGCCGGGGTCTGCGTCGGTGTTCAAGGGCGGCGTGGTGAGCTACCATTGCGAGGTGAAAGCGGGGGTGCTGGGGGTATCCCAGGCCCTGCTGGACGAGAAGGGCGCGGTGTGCGCCGAAGTGGCGAAAGAGATGGCCCAGGGGGCCAGGAAGGTGCTGGGCTGCGACGTGGCGGTGTCCGCCACCGGCGTGGCGGGGCCCGACCCGGACGACCGGGGCAACCCGGTGGGGCTGGTGTACACCGCTCTGGCGACGCCGGACGGCGTCTGGGTGAAGGAGCTGAACCTGGCCAGCCAGAGCGCCCGGCGGGACCGCACCCGGAACTTAGCCGCCAACCACGCCCTGGACATGGTCAGACGTTGGTTGGCAGGGCTGAGCCCGGAGGGTACGGCATGAGACGCTGGAAGAAGGGCCTGCTGGCGGCGGCACTGCTGGCGGCGCTGGCGCTGGGTATGACCGGCCCCGCGTTCGGCTCCGGCTCCAATACCGGAGTGAACCTGATGGCGGTGAACGAGACGGTGCTGCTGGAGCTCACCACCGAGAATATGCCCCGCACGGTGGGCGGGGTGCTGTACGTGCCCTATACCATGCTGTCCAACCTGTCCACCGGCATTGATTTGGGGATCAGCTCCATATACAGCGCCACCCGGCGCATGGTCATGGTGACGAACCGGGGGCGGAAGGGAATTGTGTTTGACCTCCAGACCAATACCGCCGAGGATATGGACGGCAATCCGGTGTCTGCCAGGGCCATGGTGCGCAACGCCACCGTCTTTGTGCCCATCGACTTTCTGTGCGAGTATTTTGGCACGATCAGCTGTTCCCGGACGCCGACCCCGTACGGCACCCTGATCCGGGTGACCAATGCCAACGTGATCCTCACTGACCAGGCCTTTGTGGGCGCGGCGGACAGTCTGTTGGCAAGCAGCCTGAGCCACTATCTGGAATCTGCCGGCAACGCCAATGCCCAGCCCATCCCCTCCGGCGGAGTGCAGACCTCCGAGCCCCCCAGCGGGGCGGAGCTGTACCTGGCGTTCCGCTGCGGGGCCGAGGGGGAGGAGTGCGCCCGGCTGGTGGAGGGCCGGGAGCTGCGCTCGCTGTTCCTCTTCACGCCGGAGCAGCTGGAAGAACGGGACGACCTGGTTCGCCGCCTGGTGGGGGCGGGCCATACGGTGGGGCTGCTCCTGACGGGCGAGAACGTGGACGACTGCCTGACCCAAGGCTCGGAGGGGGCGGCTCTGCTGGCCGCCATCGCCCGGTACCCGGCCCTGGTGGTCAGCGCCCCCAACCTGGATGAACCGGGCCGGGAGGAGCTGGCGGAAGCGGGCTGGGCGCTGTGGGACGCCGACGTGCTTGCGGAGGACTACCCCTCCGGCTCCGCCCTGGTGCGGGCGCTGTCCCCCCAGCGGATGAACTATGTGGAGCTGGACTGCGGCTCTGGGGGAGCGGCCTTCCTGCGGGAGGTGCTGAACACCATGGACGAGGAAGAGTGTCAGGAGTACCAGCCCACCGCGCCGGCGCTGGGATAAAAAGAAAGTGTCCGCCCTTGGAAAGGGGCGGGCACTTTTTAACCCTCTGCGAGAGGGGATGGCCTTCGGCGGGGCCCTGCCGGGGGCGTTACTTTTCCCACGTGGGAAAAGTAACCAAAAGGACGCTTAGGGAGACGCCCGCCGGTTCGAAGCGGCCCCGTGGGCCGCTCTCACAGGCCGGGCTTCCCCCTAAGAACCCCCTTTTTAAGGGCACGCCGCTTTTTCATGGGTGGTTTCCTTCCGGCTTGCGCGTCTGACGCATGGAACTCACTTCGTTTTCCGGCCCACAGGGGCCTAAATATCCATGAAATGCCCTGCCGGAAGCTCTCCTGGGAACGCCTCCAAGGCGCACCGATACCGCCAGCGCCTGGACAGGGGGACGGCGGGTGATCCACGAGCGAAGAGCGGCTGCCGCCCGCGCCCCGTAGCATAAGGCAGTTGCTCTGAGCGGCGGATCATCCGCCGCCCTCTTCATCCGGCTCCTCCGTGCGGCCCAGCAGATAGTCCGTCGTTACGTCAAGATAATCCGCCAGTGCCACCAGCAGTTCAAAATCAGGGCGGCGCTGGCCCCCCTCATAATTTTGGTAGGTGCGATAGGCAATTGCAAAATGTTCCGCGACATCCGTTTGTTTTAGCTTTTTCCGCTTACGAGCGGCCTGCAAACGTTTTGAGAATGGAACCATCATTTTTCGCCTGCCCCTTGACACACCCTTTTCGAGTGTGTATAATGTAATCACCCGAAACGGGTGAGTTCTAAATTTAGAGTAATGAAGGAGTGATTCTCCATGACTGCCCTGATGGAAATTCTCTATTGCTACGCGCAGGATCATGAAGTAGAAGCCCTCTTGGCCCAGGACGATGAGTATAAGGAGTGTGCCCGCTGTACGCGGAAGCAGGAGGCGCGCCTTCGCGCCTCGCTGGATAAGGCGTCTGAAGATATTCTGAATGAGTTTTTGGATGAGCAGAAGATGCTCCAATATAGGGAAGAGGGGGCCCACTTCCGGGCCGGCTTTCAAATCGCGTTAGCGCTGACGCGGTGAGGGTGGCCAGCTCCTCCAGGCGCTGACCGTGGACGGCTCGCGTCCCCTGAGCGTCCTTTTGGTTACTTTTCCCACGTGGGAAAAGTAACCCCTCGGAGGGGGCCCTCCTCACAGGTCGAGCATAACCCGCTCGATGTTGGCCACCGCCTCTTCTACCAGGCCGTCAACATCAAGCGCCTTCTCGGCCTCCTCCAACTCCTCCAGTTTGGGCTTGGTGCGGGGGTGTTTGGGGGTGAACACGGTGCAGCAGTCCTCATAGGGCAGGATAGAGGTCTCAAAGGTGCCGATCTTCCGGGACACCCGGACGATCTCCTCCTTGTCCATGCCCACCAGCGGGCGCAGGACGGGGACGGTGCACACCGCGTCGGTGCACACCATGGCCTCCAGGGTCTGGCTGGCCACCTGGCCCACTGACTCGCCGGTGACCAGGGCATGGATGTCATTCTTTTCCGCCACCCGGCAGGCAATGCGCATCATGAACCGCCGCATGAGGATGGTGAACAGCTCCTCCGGGCAGGAGCGGCGCAGCTCCTCCTGGATTTTGGTGAAGGGCACCACGTGGACGCACTGTTTGCCGGTGTAGGGCACCAGCAGGCGGGCAAGCTCCAGCACCTTCTCCTTGGCCTCCGGGGAGGTGTAGGGGTAGGAGTAGTAGTGAATCATGTCCACGATGACCCCCCGCTTGGCGACCATGTAGGAGGACACCGGGGAGTCGATGCCGCCGGACAGCAGGGACAGCGCGCGGCCCCCCATACCCACGGGCAGGCCGCCGGCCCCCGGCTCCGGGTCGGCGTGGATGTAGGCGTCGAAGTCCCGCACCTCCACATGGACGGTGAGCTCCGGGTGGTGCATATCCGCCGTCAGGTGGGGATATTTGTCGTGGAGCTCCCCCCCCACGTACTGGGAGAGCTGGATGGAGGTCATGGGGAAGGTCTTGTCCGCCCGCTTGGACTCCACCTTGAAGGAGCGGGCGGCTTGCAGCTTGTCCCCCAGGTAGTCCACGGCGCAGGCCACGATGGCGTCCTTGTCCTTGGGGCAGGCCCGGGCGCGGCATATGCCCACCGCGCCGAACAGCTTGCCCATGGCCTCCCAGGCACCCTCGAAATCCGCAGAGTCGTCCAGGGGCTCCACGTAGGTGGTGGACTGGCGGGTATATACTTTAAACGAGCCGTATTTTTTCAGCCGCCGCTTGGCGTTGCCCATCATTTTTTCCTCAAAGCCCCGGCGGTTCAGGCCCTTGAGCACCATCTCTCCCTGCTTGAGCAGGATGATCTCTTGCATAAGCTTCCCTTGCTTTCCGTTTTTTGTCCTACTATTTTACAGGGCTGAGCGGCGTATGTCAAGGCGGCAGGCGGGCAGGAGATTTTTCTTGCCCCTTGCCCAAGCCGTCGAATTGTGTTAAAATCTGGGGAGTATACGCAAAGAGAGAGGGGGAGGGGCCGTGTCGGGAGCGCGGCCTCAAAATCATATGCCAAACAGGATCGGATTTGACAACCAGCGCTATCTGGACACCCAGTCCGCCCACATCCGGGAGCGCATCGCCCAGTTCGGCGGCAAGCTGTACCTGGAGTTCGGCGGCAAGCTGTTTGACGACCACCATGCCGCCCGGGTGCTGCCCGGCTTCGAGTTGGACAGCAAAATCAGGATGCTCACCCAGCTCAAGGACCAGGCGGAGATCGTCATGGCCATCAACGCCGCCGACATTGAGAAAAACAAGGTGCGGGGTGCGTTGGGCATCACCTATGACGTGGATGTGCTGCGTCTGATTGACGAGTTCCGGAACATGGGGCTGTACGTGGGCAGCGTGGTCATTACCCAATATGCTGGGCAGACCGCGGCGGATGCCTTCAAGCGCCGCCTGGAGGACCTGGGGGTGAAAGTGTATCTCCACTACCCCATCCCCGGTTACCCCCACGACGTGGCGCGCATCGTGTCCGAGGAGGGCTTTGGCCGCAGCGACTACATCGAGACCACCCGGCCCCTGGTGGTGGTCACCGCCCCCGGCCCCGGCTCGGGGAAAATGGCCACCTGCCTGTCCCAGCTCTACCACCACCACGTCCGGGGCGAGCGGGCGGGATACGCCAAGTTTGAGACCTTCCCCATCTGGAACCTGCCCTTAAAGCACCCGGTGAATCTGGCCTATGAGGCGGCCACGGCGGATCTCAACGACGTGAACATGATCGACCCCTTCCACCTTCAGGCCTACGGGGAGACCACGGTGAACTACAACCGGGACGTGGAGGTGTTCCCGGTGCTCCAGGCCATCTTCGAGCAGATCATGGGGGAGAGCCCCTACAAGTCCCCCACCGACATGGGGGTGAATATGGCGGGCAACTGTATCGTGGACGACGAGGCGGTGTGCGACGCGGCCCGACAGGAGATCGTCCGGCGGTACTACGCCGCCCTGTGCGACCGCCGCCGGGGTCAGGGCAGCGACGAGATCGTGTATAAGCTGGAGCTGCTGATGAAGCAGGCCCAGGCTAACCCCGAGCTGCGCCCCGTCATTGCCGCCGCCGAGGGGCGGGAGGGGGAGACGGGGGAGCCCGCCGCCGCCATCCGGCTGCCCGACGGCAGGGTGATCACAGGGGGCACCTCCGAGCTGATGGGGGCTGCCGCCGCGGCTCTGCTCAACGCCCTGAAGGCCCTGGCGGGCATCGACCGGAAGGAACACCTCATCGCCCGGGAGGCCATCGAGCCCATCCAGGCGCTGAAGGTGGATCATCTGGGAAGCCGCAACCCCCGCCTGCACAGCGACGAGGTCTTGATTGCCCTGGCCATCTCCACCGCCACGGTGCCCCTGGCGGCCCAGGCCCTGGACAGCCTGGACAAGCTGCGGGACTGCGAGGCCCACTCGTCCGTCATCCTCACCGCCGCCGACAGCGGGACATACTCCAAGCTGGGCCTGCGCCTGACCTGCACTCCCCGCTACCAGGGCAGCCAGCTCTACCACAAGTAAAACCGGGCCGCAAAAAAAGAGCTTGCAATCCGGGACGGCCTGTGGTATCATACTTGTTACCTGTGCGGGCCAAGCCCGCTGATTGAAGCCATTACCGAAAGGATTTGAGTCAAAATGACCACCGTTCAGATCGTCGTATCCATCGTCTACTTTGTCGTGGCCCTGAGCCTGATCGCCGTGGTGATGCTCCAGTCCGGCAAGAGCGCCGGCCTGTCCGGCGCCATCGCCGGCGGCGCAGACACCTTCCTGTCCAAGAACAAGGCCAAGTCCGCCGACGCCCGCCTGGCCAAGATGACCAAGTGGGTGGCCATTGTGTTCATGGTGCTCACCCTGGTGCTGTGCCTGCTGCCCGGCGCGTCCACCGCGGCCTGAGACAAGCGAGAAAAATCCCCCTGCCGCAAGGCAGGGGGATTTTTTATGTCCTTAAATGCTCCGGCGGGCGGTACTTCGTCGCCGTAAGCTCCATATCCCTCACTTCCGCCTTCGGCGAAAGTTCGCTCATTACGCTGCGGCTCCTCTCCCCACAAAGCCTGAAGGGCGGCTTTGCGGGGGCCCCGTTATGTCCTTAAATGCTCCGGCGGACGGTACTGTAACGCTTCCGCCAGGTGGTGGACGGCGATGTCATCCGCCCCGTCCAAATCTGCGATGGTGCGGGCCACCCGCAGGATGCGGTCATATCCCCTGGCGGTGAGGCCCAGCCGGTCATAGGCCCCCCGGATGAGCAGCTGGCAGCTCTCGTCCAGCTTGCAGTAAGTACGCAGCTCTTTTGGGCCCATCTGGGCATTGCAGGCGGGGCCGTCCGGGCCGAACCGGGCGGTCTGGATCGCCCGGGCGGCGTTCACCCGCGCCCGGATGGTCTCCGAGCTTTCCGCCGGGGCGGACGCCCCGGACAGCTCGTCGTAGTCCAGGGAGGGCACGTCCACGCAGATGTCGATGCGGTCCAGCATGGGCCCCGACAGCCGGGACAGATACCGCCGCACCGCCTGCTCCGTGCAGGTACACCGCCCGGAGGGGTGGCCGTACCAGCCGCACTTGCAGGGGTTCATGGCGCACACCAGCATGAAGCGGCTGGGGTAGGTCACCGAGCCGGACACCCGGGAAATCTGGGTCTGTCCGTCCTCCAGGGGCTGGCGCAGCACCTCCAGCACGTCGGAGTGGAACTCGGGCAGCTCGTCCAGGAACAGCACCCCGTTGTGGGCCAGGGAGATCTCCCCGGGCCGGGGGTTGGGGCCGCCCCCGGTCATACCGGCGGCGGAGATGGTGTGATGGGGCGCACGGAAGGGGCGGCGGCGCACCATGGGATGCTCCCGGGTGGTGAGCCCCATGACGGAGTAGATTTCGGTGCAGGCCAGGGCCTCCGCCCGCGTCAGGTCGGGGAGGATGGAGGGCAGACGCTTGGCCATCATGGACTTGCCCGAGCCGGGGCTGCCCGACATAAGCACATGGTGGCCCCCCGCGGCGGCCACCTCCAGCGCCCGCTTGGTGTGTTCCTGGCCCTTCACCTCGCTGAAATCCGGGCCCTGGACGGGGGCGGGGCTGTCCAGCCACGCCGGGGC
>CAMWRX010000049.1 GCA_947176765.1 uncultured bacterium
AACCGCCGCACGGATAGGTCGCGGGGCCTGGCCACCCGGGGTGAGCCCCCGCTGGCCGGCCCCACGCCGGGGCGGGCCGCCCGGAGCCCCCGCCGGGCGCAGGGGGGAGTGACCGCCCCCGCCCCCAGGCGGGAGGCGCCGCCTCCGGCCCAAAGCGCCCCCCGGGAGAAGCCCCCGGTTTCAGACGAGGTTCCCTGGGAGGAGCCGCCTCTCCGGGACGAGGACGCGCCCCCCTGGGACATGGATCCCGTCCCCGCGCCGAAGCTCTCTCCCAAACAGGCCCCAAAACAGGAGCGGCCGGCCCAGCCCGCACCCGATCCCCAGTCCAAAGCGGAGCAAATCCCCGCCCCTCAGGCGTCTGCTGGCGGTTGGCCGGGCTGGCCCGCTTTCCGGGAGCAGCTGAAGGGTGAGCTGGCGGTGAGCGATTACAGCTTCCTCAGCAATTCCGCCATGGCGGAGGGGCGCTTTGACGGAAGCCGGCTCACGCTGTGGGTGGCCAATGACTTCTTGCGGGATATGCTGGATCGCCCCGCCATTACCCGGCCCATGGGGTCGCTTTGCCAGAAGCTTACCGGCGTGGCGCACCAGGTGGAGGTAAAGATGGGCAAGGCCCCGCCGGAGGACGCCCCCGCAATGGACGCGCTGGACGCATTCCTGGCCCAGGCGGGCGATAACATTATTGTCGAGTAAAGAGGAGGTAACCAACATGGCAAAGGGATTTAACAGCCGCGGTATGGGCGGCATGGGCGGCGGCAACATGAACAACATGATCCGTCAGGCCCAGAAGATGCAGCAGGATATGCTCAAGGCCCAGGAAGAGCTGGAGGCCAAGACCTACGAGGCCGGGGCGGGGGGCGGCGTGGTGTCCGCCACCGTGTCCGGCAAAAAGGAGCTGGTGAGCGTGACCATCGACCCCGAGGCCGTCGACCCGGACGACGTGGAGATGCTCCAGGACCTGATCGTGGCCGCCGTCAACGAGGCGCTGCGCAAGGCATCCGACGACGCCTCCAGCCAGATGTCCAAGCTGACAGGTGGGTTAAACCTCCCCTTCTGAGGCGGCGCGTATGTACAATACCACCCTGTGCTACCTGGAAAACGACCGGGGGGAGTATCTGATGCTCCACCGGGTGAAGAAGCGGGAGGACATCAACAAGGGCAAGTGGATCGGCGTGGGCGGCGGCTTTGAGGACGGGGAGAGCCCCGACGAGTGCCTGCGCCGGGAAGTCTGGGAGGAGACAGGCCTTACTTTGGCCGATTTCCAATTCCGGGGCGTGGTCACCTTCCTGTGCAGCGACAGCAAGGCGGATCAGTTCATGTACCTGTTCACCGCCACGGGCTGGACAGGGGAGCTGAACCCGGACTGCAACGAGGGCGACCTGGCCTGGGTGCCCCGCGAGAAGGTGCTGGAGCTGCCCATCTGGGAGGGAGACGAGATTTTCCTCAAGCTGCTGGCGGAGGACGCTCCGCCTTTCCTGCTCACCCTGGACTACAGAAGTGAGGGCGATAAGCTGGTGCGGGCTGTGCTGAATGGGAAGACCATCCGCTAAATTGTTTCACGTGAAACATATGTTCTAATTCTATCAAGGAGGAACTGTCATGAAATTTTCCGAGATGCCCTACCAGCGCCCCGACCTGGAAGGGCTGAAGCAGACCATGGCCGGCCTGATCCAGCGCCTGAAGGACGCGGCCAGCTATGAGGAGGCCAAGGCCGTTTTCCTGGAGAAGGAGACGGAGATGAAGCACCTGATGACCCAGCGCAGCCTGGCCCATATCCGCCACACCATCGACACCCGGGACGAGTTCTACGACAACGAGGTGAAGTTCTGGAACAGCGCCGGGCCCCAGCTCCAGGAGTACGGACAGGCGTGGACCGCCGCCATGCTGGCCTCCCCCTTCCGCAAGGATTTTGAGGCGGAGTACGGCGATCTGATGTTCATCAACGCGGAGATCGAGCTGAAAACCTTCTCCCCGGAGATCATCCCCCAGCTCCAGCAGGAGAATGAACTGAGCACCGAGTACGAAAAGCTGCTGGCCTCCGCCCAGATCCCCTTCGAGGGCAAGACCTACACCCTGTCCCAGCTCACCCCCTTCAAGTCGGACCCGGACGATGCCCGTCGTCTCGCCGCCTGGAAGGCGGAGGGTCAGTGGTACAAGGACAACCAGGAAAAGCTGGATAGCATCTACGACCAGCTCACCCACCTGCGGGATGAGATGGGCAAAAAGCTGGGCTATGAGGGCTATACCACCCTGGGCTATTACCGCATGGGCCGCAACTGCTACACCAAGGAGGACGTGGAGAAGTTCCGCGCCGCCGTGGTGAAGTATCTGGTGCCGGTGGCCGACCGGGTCTACCGGGAGCAGGCCAAGCGGCTGGGCAAGCAGTACCCTATGAGCTTCGCGGACAACGCCCTGCAGTTCCGCTCCGGCAACCCCCGCCCCCAGGGCACGCCCGACGACATCCTGGCCCAGGGCAAGAAGTTCTATGACGAGCTGTCCCCCGAGACCAGCGAGTTTTTCAACACCATGCTGGAAGGCGAGCTGCTGGATGTGCTGTCCACCGAGGGCAAGGCCGGCGGCGGCTACTGCACCTCCATCCCGGACTACGAAGTGCCCTTCATCTTCGCCAACTTCAATGGCACTCAGGGGGATGTGGAGGTGGTCACCCACGAGGCGGGCCACGCCTTTGCCGCCTGGCTCAACCGGGATCGGGTGCCCATGGAGTACGTCTGGCCCGGCATGGAGGCCTGCGAGGTTCACTCCATGTCCATGGAGTTTATGGCCTGGCCCTGGGAGGAGGGCTTCTTCGGCAAGGACACAAAGAAGTTCCTGTACAGCCACCTGTCCAGCGCCCTCACCTTCATCCCCTACGGCACCATGGTGGATCACTTCCAGCATGAGGTGTACGCCAACCCGGACATGACCCCCGCCCAGCGCCACGCGGTGTGGAAGAAGCTGCTGGGGGTGTATATGCCCTGGATGAAGCTGGACGGGGACATCCCCTTCTACGCCGAGGGCGAGGGCTGGCAGCGCCAGCACCATATCTATGAGTCCCCCTTCTATTATATCGACTACTGCCTGGCCCAGACGGTTTCTCTCCAGTTCTGGGCGCTGCTCCAGAAGGACAGCAAGGCGGCCTGGGAGAAGTATATGGCCTACGCCCGCCAGGGCGGCAGCCGCACCTTTACCGACCTGCTGAAGAACGCCGGCCTGGACAGCCCCTTCGAGGAGAAGTGCCTGCGGGGCGTATGCGAGGCCGCCAGCGCCTGGCTGGACAGCTTCGACCTGGGCGGAATCGAGTAAGAACACAAAAAAGAAGCCCCTCCCCCGCGCAGCGGGGGAGGGACTTTTCTTTGGTCAGCCCATGAAGATGTTGGTCAGGGGGATGCCGATTACAAGGATGCCCACAAGCTCCACCAACACCAGGATACTGCCGTATTTATAGATGTCCTTGGAGTCCAGCCGCTCCTTGTTGCCGAACAGCATGGCCGCAAAGGGGGAAGCGGCAGGGGTCACTATGGCGCAGCTCAGCACAAGGAAGATGGACAGCGTGACAATGGGGGCGGCGTTCACCCCGTTTGTCGTGCAGAAGCTGAGGATAACGGGCTGCAGAATCATACCGATGACCAGGGAGTTGCACAGGTTGGTCAGCACCATCAGCAGAATCATCAGCACAATGATAAAGATGACGGTGTTCATGCCGGAGAACATCGGTGTCAGGATCACGTTCAGGAACGCGGAAATGCCCGTATTCTCGGAGGTCAACACGCTGCCGATCAGGATAGCGGCCGTGACCAGGAAATAGGTGGGCCAGGAAACCTGTGTTGTGATCACCTTGCCAATCTTAATCACCGGCTCACCGGAGATATGTACCGCGGCGAGAACGGCCACAAATATCAGGCACAGGCCCAGGGAATTCGCGCTGAGGAAAGCCATGCCAGGGGCGTTGGGCAGCCAGCTGGGCAGCAGCATGGCCAGGACGTACACGCAGAAGGCAATAGAGAGCACCTTCTGGAGGGTATTCATCGGTGGCAGAGGGTTTCTGTTGAGGTCGGCCACCTTTAGGTCCTTGAGCTTGGACACGTCGGGCCGGAGCACGAACTTGCAGAACAGAATGGTAACGGCAATCATGATCAGGCCCAGAAGGAACGTGCAGATGAAGTACATGGCGTCATTGAGAACCACGTTGCTGCCGGACGCGGCGGCAATCCCGCGATAGTTGCTCAACAGGGCCAGGCCATTGCTCGCGTAGGGCGGCACCGGGAAACCGTACAGCGAGGCAAGCACCACCAGGATGATGGACAGCTTGGCGTACTTTTCATCCCGGGAAATGCCCAGCTGCTGAAACACGCCGTACATAATCGGCCAGAACAGGAGGATGGGGCCCATGGGCGCCGCCATAACGATAGACATCACATAGCAGCCTACGCAGACGGCGAAGGTAAACACCCAGGGGCGGCCCTCCGCAATTTTACGGGTCAGAATCCAGCGGCCAATGTACAGGGTGACCTTCTCTTCCACCAGCGCGCCAGTGAGGATCATCATGAACAGCACCTGAACCACCACAGGGTTGCCGAACGCGGTGGCCAGCACCCCGGCCATGGGGGCGTAGCTGCTCAGGCCGATGGCGGCAATGCACAGGATACTGGACCACATAGGATCAACTGTGGTCCACAGGTAAAGGGTGCCCAGGAAGATGCCCAAGACCTCCATGCCGGTGGGGGTCACCTGGGGCAGGGAGATGGGCAGGAAGCGGAACAGCAGCATGATGGCGATGCCAATCAGGGAGTGGATCATCGTGATCGAGCCAGACTTCTTTTTGTCAGCCATACGTTTTAACTCCTTCTCTTTTTTTAATAATACGGTGTGGGACGGATTGTCTCGCCGATCACACCCCTCCCACCAAAACCGTCATGGCCGGCTGTTCGCCGGTCAGGTTCACCTGGTACTTGACCGCCAGACTCTTCTTGCGCGTGACGTCCAGCTCCATGAACTTATGGGGCTGCGCCGAGCGCTCGTTTTCCTCCCGCAGCCGGTTCAGCAGATCCAGGCTGCCCGGGATCTCCGGGTTCCAGAAACCCAGCAGGGTGGGGGTGTCGGATTCCAGCACGTTGGTGCGGAAATCGTTCATCTCGCTGATATACCGCTCGGCGGCGGTGGCGGCGGCGGCGCCGTCGCTGACGGCAGTGGCCACCTGGCGCAGATACTTCTGCCGCACGTCTCCTGCGGCAAACACGCCGCCCAGACCCAGGTCCATATCGTCCCCGGTGTGGAGCCAGCCCCGGCTGTCCGTCGGGACCTGATCCCCCAGGAATTTCGTTTCGGGGACCATGCCGCAGAAGAAGAACACGCCCTGGCAGGGGAAATCGGTGACCGCGCCCGTCTTGGAGTTCTTCACATGGACGCCCTCCACGTTGTCCCCGCCGTAGATGTCCACCAGGGAGCTGTTCCAGAGGAAGTGCATTTTCGGCTCGGCGAAGGCCCGCTCCTGGGCCACCTTGTTGCAGTCCAGGATGCCCTCGTCGTGGATGACCACCACGGTGACCTTGGAGGCGAACTTGCAGATGTACAGCCCCTCCTCGATGCCCTGGTCTCCGCTGCCCACCACGACCACCTCCTGGTCCTGGAAGAACTCGGCGTCGCAGGTGGCGCAGTAGGCCACCCCCATGCCGGTGAACTCCTCCTCGCCGGGGATGCCCAGCTTGCGGGCGGTGGTGCCGGTGGCGATGACCACCGCCTGGGCCTCGTACTCATGGCGGCGGGTCTTGACCAGCTTCGCCTCTCCCGAGACGTCGATGGACTTGACCGCCTCCTTGCGGATCTCCACGCCGAACTTCTCCGCGTGGGCCTGCATCTGCTCCATCAGGGCGGGGCCGGTGGTCTCCGCCACCGAGGGGTAGTTGACGATCTCCCGGGTGGTAAAGGCCCGGCCGCCCACGTTGTCTTTTTCCAGGATCAGCGTTTTCAGCCGCGCGCGGCCGCCGTAGATCCCCGCGGCCAGACCGGCAGGCCCGCCGCCGATGATTACCAGGTCATACTGTTCCTTTGCTGCCGCTGCCATAAAAATCATCCTCTCCACAAATTGGCGAACTGAGCGCATTGCGCGTTGACTTTACGTTTGCTCTAATGTTATAATTTTAACAGCTTTATTGGCTTTCGGTATATACAAAATGCTTATGAGACATTCGCAGAATAAATGGCGGTTTTGGGCAAATCGACGTTATAATGAGAAACGACAGATTGATACGTTTTACAAAAACACAAAAAGGAGGAATGCGTATGGAGACCCTGAACAAGGTGGCGTTTCAGGAGATCGTGGAGGAGGACGGCGAGCCCTGCCTGGTTATCTTCTCCCGGAAGTCCTGCCATGTCTGCCAGGCGGTCCACGGGAAGCTGGACAATCTGAAGGGGGAATATCCCGATGTCCCCTTCTATGAGGTGGACGTGGAGTCGGAACCGAGTCTTAAGGACAAGTTCGGCCTGAAGGGCGTCCCCCACGTCCTGTTTTTCAAGGACGGCGAGGTGCTGGCCCGGCTGACCGGCAACAATGACGAGGACGACTACGCCGACAAGATCGAAGAGCTTTTGTGACCCAAACCACAACACATATATTTTAAGGAGGAAATCAATTATGGGCAGACCTACCGTATTCCCCACCGGTACCACCGTCTACAACCCCGAGAAGTGCTGGAGCGGCTACACGCTGTACACGGCTCCCGCCAAGGGCGTGACCCTCATCGACATGAACGGCAAGGTGGTGCGCTGGTGGAAGGACTTCCAGGGCTTCCCCTGCAAGATGGTTCCCGGCGGCAAGATCTTCGGCCATCTGGGCCAGCGTGACCACTCGGCCGCCTATCAGGACGACACCGACCTGACCGAGATCGACTTTGACGGCAACATCCTCTGGTCCTTCGACCACAACCAGTTTGTCAACGACGAGGACAGCGGCCCCCGCTGGGTGGCCCGCCAGCACCACGACTTCCAGATCGAGGGCAACCCCGTGGGCTACTATGTCCCCGGCCAGGATCCCAAGGACGATTTCAACAAGGTGCTCATCCTGTGCCACAACGACGTGAGCAAGCCCAAGGTATCCCCCCAGCTGCTGGTAGAGGACACCCTGCTGGAGATCGACCGGGAGGGCAACATCCTGTGGACCTGGAACCTGATGGATCACTTCCGTGAGTTCAACCTGAGCGAGACCCAGAAGAACACCATCTTCCGCGATCCCAACACCCAGGAGTGCGGCCCCGAGGGCGAGGGCGACATCTTCCACATCAACTGCGCCAGCTACCTGGGCCCCAACAAGTGGTTCGACGAGGGTGACGAGCGCTTCGATCCCGAGAACATCATCATGGACTCCCGGGAAGCCAACATCATGTTCATCATCTCCCACAAGACCGGCAAGGTGGTGTGGTCCATCGGCCCCGACTATACCGTCAGCCGCGAGCTGCGGATCATGGGCCCCATCATCGGGATGCACCACTCCCACATGATTCCCAAGGGCCTGCCCGGCGAAGGCAACATTATGGTCTTTGACAACGGCGGCTGGGCCGGCTACAACGCCCCCTCCCAGACCTCCCGGATGGGCATCAAGTCTGAGCGCCGCGACTATTCCCGGGTTATGGAGATCAACCCCAAGACCCTGAAGATCGAGTGGTCCTTCAGCGCCGACGACCTGGGCTGGAAGACCCCCTTCACCCTCCACTACTTCTATTCCCCCCTGACCTCCGACGCCCAGCGCCTGCCCAACGGCAACACCCTGATTACCGAGGGCACCACCGGCCGGATCATCGAGGTCACCGCCGAGAAAGAGCTGGTTTGGGAGTACAACTGCCCCGACGTCGGCCCCGCCCTGCTCTACCGCTCCTATCGCGTCCCCTATGAGTGGGTGCCCCAGCTGACCAAGCCCGAAGAGGTCCCCGTGGCCCGGCTGGACAACGCCACCTTCCAGGTCCCTGGCGCCAGCGATCCCAGCCACACCGAGGAGACCGCCGTCACGGTTGCCGGCACGAAGGGCTTCGGCGGAATGGGCAATTTCTGCGTAGATAAAGTGTAAGGCAGTCAAGTAAATAGATAAAAGGGAAGGGGCTGGGTGATGGTGCCATGCGTTTGGAGCAATTGACCTACGTTGTGACGATTGCGGACTGCTGTTCCATTTCGAAGGCAGCCAAAAAGCTGTACATCACCCAGCCCGCCCTGAGCAACGCCCTGCGGGACCTGGAAAAGGAACTTAGCTTTCCTATTTTTAACAGGAACGCGCAGGGCGTTTCCCTCACCGAGAAGGGGGAGGAGCTTTACCGCATTGCCAAGTCCATTCAGGGCGAACTGGATCGGATCTACCGGCTTTCGGCCAAAGGGTTCCATGCCTCCAGCATTGCCATCGCGGCGGCGCCGCTGGTGTGCTGCTACACCTTCTTCGAGACCATGGACTCCATCAAGATCGCGTTTCCCGACTTGGCGCTGACCGTGAGCGAGCTGCGTCCAAAGCAGATGCAGGAAGCTTTGGCCAGCGGCTCGGTGGACATTGCCCTGTGCGGTTACCCGGTTTCCCGGCGGAAAGACTTCATTGAGGGAATTGCCCAGATGGATTTGGAACGGGAGCCATTGGCCCGGTGGCCTTTTGCCGTCTTTTTGCCGGCCCAAAGCCCCCTGGCGGGGGAGGAGCTTGTTTCCCTGGAACAGCTCAAGGACGTCCCCATTATTTGTTTCAAGGATTATGTGGCCAGCGAGACCCAGGGCTATGGCATTCAGGCGGCCTACACCTTTCTGGATCGGGCCGGCATCAAGGACGCCGTCTCCCACGGGAAGGGCTGCGCCCTGCTGCCCATCTCCATGGCTTTGGATGATGTGTATTTTGAGTGTGATAAAATCAAGGTGGTTCCTCTGAAGGAGACCTCCCTCATCCATGTGGATTTGGTGTATCACCGGTCCAAAACCATGACGGAGGAGGAGACCGCTATTTTGGAAATCATCCGGGATTATATTCGCAAGGCGGACGCCCGGCTGAATCGGCAGTTTCTCAAGGTGCGAAAGCAGGCCACGGGCAGCAATATCGGGCTGCCTTATTGAAAGCAGATCAGGCGAACCATGCAAAACGGGACGGCCCTCCATGGGGCCGCCCCGTTTTGATATCCGGGAACCGGTGTCTGAAACGGCGGGGGCGGTTTTTTAGCCCGTTTCATAAACGATTCTTATATAACGATTATAATCCATTATCTAAACGCGGTTGATTTCATTTGCTTTTATTTCAACATTGTGATAGTATAAAGGCACAAAATTCCACAGTAAATCATGCAAAATCACCAATCGGCGGGGCGGCCGGTCAGGGTCTCCCGGTCTGCTGCCGCCAATTTGAGACAGGAGGGTATTGAGATGGAACGATCAGATGTGCGCTATCAGACCTATGTCCAGATCCTGAAGGAAGAGCTGGTCCCCGCCATGGGCTGTACGGAACCCATTGCCCTGGCCTACTGCGCCGCCAAAGCGAAGGAGGTGCTGGGCGCGCTCCCCGACCGGTGTGAGGTCGCGGTCAGCGGGAACATCGTCAAAAACGTAAAAAGCGTCATCGTCCCCAATACCGGCGGGCTCAAGGGTATCGCCGCCGCCGTGGCCGCGGGCGTGACCGTAGGGGACGCCGGCCGGGTGCTGGAGGTCATCGCCGGCGTCACGGAAGATCAGAAACCCCAGATCAAGGAGTACATGGACCACACCGAGATTCGGATCAGCCCCCTGGAGACCGACGAGATCCTGGACATGGTGGTCACGCTGTACAAGGGGGACTCCTGGTCCCGGGTGCGCATCGCCAACTACCACACCAACATCGTCCTCATTGAGAAGGACGGGGAGGTTCTCTATCAGATCGGCGTCAAGGCGGAAAAGGCCGCCGACATGGCCGACCGGAGCCTGCTCAACGTAAAGGACATTGTTGAGTTTGCCCAGACCGCCGACCTGGACGACACCCGGGAGATCATCGAGCGGCAGATCGCTTACAACAGCGCCATCTCCGCCGAGGGCCTGAAAAACAACTGGGGTGCCAACGTCGGCAGCGTGCTGCTCGAGAGTTTTGGAAACGATGTGCGCACCCGCGCCCGGGCCGCCGCCGCCGCGGGTTCCGACGCCCGCATGAGCGGCTGTGAGATGCCCGTCATCATCAACTCGGGCAGCGGCAACCAGGGCATGACCGCCTCCCTGCCCGTCATCGAATACGCCAAGGACCTGGGCTCCAGTCGGGATGAGCTCCACCGGGCCCTGCTGCTGTCCAACCTCATCACGATCCACCAGAAAACCGGCATTGGCCGCCTGTCCGCCTACTGCGGCGCGGTGAGCGCGGGCTGCGGCGCGGGCTGCGGCATCGCCTTCCTGCTGGGGGGCGACTACAACTGCATCGCCCATACCCTGGTCAACTCCCTGGCCATTGTCTCGGGCATTATCTGCGACGGGGCAAAGCCCTCCTGCGCCGGTAAGATCGCCGCCGCCGTGGACTGCGGTATTCTGGGCTATCAAATGTACGTCAACGGCCAGCAGTTCTCGGGCGGCGACGGGATCATCTCCAAGGGCGTGGAGAACACCATTCTCAATGTGGGCCGCCTCAGCCGGGATGGGATGCGGGAGACTGACAAGGAGATCATCCGCATCATGACCGATATGTGCTGAGCGGCGGAAAGGAGCGGTAACTTTGAACGTATTGGATTGGGACGTACTGCAATTTTTGAGCGTTTCCCACTGGGCCAGTCTGGTGGGCGTGGTTCTGTTCTTTGTCTTGCTCTACATCCTGGGCCACCTGCCCAAGAAGAAGCTCAGCTTCGCCACCCGTGTGCTGATCGGAAGCGGCGCGGGCACCCTGCTGGGCCTGCTGGTCTGGGCGCTGTCCGGGGGCGTTTCCTCGGGCTTGTCCCTCTTCCAGCCGGCGTCGGCCTCCGGCCCCTATGCCAAGGATTTGATCCCCTGGTTTGCCCTGGTGGCTAAGGGCTATGTGGCCCTGCTGTCCTGCCTGATCCTCCCCATGGTCTTTCTGGCCTCCATCCGGCTGGTGGTCAAAACCCCGGCTGAAAAGACAGCCTCCAAACTGACCCGGTGGAAAAAGTGGGTCAACACCCTGATGCTGCTCCTCAGCGCCGGTGTGGCCCTGACCCTGGGACTGCTCTTCAAGGTTGGGGTCATCCCCGACTCAAGCATCCCGGCGTTCACCGCCGATGGAAATGAGCTTGTCAGCCACCTGTCCTCTTTGGTCCCCTCCGGCCTGGGCCGGGATTTGGTGCTGGCCAATGTGGCGGGCATCTTCGTGTTCGGTATCTACGTGGGTATCGCCGCCCGGCGGATGCAGGCCAAGTCGGAC
This sequence comes from uncultured bacterium, assembly GCA_947176765.1. Classification (GTDB taxonomy): domain Bacteria; phylum Bacillota; class Clostridia; order Oscillospirales; family Oscillospiraceae; genus Enterenecus. The sequence goes on from CAMWRX010000049.1 coordinate 11,333, forward strand.
TCGGTGAAGTCCCTCATCGGCATCCTGGATGGGGCCTTCTCTGTGGGCGTCAGCGTGTGTAAGACCGTCATCGCCTATAAGCCCATGGGGGCCGGGGCCATCATGGCCTGGCTGGTGGCGTCCTGCGGGCCGGTGATCCTGGTGATGATCGCCAAAATGCTGCTGGTGCTCATCCTGGGCATGGCGGCCATGCTGGTTTTGCAGACCCTGCTGTGCGCCCTGTCCGGGGTAAGCCCCGCCGCCTTCTGGGGCAAGGGGGGGCCGGTGATGGTCAAGGCCCTCAAGACCCGCTCCGGGGCGGGCTGTCTGCCCGACGCCCAGCAGGTTCTGGCAGAGGGACTGGGGCTGCGCCGTGAGATCACCGACCCGGTGTCCGCCTACGCCATCGCCTCCGGCGCTCAGGGCTGCGCGGCCCTGTTCCCCACGCTGTCCGTCCTCTTCGCCCTGGGGCTCTTCGGCATCCCCATGACCCCCGGACTCATCGCCGCCCACCTCATCCTGGTGGTCATCGTCTCCTACGGGATCACGGAGCTTCCCGGCACCGCCACCATGTCGGAGTTCGGCCTGCTCATGGGCCTCGGCGCTTCCGAGGCCCTGCCCGGCCTGGGCGCTATGATCGCCATTGACCCCATCGCGGACGTGTTCCGCACGCTCATCAATGTGACCGGCTGCATGACAAACGCTATCATTGTGGAAAGAAGGGTAAAGGAATGAAAGTCATCATCATTGGCGGCGTGGCGGCCGGTATGTCGGCCGCTTCCAAGCTGAAGCGCCGCCTGGGCGACCAGGCGGAGATCATGGTGTACGAAAAGGGGGGCGACGTGTCCTACGGCGCCTGCGGCATCCCGTTCTACATCTCCGACCACATCAAGCAGGGCCAGGAGCTGATCGCCCGCACGGCGGAGGAGTTTGCCCAAAACGGCATCCCCATCAAGACCTACCACGAGGTCACCGCCGTGGACACGGACAGCAAGACCGTGACGGTGAAGAACCTGCGCACCGGCGAGGAGTTCACCGACACCTATGACAAACTGGTCATCGGCAGCGGCGCCTCCGTGCGGCATTTCCCGCCCTTCGACCAGCCCTATGACAACCTCTTCGAGGTGCGGGATGTGGCCGACGGCACCCGGGTCAAGCAGGCCCTGCTGGACGACGCCGTCAAGCACGTGGTCATCGTGGGCGCGGGCTTCATCGGCCTGGAGGTGTCCGAGGCCTGCCGCCACTACGGCAAGGAGGTCACGGTGGTGGAGCTGGCTCCCCAGATCCTGGCCGCCTTTGAGCCGGAGGCCAGCCAGGCCCTCCGGGACGAGCTGGAGCGCAACGGCGTCACCGTCCTGACGGACACCGCGGTGAGCCGCCTTATCGCCGAAGGCGGGAAGATCGTCAAAGCGGTGCTGAAGCAGGGGGAGAAGGAAACCGAGATCCCCGCGGACATGGTCATCAACAGCGCCGGCATCGCCCCCGCCACCGCCTTCATCCCCAACGTGGAGAAGGCCCGCAACGGCGCGATCTATGTCAACGAGCGCATGGAGACCAGTATCCCCGACGTGTACGCCGCCGGCGACTGCAGCATCATGAAGTCCGCCATCACCGGCCAGTACAGCTACGCCCCCCTGGGCACCAACGCCAACAAGCAGGGGCGCATCATCGGCGACATTCTGGGCGGGGCCACCCCCAACCCCTTCAAGCTCATCGGCAGCTCCGCCCTGCGCCTGTTCGGCCTGGACGCCGCCAAGGTGGGCCTGTCCGAGCGGGACGCCAAGGCCAACGGGCTGGACTACAAGGCCCACACCATCACCGGCAACAGCTACGCCTCCTACTACGGGAAGGAGAAGCTGAACATCAAGGTCATCTACGACGCCAAGACTCGGGTCATCCTGGGGGCCTCCACCTGGGGCCAGGGCATCGTGGTGCCCCGGGCCAACTACTACGCCATCGCCATCTATTCCGGGCTGACGGTGGACGAGATGGGCTTCATGGACCTGTGCTATTCGCCCCCCTTCTCCGGGGTGTGGGACGCCGCCCTCATCGCCTCCAACAGCGCGAAATAACGGAGGGCCGGAGGACGGAAGCCACTGCGTAAAAATCAACCGGGCGCGTCGGCAGATGCGCCCGGTTGGTATTTGCGTGTTATTTCTGAGGCCGGTAGCTGTCAAAGAGCTCCACCAGGGCCTTGGCCCCGGTGTCCCGGAGGAATACATAGTTGAACTCCCGCTGGAGCTCCAAGCCCTCCACAAAGAACGGAGCCAGTTGGTCGCTTCCTGCCGCCGCCACCGCGTAGGCAAAGGTGATCCCTTTTTTTCTTGCCAAAAGCTGCTCCAGAAGGCCCAGATTCCCGATACTCGTGACCCGCGCGAAGTCGGTGACGGTGTGGTTGCGCTCGTTGAGGAAGTTTTCTAAAATCTCCCGGGTGCCCGATCCCTTCTCCCGCAGCAGCAGATCCTCCCCCCACAGCTCGTCCAGGGGGACAGTCCGCCCCGCCAGGGGATGATCCTTGGCGCACAGCCCCACAAAGGGCTCCTTCTGATAGAGAATGTCCTCATATTCCGACCGACTGTAATAGCCCTCAACGATAGCGAAATCCAGCTTGCCCCGGTTGAGCCGCTCCAGGATCCGGGCGGTGTTGTCCACATCCACCGACAGGCGGTTTCCGGGCTGCTCCAGGTAGCGGGAAACGTGCTCGCCAATGACAAACTCCCCGATGGTTTTGGTGGCCCCAATGGAGAGGCTGGGCGCCCGCCGGAGGCGCAGATCCTCCCGGAGACGCGCCTCCTGGTAGTTCATGGCGTGGACGCCCCGCTCCAAAAGCTCCGCCTGCTCCGTTTTTGCCAGCTTTCTCCCGTCGTAGGAGAACAGCTTGCAGCCATAGTAGGCCTCCAGATACTGGATGTGCTGGGTGACAGCGGGCTGGGTGATGTGCAGCCGCTCGGCCGCCTGCCGGTAATTCATGGTCTCGCACAAGGTTAGGAAGGTTTCCATCCGGTGATCCTGCATATCCGCCACGCTCCAATAATCAAAGCTTATCACTTTATTATAAATGATGACTTGATTTTATCAGAATAATGTGGCAAAATCAAGGTGGTAGCTTAGCTGTTTTTTGTGAAGAAAAAACAAATCAAGAGAAACAAGGAGGTTCGAACATGGGATACACCCTGAATACCGCCCAGGCCAACCAGGTCCTTGCCGCCCTGCGCAAGGATTACACGGTTTACGCGCCGAAGCGGTTCCGCAACCAGGGGCGCTACTCCGCCACGGACGTCATCCGCTATGACGAGGTGGAGCGCTGGGAGGACATCGTCTGGGATGTCAAGTCCGATTACCCCGCCAAGGAGGTCCTGACCCCCATTCAGCAGGCCATTTTCTACTTCACCGAGGATGAGTACCGGGAGAGCAAGGGCCCCAAGAAGCCCATCCTGGTTCTGGCCCGTCCCTGCGACATCAACGCCCAGCACGTCCAGGCCAAGATCTACGCCGGCAACGGCGGCTATACCGACCTGTACTATGAGCGGATGCGGGAGCTGGTCAAGTTTGCCATGATGGAGTGCAACGGCGGGGACGATACCTGCTTCTGCGTTTCCATGGGCACCAACAAGACCGACGACTACTCCCTGGCCCTGAAGTTCTCCGAGGACGGGGTTCAGGTTCAGGTCACCGACGATGCCTTTGCCCCCTATTTCGAGGGACAGCCCGAGGCCGACTACACCCCCGCCTTTGTGGAGGAGAACGAGCTGAAGGTGACCCTGCCCGACCTGGAGGACAAGGAAGTGCGCAAGGCCCTGAAGAACCATCCCATGTGGAAGGAGTATGACGCCCGCTGCATCTCCTGCGGCTCCTGCACCGTGGCCTGCTCCACCTGCACCTGCTTCACCACCCGGGACATCATCTACGGCGACAACCCCGAGGTGGGCGAGCGCCGCCGGGTCACCTCCTCCTGCCAGATCGCCGGCTTCGACCAGATGGCCGGCCAGCGGGAGTTCCGCTCCACCGCCGGCGACCGGATGCGCTACAAGGTGCTCCACAAGTTCCACGACTACAAGGCCCGCTTTGAGGACAGCCATATGTGCGTCGGCTGCGGCCGCTGCACCCACCGCTGCCCGGAGCTGATCTCCATTTCCGCCACGCTCAACAAGGTCAGTGCCGCCGTAGACGAGATCAAGGCCGGCCAGGCCAAGCAGTAAGGAGGCGCGTGAATATGATGAATCCTGTTCAGCCTAAGCCCTGCACGATTTTAGATGTACATAAAGAGAGCGCCCATGAGTGGACCTTCCGGGTGGAGACCGACGCCAAGGTCAGCCACGGCCAGTTCATGCAGCTCTCCATCCCCAAGATCGGCGAGTGCCCCATCTCCGTCTCCGCCCAGGGGGACGGTTGGCTGGAGTTTACCATCCGCAACGTGGGCAAGGTGACCAACGTCATCTTTGAAAAGACCGCCGGCGACACCCTGTTCCTCCGCGGCCCCTACGGCAAGGGTTGGCCCGTGGACCAGTTCCAGGGCAAGCACGTAGTGGTCATCACCGGCGGCACCGGCCTGGCCCCCGTCCGCTCCATGCTGAACTGCTTTGCCTCCCAGCCCGACATGGTGAAGAGCGTTCACCTGATCTCCGGCTTCAAGAACGAGGAGGGCATCGTGTTCCACAAGGAGCTGGAGGCGTGGAAAGAGAAATTCTCCACCATCTACGCCCTGGACAATGACACCAAGGAAGGCTGGCGCACCGGCATGGTGACCGCTTTCGTCAAGGAGATCCCCTGGGATTCCTTCGAGGGCAACTACGCCGTGGTCGTGGTGGGTCCGCCCCCCATGATGAAGTTCACCGGCCTGGAGCTGCTGAAGAACGGCGTGGACGCGGAGAAGATCTGGATGAGCTTCGAGCGGAAAATGTCCTGCGCCGTCGGCAAGTGCGGCCACTGCCGTATCGACGAGACCTATGTCTGCCTGGACGGGCCTGTGTTCCCCTACACCGTGGCCCGCGACCTGGTGGACTGAGAAAGGAGCAATGAACGATGAATCATGACATCAACGTCAAAAAGACACGTCTGAACTGCTTCCGCCAGTCCAAGGTTCCCGGCGAGTTCATGCTCCAGATGCGTGTTCCCGGCGGCATGGTAGACGCCAAGTACCTGGAAAATGTCAAGCACATCGCCAAGACCTGGGGCGACGGGAATTTCCACTTCGGCACCCGTCAGACCTTTGACATCGCCGGCATCAAGTATGAGAACATCCCCGCCGTCAACGAGTACCTGGAGCAGTACATCAAAGAGGTGTCCACCGAGCTGTGCGACGTGGATATGAACACCGTGGCCCATGAGCCCCAGCCCTGGGACCCCAAGTCCGGCTACCCCACCATCGGCGCCCGGAACATCACCGCCTGCATCGGCAACTACCACTGCATCTGCGGCAACATCAACACCTTTGAGCTGGCCCGGAAGATCGAGCCCCTCATCTTCCCCAGCCACTATCACATCAAGATCAACATCTCCGGCTGCCCCAACGACTGCAACAAGGCCCATATGTGCGACTTCGGCATCATCGGCGTGTCCAAGATGACCTACCATGCCGAGCGCTGCATCGGCTGCGGCGCCTGCGTCCGGGCCTGTGAGCACGGCGCCACCCGGGTGCTGTCCCTCAACGAGGGCATCGCCAAGGTCGACAAGGACCCCTGCTGCTGCGTGGGCTGCGGCGAGTGCGTCAAGGCCTGCCCCACCAGCGCGTGGACCCGGAGCGAGAAGCCCCTGTACCGGGTGATCCTGGGCGGCCGTACCGGCCGGCAGACCCCCCGCACGGGCAAAATGTTCCTGAACTGGGCCAGCGAGGACGTGATCATCGGCGTGCTGAAGAACTGGCAGAAGTTCTCCGCCTGGGTCATGGACTACAAGCCCGAGTACCTCCACGGCGGCCACCTCATCGACCGCGCCGGGTACAAGAAGTTCAAGGAGATCATCCTGGAGGGCGTGGAGCTGAATCCCGAGTGTCTGGTGGCCGAGGATATGTTCTGGCACGAGACCGAGTACCGCTCCAACATCAACGTCAAGCCCATCGAGCAGCACCACACCGCCGGGCCCCAGGCCTGATTATAATTTCCTGTCACTGGAAAGGACGTCCCGGTGAAAGCCGGGACGTCCTTTTTCAAGCTTGGAGAACAATGATGAAACGAAACCGATTCACTTTTATTTTGGCGGCTATGCTGATCCTGCTCACCGGCTGCCGCGGGCAGAAAACAGGCCCTGGGGAAACCCCTGAGGAGACCGCGTCCCTGACCCCTGTGGAGACTGCCCCCCTCGCCCCGGAAACCATTTCTTTCACCGACGACCTGGGCCGGGAGGTGGAAGTGGCCCCGCCCACCCGGGTGGCCACCCTCATCGGCAGCTTCGCGGACATCTGGTGCCTGGCCGGGGGAGGGGATACGTTGGTGGCCGCCGCCAACGACGCCTGGACTTCCTTCGACCTGGATTTGAGCGGCGATGTGGCCGACCTGGGGGGCGTCAAAGAGCCCAATCTGGAGGTGCTGCTGGCCGCGCGGCCCGATCTGGTCATCGGCAGCGTGTCCACCGCCGCCGACCTGGAGCTGGAGCCCACCCTGACCCAGGCGGGCATCCCGGTGGCCTATTTTGATGTGGACGGCTTTGACGACTACCTGCGGATGCTGGAGATCTGCACCCGCCTCACCGGGCACCCGGAAAACTACGCCCTTTACGGGGAAAACGTGGCCGCCCAGGTGGAGGCCGCCATTGCCCGCCAGGACGGCTCCGCCCCCAGGGTGCTGTGTATGCGGGCCACCGGCTCGTCCTGTAAGGTCAAGGGCAGCGAGGGCACCGTGCTGGGGGAGATGCTGGCCGCGCTGGGCTGCGTCAACATCGCCGACAGCGACGCCTCCCTGCTGGAAGAGCTGAGCCTGGAGGCCATCATCGCCGCCGATCCGGACTACATTTTCGTGGCCCTTCAGGGCTCAGATCCCTCCAAGGCCATGGCCACGCTGGAGGCCACCCTGCTGTCCAACCCCGCCTGGGAAAACCTGACCGCCGTCAGGGAGGGCCGCTTCTATACCATGGAGCAGGCCCTCTACAACCTGAAACCAAACGCGCGCTGGGGAGAAGCCTATGAGAAGCTTGCGGACATCCTCTATCCACAAGACCAATAAAGCGCTGATCTGGGCGGTTCTGTGCGGGCTGGCCGCGCTGGCCGCCGTGCTGAGCCTCTGCCTGGGGGCGGTGCCCGTCAGCCTGGGCGACACCCTGGCCGCCCTGCTGGGGCGGGGGCAAGGACCCCAGGCGCAGATCATCCTCTACGCCCGGCTGCCCCGAACCTGCGGCTGCTTGCTGGCCGGGATGGCTCTGGCCGTGGCCGGGACGGTGATTCAGGCGGTGCTGAGCAACCCCATGGCCGCCCCCAACATCATCGGCGTCAACGCCGGAGCCGGATTGGCTGTAGCCGTGGGGGGGGGGGGGGGGGGGCCCCCCCCCCCCGGGGGGGCCCCCCCCCGCGGGGGGGGGGGGGGGGGGGGGGGGGGGGGGGTGACCGGGGGGGAGCGGCGGCCGGAAGGGAGGGTGTGGTGGTGGGGGGGGGGCGGGGCTAATGAAAAAAAAGGGGGGGG
>CAMWRX010000050.1 GCA_947176765.1 uncultured bacterium
GTGCCCAACCCCGATCCCGATCCCGTGCCCGATCCTGATCCCGAGGAGCCCGTGGAAATCAAGGATCCCGAGCCCCCCCTGGCCGAGCAGCCTGAGGAGCCCGTGGAAATCGACGAGCCCGAGATCCCCCTGACCGACCTTCCTGAAATCGAGATCGACGATCCCGAAGTGCCTCTGAGCGACGTGCCTCAGACCGGCGAGGCGTCCACCGCGATGTGGCTGGCGGTCTTGCTGGCCTGCGGCATGGGTCTGGTGTATGTGAACACCGGCAAGCGCAAGGAAAACGCGTAACGACAAAGAGGGCCCGGATCTTCCGGGCCCTCCCCTATTTCGAGGAGGTGCGCCATGAGCAGGCGGCTTCGCGTGATTCTGAATACGGTGCTGCTTCTGGTGGCGCTGATCTGCGCCGGGGTTTTGCTGCGGCAGCAGCTCCAGTGGCGGGACAGCGCCGAGGCCACAAAAAAGGCGGCGGAGATCGCTCATGCAAGACCCGCGCCGCCGGACGCCTCCGCCGCGCCGGCTCTGGAGCCGGCCACAGGGTCCGAGAATACGGACCCTGTGGTAAAGGAGCTGTCGCGCCTGGATCTGGACGCCCTGCGGGCGGTCAACCCGGACGTGGTGGGCTGGCTCACCGTTCCCGGCGCGGACATCTCCCACCCAATCCTCCAGGGCCCGGACAACGACTACTATCTGCATCATACCTGGGAGAAAAAGTGGAACGGCGGCGGGTCCATCTTCCTGGACTGGCGCGGCAGCCGGGACTTTGAGGGGTTCCATACCATCATCTACGGCCACCGGATGCGCAACGGCACCATGTTCGGCCCTCTGCACCGGTACGCGGAACAGGACTTCTGGGCGGAGCATCCCTATGTCTACATAGCGGACGGCAAGTGCGTGCGCCGCTATCAGATTTTCGCCGCCTGGGAGCCCAGCGTCACCAGCGCGGTCTACGCGCAGGACCTGGACAGCGAGGAGGCGCGTCAGGAGATGATTGCCCAATGCCTGCGCGGCTCCGTGATCGACACGGGGGTGGTCCCCGGCCTGGAGGACAAACTGCTGACCCTCTCCACCTGCACCGAAAGCGGCCATGAGACCCGCTGGGTGGTTCAGGCGCGGCTGGAGGAGATATACCCGGCGCAAGAGTAATCAGGAGAGATCCCGCGGTATACGGGATCTCTCCTGATTATTATGACTTATGCGGGGCGGGCCTTTGCGCTCCCCCGGTTTTTCATGCTTTTCCGAAGAGCCGCCGCTTTTTCGGCGGCTCCTCCGGCCGGTCGGGCAGCTCGATAAGGCACTTCACTGAGGCGTTTACCACCGTGGTGTCCCCGTACTGATGGGTCCGGGGGACGTTGGGCATATATTGCAGATGTACGTGGCCGTGGAGGAGGTACTGGGGCCGCAGGCGGTCCATCAGATCCCGGAAGCAGGCAAAGCCCCGGTGACAGGGGTCGTCCATATCCCCCAGCCCCTGGGCGGGGGAATGGGTCACCAGGATGTCCACCCCCTGGCGCATGGGCCGCCGCAGCTTGGCGATGCGCCGCTTCATTTGCCGCTCCGTGTACTGGTGGGAGCCCCGGTTGTACTTCATGCACCCGCCCAGGCCCATGATGTGGTAGCCTTTGAATTCGATGATCTTCCCGTCGATGCAGTCGCACCCCTCCGGCGGCTCCCACTCATAGCGGGTGTCGTGGTTGCCGTGGACGTAAAACAGGGGCTTGTTGGCTACGGTCACAAGGAAGGTCAGGTAGGAGGAGGGCAAGTCCCCGCAGGAGATGATGGCGTCCGCCCCCTGGAGCTTGTCCTTGGTAAAGTAGTCCCACAGCCCTGTGTCCGGGGCGTCGGAGATGACCAGCAGCTTCACTGCTCCTTCGCCTCCTCCGGGGGGATGCTGTCCCGGCCAATGCCCAGCCGCCGAACCGTGGGTTTGGCCACCGGCAGCAGCTCGTCAAAGGCGGGCAGGCGGCCGTCCACCCGGTCGCACAGCCAGTCCATCTTCAGGATCTCTTCCATGGTCAGGTTCCGGGAGCCGTCGTTCACCATGCTGCCGCCCTGGGTGCGGATCGTCCGCTGGAAGGGCAGGATGGTCCCCTCCCGGATGCCCTGCTGCAGGATCTGGATCAGCGCACGGGTCCCATCCGGCAGGTCGGGGCTGAAGCGCAGCCCCACCACGCCGCTGTTCATCCCCCACCAGTAGTTGATGGCGCGGCTGGCGTCCTCCGCCAGGGGGATGGTCTTGGGATCCCGGAGCATCTCCCGCACCATGCGTACGTAAAATTCTCCCCAATGCCAACTGGGGGAGGCCAGTTGAATCAGTTCCCCGTCCGGGCCAAAGCGGGCCAGGCCCTGGGGCCCTCCAGGCTGCTCGGAGATGTAGTCCCGGTCGCTGACCAGGGAGATGCCCTGCTCCCGGAACTGGGCCATGTAGTCCCCGGGCAGGCAGTACCAGCGCAGGTCGATGCGGGCGTCCGGGTTGGTGAGGGCGGCCCCCAGGGCGAAGGCGTTGATGCTGGCCGGCACGCCCAAAATGGGGTAGCTGCCCACGTAGCCGATCCGCCCGGTTTTGCTCAGCGCCCCGGCGATGGCCCCGGTGATAAATTTGGCCTCGTACACCCGGCAGTAATACGCCTTTACGTTTAGATAGGGCTGGTCAATGGAGCAGTTCATGAACCGCACCTTGGGATATTTGACCGCCACCCGCAGCGTGGCGTCAATGAGGCCCACGGCGGTGGTGAAAATCAGCTCCGCGCCGCCGCTGACGGCCTCGCTGATGACGGACTCCGCCTCCTGTGGGGACACGTTGTAATAGCACGCCACGCTGACGCTGTCCTTCAGGGTCTGTTCCAGGTATTCCCGGCCCTTGTCGTGGGCGGCGGTCCAGCCGCTGGTGGCCGGATCGTTCTGGAACAGGAACGCGACGCGCAGCTTTTTCTTGCCCAGCAGGGTGGACATGACACTCTTTTTCTCCTCGCCCTCGCCGGCCGGAGCCAGGCTGACGGCAATGGGCTCAGTCTCCGTATGGAGGCACAGCTCCTTCCAGACGGCGGCCAGCGTCTTGCGGTACTCCCCCTCCACCATGGACAGGAAGTCCTGGGCGGAGTAGAACTCCAGCCAGCGCAGCAGCGCGTCCCCGGAGGTCAGCCCAAGGCTGTCCCCGCCCAGCCGGTAAAAGCTGGTACGGAAGCTGAAATACCGGTTCCGGAACTTGCGCTGGAGATCCTCAGGCCAGTCCTCATCCTTGGCGAAGCCCAGCGCCGCCTGGAGCTTGGCGTATCCCCCCAGGTCGCTGAAGTGGAGGCCCCAGCACTTGCTGTGGCGGTAGAACTCCAAAAATTCCAGATAGATCTGGATGGTGATGTCGTCCGACTTTTCCGGCATCAGGCGGATGACGTCCGCGTGGATGGTGACCGACCCCATGGACTTGAGTACGCTCACCCGCTTGTTGCCCTCCTGAACGTAGAACCGGCCCAGGTACTCATAGCATTTGATGGGGTCGTGGATGCCCTCGCTGAGCTGATAGGAGCACAGGCTGACCCATTTGGTAGCGAACTCCGTGTCCGGCCCCAGCAGGGGGTAGAACCCGGGGGAAAAGGAATTGCACCGGGCGTCCTGGGTGGAGCCCACCACCAGGTGGATGGGGATGTCCATCACGCCCAGCTTCACCTGGGAGAGCTGGAGCTTATCCGCCCCCAAAGACTGGATGTTGGGGGAGAAGCCCCGGTGGACGCAGTTTTTGTATTCCCGCTGACCCTGCTTCAGGGCCGTTTGATAGTATTGCAGCGCCTCGGCATTCGGCATGAAACGCCCTCCTTTTTAGACCTCCATGATCACAGGGAGTATCATGGGGTTGCGCTTTGTCTTTTTATAGAGGTAGCCGGACAGGGCCCCCTTCATCTCGGACTTGATGGAGGCCCAGTCCCGGACATGGCGCTGCTCACAGGTGTACAGCGCGTCCACCGCCACCTGGCGAAGCTCGTCCATCAGATCCTCGGATTCCTTGACATACACAAAGCCCCGGGTGATGATGTCGGGGCCGGAGATCACCGCGCCGTCCTCCCCGGACATGGACACCACCACCACCACCATGCCGTCCTGGGCCAGGTGCTGGCGGTCCCGGAGAACCACCGCTCCCACGTCGCCCACGCCGTAGCCGTCCACGAATACCTTGCCGGCGGGGACGGTGCCGCCCAGCTTAATGCTGTTCTGGGTGACCTCGATGACCTTGCCTACGTCGCTGATGACGATATTGCGGGGATCCATCCCCATCTCCCGGGCCAGCTTGGCGTGGGTCTTGAGGTGGCGCTGCTCGCCGTGGACGGGGACGAAGAAACGGGGCCGCACCAGGGCGTGCATGATCTTCAGCTCCTCCTGACAGGCGTGTCCGGACACGTGGAGGGGCAGCTCCCGCTCATTGACTACCTCGGCCTCCCGGCGGTAGAGCTCGTTGATGACGTTGCCGATGGAGTCCTCGTTGCCTGGGATGGCGGAGGCGGAGATGATGACCCGGTCGCCGGGTTGGATGTCCACCTGGCGGTGGGTGTTGAACGCCATCCGGGTGAGGGCGGACATGGTCTCGCCCTGGCTGCCGGTGGTGATGATGCACACCTTGTTGGGAGGGAGGGTCTTGATCTGGGCAATGTCGATCACCGTTCCCGCCGGGATGCTCATATAGCCCAGCTCGGTGGACACCCGCATGGCGTTTTCCATGCTCCGCCCGGTGACGGCCACCTTCCGCCCGTATTTGGCCGCCACATCGATGATCTGCTGGATGCGGTCGATGTTGGAGGCAAAGGTGGTGACGATGATGCGGTTCTCGCAGCCTCGGAACAGCGCGTCGAAGGAAGCGCCCACGGAGCGCTCGCTCTTGGTGAAGCCGGGGCGCTCCACGTTGGTGGAGTCGCACAGCAGGGCCAGAACGCCCTCGTTGCCCAGCTCCCCAAGCCGGGTCAGGTCGGCCATGCCGCCCTGGATGGGGGTGGGGTCGATCTTGAAGTCGCCGGTGTGGACGCACACGCCGATGGGGGTGCGGATGGCGAAGGCCACCGCGTCGGCGATGGAGTGGTTGATGTGGATGAACTCCACGGAGAATCTGCCCGCCTTCACCGTCTCGCCCGCCTCACAGGTGATGAGCTTCACCTTGTCGGCCAGGCGGTGCTCGTCCAGCTTGAGCTTGATGAGGCCGGCGGACATCCGGGTGGCGTAGATGGGGGCGTTCACGTCCCGCATGAGGTAGGGGATGGCCCCGATGTGATCCTCGTGGCCGTGGGTGATGAAGATGGCCCGGATGCGGTCACGGTTCTGGATCAGGTAGGTGAAGTCGGGGATGACCACGTCGATGCCGTACATATCGTCGTCCGGGAAGCCCATGCCAACGTCCACCAGGATGATGTCGTTTCCATACTCATAGACGGTGAGGTTCTTGCCGATCTCGTTGAGACCGCCGAGAGAGATGATTTTCAGTTTTTCTGCCATAAATACTCCTTTTTTCTGTTATGTTGATAATGAGTGCGCAAGGAATCGCGGCCGGGCCCGGACAGGCCCCGCCTTTCGTCCCTATGTAGATGGAAGAGGGTATTGGACATGGCAAAATACGCGGCGTAAGCCCCGCGGTTGTCACGCTTCACCTGTTCGCAGCGCGCTGCTCACGATGGCTCAGCGCTTCTTGCTGTGCAGACCTGCCCAGCCCTGTCCGGCCCTGTCTCGCCGGTGGGGCGGGGAGGCCCCGCAGCCGATGCCGACCAATGCTCTGCCGATCAAAAAGCGCCGCTCAGGCGCTTTACGCCAATTTCAAAAGGCTCAACTCAACCCGGAATTGTCACGCTTCTCCGGGGAGGAGCCGCTTGAGGAAGTATATCACACCTGATGGGAAAAGTACAGCGTTTTTTGTCGGTTCTGAGACTCTTTGCCCGCGCCTTAGAAAAATAGCTGGATTTTCTGGGGAAATCAGTGTACAATGCTTTTACTGTGACATTTGGGAGGTCGCGCCAATGAAAGATAAAGCATACCTCAGCATTCGGATGAATCGCCAGCTTCACGACAAATTCCAGTCTGTGGCGGCCTATGAGGGCCGTTCCATGAGCGGGCAGATTTTGTATCTGGTCAATCAGTGTGTCCGGGAGTTTGAAAAAGAGCACGGCCCCATTGGCCTGCCTGACCAGGAGCAATGAGGCTGCTCCGCTTTTTGCTGGATCTGCTCTATCCGCCTAAGTGTCCCTTTTGCGGACGGGTGCTGGAGCGGGGCGAGGAGGGCTGGTGCGCCTCCTGCCAGGAGGAGCTGCCCTGGGTTGAGCCAGGGGATACCAGGGCGGTGGATTTCTGCGATGCCTGTCTGTCGCCCCTGTGGTACAGGGGCGGCGCGCGGGAGGGAATGCACCGCTACAAATTTGGCGGGGGCCGGGGCCATGCCGAACTGTTTGGCCTGCTGATGGCGCAGTGTCTCCAAGACCGCTGGGAGGAATCGGCGGATCTCATCACCTGGACGCCCCTGCATCCCAAGCGCCGGCGGGAGCGCGGTTACGACCAGGCGGAGCTGCTGGCCCGCCGGGTGGGAGAGCTGACGGGCTTGACCGTGGAAAGCACGCTGGAAAAAGTCCGGGCTACTGCCGTCCAATCCGAGATCAGCGAGGAGGAAGCGCGGAAGGCCAACGTCAAGGATGCCTACCGCGCCCTGCCGGGGCTGGACTTGGCGGGGAAGCGGATTATCCTCATTGACGATGTGGTTACCACTGGAGCCACGCTGTCAGAGTGCGCCGCCGCCCTGCGGCAAGCGGGCGCGGCTTCCGTGGCCGGCCTCGCCTTTGCCCGGGCCAGGTGAGAGTTTAACAAAACAAAAAAGAAGCGCCTCCGCCGTTGGCGGGGGCGCTTCTCAATTGAGCTTTGGATCAGGCGTCAGATTTGTTGGGGCTGTTCGGAAGAGCCGCCGAAAGCTTTGATGGCCTTGGCGGTTTCAGCCCTCTTCTCTTCCAGCGCCTGCTCCAGCAGCATATCCTTGACCTTCATCAGCCGGGTGGTGGTGGAGCGGTCGTTCTCGTCCAGCTTCATGGTGATATACCGAATGTTCTCCTGGGTCTCGGGGATGACCACGTATTCCAGCGCGTTGACGCGGCGGCGGGTCTTTTCGATTTCCTCCGCCATGAGCTGGGCGGCCTTCTCGGTCTGGGCCAGCTTCAGCATATTCTGGAACACCTCGCCCAGGGCGGCCACTGCCCCGTCCAGCTCGCCGCTGGTGGCGGCGAAGCCGTAGGGGAAGATGTCGCCGGTGTCGTCGGTGCGGGTCTGGTAGTGGTACTCCGGCACGTTCACCGACATGACGTTTTTAAACGTCATGGTCAGCTCGACGGACTGCTTGGGGCACATCAGCGCCTGCTCCATGGCCTGGGTGCTCATCAGCGCGGAGGCCACGGTGAAGGAGCTGTGGACGCGCATCAGGTCCTGTTCCACCTGGGTGCGCAGGGCGCGCAGCTCCCGCACGGTGTCCAGGAACTGCTTCATCAGCTCGTCACGCTTATCTTTGAGCAGTTTGTGGCCCCGCTGGGCGGTTTTCAGCTTGCCCTTCAGGCGGGTGAGTTCCATTCGGGTGGGGTTGACTACGGTACTTGCCATGTCTTAACCCCTCCTTTACTGGTCTTTCTTGGGCAGATACTTTTCAATATACTCCGTCTTGATACGCTTCAGCTCCGCCTTGGGCAGGATGGACAGCAACTCCCAGCCCAGGGCCAGGGTGTCCTCAATGGAGCGGTTCTCCTCGTAGCCCTGGTTGACGTAGCGCTTCTCGAACTCGTCGGCAAACTTGGCGTACAGCAGATCGGTGGGGGTCAGCGCCGCCTCGCCCAGGATGGACATCAGCTCCTTGTTGTCCTTACCGGTGGAGTAGGCGGCAAAGAGCTGGTTCAGCACGTTGGCGTGATCCTCACGGGTCTTGCCCGCGCCGATGCCCTTGTCCTTCAGACGGGACAGGGAGGGCAGCACGTCCACAGGGGGATTGATGCCCTGGCGGTACAGGGGACGGGACAGGATGATCTGGCCCTCGGTGATATAGCCGGTCAGGTCGGGGATGGGGTGGGTCTTGTCGTCCTCGGGCATGGTGAGGATGGGGATCATGGTGATGGAGCCGGGCTTGCCCAGCTGACGGCCGGCGCGCTCATACATAGTCGCCAGGTCGGTGTACAGGTAGCCGGGGAAGCCGCGGCGGCCCGGGACTTCCTTCTTAGCCGCGGACACCTCACGCAGGGCCTCGGCGTAGTTGGTGATGTCGGTCAGGATGACCAGCACGTGCATATCCTTCTCGAAGGCCAGGTACTCGGCGGCGGTCAGCGCCATACGGGGGGTGGAGATACGCTCCACGGCGGGGTCGTTGGCCAGGTTGGTGAACAGCACGGTGCGGTCGATGGCACCGGTGCGCTTGAACTCCTGGACAAAGAACTCGGACTCCTCGAAGGTGATGCCGATGGCGGCGAACACCACGGCGAAGTTGCCGGCGTCGTCGCCCAGCACACGGGCCTGACGGGCGATCTGAGCGGCCAGGTTGGCGTGGGGCAGGCCGGAGCCGGAGAAGATGGGCAGCTTCTGACCGCGCACCAGGGTGTTCAGACCGTCGATGGTGGACACGCCGGTCTGGATGAACTCGTCGGGGTAGTCACGGGCGGCGGGGTTCATGGGCAGGCCGTTGATGTCCCGGTACTCCTCCGCCAGGATGGCGGGGCCGCCGTCGATGGGCACGCCCATGCCGTTGAACACGCGGCCCAGCATATCGCCGGACACGCCCAACTGGAGGGGGTGGCCCAGGAAGCGGACTTTGGACTGGGCCAGGTTGATGCCGGCGGCGGACTCGAAGAGCTGCACCACGGCGGTGTCGCCGTTGACCTCCAGCACCTTGCCCCGGCGGATGGAGCCGTCGGGCAGCTCCACCTCGACCAGCTCGTCGTAGGTGACGTTTTCCACCATTTTGACCATCATCAGCGGGGACGCGATCTCCTGGATGGTTCTATACTCTCGGATCACAGCTCCTCACCTGCCTTTCTGACGACCTCGTCGATCTCCTTCTCCATGGAGGCGGAGATGTCGGCGTACACCTGAGCGTACTCGTCGGCGGGCACGCTCTTGGCGCGGCCGATGCGCTCACGGGCGGGGATCTCAAACAGCTTGGCGGCGGGGGCGCCCTTGGCGATGGCGTCCCGGCACAGCTTGTCGTAGTCCAGGATCATGGCCAGCAGCTTCTCCTGCCGGTCGTAGGTGGAGAAGGAGTCGATGTCCACGAAGGAGTTCTGCTGGAGGAAGTCCTCGCGCACCATGCGGGCGGTCTCCAGGGTGAGCTGGTCGTTGGGGGACAGGGAGTCCTTACCGACGAGCTGCACGATCTCGTTCAGGCTGGCCTCCTGCTGGAGCACGCTCATGGCCTGCTCCCGGTTCTGGAGGAACTGGCGGCCCAGGTTCTCGTCAAACCAGGGCTTCAGGGAGTCCAGGTACAGGGAGTGGGAGGTCAGCCAGTTGATGGCGGGGAAGTGGCGCTTGTAGGCCAGCTGGGCGTCCAGGGCCCAGAACACCTTCACGATACGCATGGTGCCCTGGCTGACGGGCTCGGCCAGGTCGCCGCCCGGGGGGGACACGGCGCCCACGGCGGTCAGGGAGCCACGGCGGTCCTCTTCGGAGCCCAGGCAGGACACGCTGCCGGCGCGCTCGTAGAACTGGGCCAGACGGGAGGCCAGGTAGGCGGGGTAGCCCTCTTCGCCGGGCATCTCTTCCAGACGGCCGGACATCTCACGCAGGGCTTCGGCCCAGCGGGAGGTGGAGTCGGCGATGACGGCCACGTCGTAGCCCATGTCGCGGAAGTACTCGGCGATGGTGATGCCGGTGTAGATGGACGCCTCACGGGCGGCCACGGGCATGTCGGAGGTGTTGGCGATGAGCACCGTACGCTTCATCAGCGTTTCGCCGGTGCGGGGATCCACCAGCTCGGGGAACTCGCGAAGCACGTCGGTCATCTCGTTGCCGCGCTCGCCGCAGCCGATATAGATCACGATGTCCACGTCCGACCACTTGGCCAGGGCGTGCTGCATCACGGTCTTGCCCGAGCCGAAGGGGCCGGGGATGGCGGCAGTGCCGCCCTTGGCCACGGGGAAGAACGTATCCACGATACGCTGGCCGGAGGACAGCGGCTTGATAGGGGGGTACTTATGCTTGTAGGGGCGGCCGATACGGACGGGCCACCGCTGGCTCATGGACAGGTTGACCTCGGTGCCGTCCTCCTTGACCAGCACGGCCACCGTCTCGCGGACGGTGTACGCCCCAGCGGAAACCACGCTCTTCAGCTTGCCGCTAAGGTTGGGGGGCACCATGATCTTGTGGAGCACCACCGGCGTCTCGGGGACAGTGCCGATGATGTCGCCGCCCACCACCGCGTCGCCGGCTTTGGCTACGGGGGTGAACTCCCACTTCTTCTCCAGGTCGATGGCGGGCACCTCCACGCCGCGGGGGAGGTTGTTGCCGTGAACCTTCTCCATGATCTTTTCCAGCGGGCGCTGGATGCCGTCATAGATGTTCTCGATCATGCCGGGGCCCAGCTCCACGCTCATGGGGGAGCCGGTGGTCACCACTTCGGTGCCGGGGCCCAGGCCGGAGGTCTCTTCGTACACCTGGATGGAGGCGGAGTCGCCGTTCATGGTGAGGATCTCACCGATGAGGCGCTCGGGGCCCACGCGCACCACGTCGGACATATTGGCGTCCGCCATGCCGGTGGCCACCACCAGGGGGCCGGAGACCTTAACTACTTTTCCCATAGGCTTTCAAAACCTTCTTTCTTAAGGTCGTTATAATTACAGAATGTCCGCGCCCACGGCGCGCTCGACCGACTTTTTAATGTTGGCCATGCCCATGCCCAGACTGCCCTCTTTGCCGGGAATCAGGATGATCGCCGGGGTCAGCTCGTCCTTGTACCGGGCGATGTCCGCCTCCATCTGGGCGGCGAACTGCTCGGTGAGGTAGACCACCGCGTAGTCCTCCTTGGCAATGCGGTGCAGGGTGGAGCGGGCCTGTTCCACGCTCTCGGCGGGGAAGACCGTCAGCCCCAGGGCCTTGAAGCCCATGACGCTGTCCTTATCGCCCAGAACGGCGATCTGATAGCTGCTTGCCATAAAGTCTCCCCCCTTAACAGTAGGCCCGGCGCAGGCGCTGCCGGATGGTGGAGCCGTCGATGCCCGCCATGCGTCCGGTGAGGATGATGCGGATGGCGGTGGCCTCCGCCTCCCGGGCGTAGAGATAGGCCACCACGGGCTGCTCCCCGAAGGGGATCATCCGGGCCTTCGCCAGATAGTCCATCACCGCGTCGTCGCACAGGCGCTCAAAGTCGGTGAGGGCGCCCCCGTTGGGGACGGCCAGGGCGGCCCCCGCCTCGGCGGCGGCTTTGAAGGCGGTGTCCTTGAACACCTTGCCCAGCTCGGTGCCCTTGACCTTGGCGATCTCGGCGGGAGGCACGCTGCCCCCCGTCACCAGCACCTGGCGCAGGAACTCGCCCCCCTTGTCCAGACGGGCGGCACGGACGGCGGAGCGCAGGTTGGCGGCGTCGATGAGGGCGGTGACATAGCCCGCCAGGAACTTGCTGCCCGACTGCTCAGCCAGGTCGGACAGCTCCAGGAAATAGGCCCGGTCCAGGATGAAGTCGGCCTGCTGGGGGTCGCCGGAGGAGCCCAGCACCTCCCGGGCGTGGCCGATGGCCTCCCGGAATGTGTCGGAGCAAGCCCGCAGATCCTCCCGGCGGTAATCCTCCGCCAGAGTGGCGGGGGCGTACCGCCCGCCGCCCAGTAGCAGCTTATCCTGATCCAGCTTCAGCGCCTCGGCCTTCACCAGCGTCTTGGCGTTGTGGTAGTCGTACTTGCAGCGGAACACGTCGATGAGCGCGTCGTTGCCCACCGCTTTGCCCATGTCCGCGAACAGGGCGGCCTGGGCGTCGGCCAGCATGGCCTCCAGGGCGGAGGGGGTGACCTCGGGCAGGTCGGGATAGCCGCACTCGCCCAGCACCTTGGCCGCGTCGTTCACGTCCTTGGCGTCGATCATCCGCTCCATCCGCTCGGCGGTGAGCAGCCGGTTCTCCAACACCCGCACCCGGGCGGAAATGGACAGGAAATCGTTTTCCTTCAGTTTGATCTTCTTGGTTTTTGACAAGGTTTTTCCCCCTTTCAGTCCAGTTTGAAAGGGGCCGGTCAGTCAAACAGCGCTTTGGCCACCTCGCCGGCCAGCGCGCCGCGCTGGAGCCGGATGAGGGTGTCAAAGGTGCAGTTGACCTCCACCGCGCCGTCGCTGAGGATGAAGCCGCCGTCCATGGGCCGGGTCTCCTCGGCCAGGGTGAGCTCGCCCGCCGCCAGCTTCTTGTTGGCCGCGGCCACCACGTCCTTGCCCACCTTGGCCTTGTCGTTGGCGGAGAAGATCAGCTTCTCCTTGCCGGTGACGGACGCCTTGGCCGCAAGACCCGCCAGGAAGGTGACGTACTCCGCCTGGGGCAGATCCAGCAGCTTCTTGTGGGCGGCCTGGAAGGCCTCCTCGATGACGTCCTGCTTGGCGGCCAGAACCGCCTTGCGGCACTCCATCTGAGCCGTGGAGTCCAGGTGGCGGGCGCGGGCCTCGGCGTTTTTGCGGCCCTGGGCCAGGATGTCGTCCGCTGCGGCGCGGGCCTCGGTCTGGTACTTGGCGGCGATCTCCGCGGCCTGAGCGCGGGCCTGAGCCAGCAGGGCGTCGTTCTCGGCCTTGCCGTCCTCTGCGATGCGTGCGGTAATCTTTTCAATTCCGTTCATTTATTTGGCTTACCGCCTTTCTGAAATCAAATCGTTGCCGAATTACAGCGCGTTCATCAGCAGGAGGATGGTGCCCACCAGGGACAGGATGGCGTAGAACTCCACGATGCCGCACATGATGACGCCCTTCATGTAGTCGTCGGGCTTCTTGGCAACGATGTTGATGGAGGCGGCGGCCACGCGGCCCTGGGCGATGGCGGAGAGCAGGCCGCCCAGCATGATGGGCACGCAGGCGAACAGCACGGACATACCGTCGGCCACGGTGAGCTGAGCGGGATTGCCGGAGAAGAAGCCCAGGGTGAACAGGCCGAAGAAGCCGGCGGCGATGCCGTACAGGCCCTGGGTGCCGGGAAGGGCCTGGAGAATCATGCACTTGGTGAAGTGCTCGGGGGTCTCGGACAGACAGCCGGTGGCGGCCTCACCCACCATGCCGGTGCCCTTGGCGGAGCCGATACAGCACAGGCCGACAGCCAGAGCAAAGCCGATGAAGGCCAGAGCCTGACCACCAATCATTTCAAAAAAAGCAACCATTTTACATTTCCTCCTTCAAAATATCTACATATTTGGTTTCTACTGCCAGAGGACGGAAGGGCTTGCCGCCGTCCTGATAAAACCGCCCGAAGAACTCCAGGCATTGCAGACGCATGGTGTGGACATAACAGCCCAGCAGGTTGAGCACCAGGGCGAGCGCGTTGCCGATGATGGCCACGATGATGAAGGGGACCAGCCCGAACACCGAGCCCAGGGTGTTGAACACCGAGGCAATGATGGAGCCGGCCATCATCAGGGCCATGAGGCGCAGGTAGGACAGGATGTCGCTGAAGTAGCCGGAAACGCCCTGATAGGCGTCCCAGAGCCAGGTGACGGCGCCGATGGGGCTCTTGGAGCGGATGACGCTGCCTACCGGCAGCAGCACCACGCCCAGGATCAGCAGCACCTTACCCACCGTGCCCAGCACGGGGGCCACCATGCCGCCGCCGATGGCAACCGCCGCGCCGATGAGGATACAGTACCAGGCGATCTCCTGGGTAACGGCGTCCAGGGCGTTGCCGTGGCGGAACTTCTCCTCCACGCTGACCGCCATGCCGGTAAACACCTGGATGACGCCCAGGATCATGGAGCCGATCATCACCAGGATGATGTCGTTGATGGGGCTGAACAGGGGCTTCCAGAACCAGACGAACAAACCGGTTTTCTCATCATGATAACCGGGCATGGTGGTGGAAACGCCGGTCAGCTCAAAGAGTTTGGGCAAAAAGTCACCGAAGAAGCCGCCGGTGAGGCATCCCCAGAAGATGGACGTGATGCCGCATAGGAAGAACATGGTCATCATATCCCGCATTCCCCCCTTGGGCTTGGCTTTGGACAGGAAGAAGGCGGTGCCCAGCACCATCAGCAGGCCGTAGGCGATGTCGTTCATCATGAACCCGAAGAACAGCATGAAGAACGGAGCCATCAGCGGGTTGGGATCCACGCTGTCGTAGGCGGGCATGGCGTACATCTCGGTGATGACGTTGAAGGGTGCGGTCAAGGGGTTGTTTTTCAGCTTGATGGGCACCTCGGGGTACTCATCCTTGGTGGGCTCGGCGATTTCCCAGGCGCACTGGAAGCCGCCCAGCACCGTTTGGAGCTGGCCCTCGTTCTCGGCGGGCAGCCAGCCGTCCAGGATAAACGCGGCGTCGGTGTCGATGAGCCGGGCCTTGTTCTCCTCCCGGCTGATCTCCTGGGACGCCCGGTCCACGCAGCGGCGCAGCATATCCCGCTTTTCGCCCAGGGCGGCGATGCCGTCGCGGCACTGCTCCTCCTCCCGCTCCAGGGCGGCGATGCGGTTGTCCAGCTTGGCGGAGTTTTCCGCCGCCGTTCCCGTCCAGCCCCGCAGGGTGACCCGGGACGCGCCGAAGGGCCGCATGGCCTCGTTGCACTCGGTGAGCGCGGAGTGGTGGCAGATGAGCAGGAAGTATTGCAGCTCCCGGTCGCTGCCGGCGCGGATGAGCTGGGCCAGCTCGGTGGCCTGGCCCACCGCCGCCTCCATGGCGGCGAAGTCGGTCTTGAGGGGCGCGGAGCAGAAGTGGACGGGCACGGTGGCCGTTCCCTCCTCCTCCAGCGGCACGTCCAGGGACGTCCAGGGTGCAAGGGACGCCCTCTGGGTCTGGAGCTTGGCCTTTTCCGCCGTCTTGGCGGCCAGGGCCTGCTCCGCCTCCATCACCTGGCGGGCGGCGGCAAGACCTTCGGCATACGCCGATTCGTCAAACAGCTCCCCCTCGGTGACCTCGGGGCGCCGGGCAAACAGCCCGTCCTTGGAGGGCGCGTACCGGCGCAGCACGTCCAGGGCGCCGTTGAGCAGCAGGCTCTGCTCGCGGGCCTTCTCCAGCCCCGCCGATTCCGGCTTGGCAAGGCCCTCCCACTGGGGGTCGCTCAGGTCAATGGCCGGTTCCCGGATCTCCACGCAGCCCAGGCTTTGGAGGGCATGGAGCAGCTTTTCCCGCTCGGTGTGCAGGGCCAGCAGCCGCAGCCGTTTCATTTTGACAATGGCCATCAGCTGTTCCCTACCCTTCCGACAATCAGGCCCGCGGCCTTGTCAAGACGCTTGCGGGCGGCCTGCTTCAGCGCCTCGCACTGGGCGGCGTTGTCCGCCAGCGTCTGCTCCGCCTTCTTTTCGGCCTGTGCCTCCGTCTCGGCCAGCATGGCCTTGACCTCCTGCTCCGCGCGGGCACGCTGGTCGGCGATGAGCTGCCTGCCCGAGCGTTCCGCTTCCGCTACGATGCGCTTGGCCTCCTCCGCCGCCTCGGCCCGCCGCTCCCTCGCGGCCTGTTCAGCCTCAGTGACCTTTTGGATGGCCTCTAAAGACATAACACTTCACCTCTCTTACTTGTGCGGGAGGAACCAATAGGGCCAATCCCTCCCATTTTCCTCAACGATTTTATCATTCCTTTGCCAACTTATCAACCCTTGATTTGAAATAAAAATTATCAGTGTGCGGATTTGCCGTGTGCCCTTGTTTTTGTGTTTTTATTTTGGTATAATCGGTTATCTATGGAATGGGCTCCCTGCCGGACGGCAGACGGAAAGGGGTGGACGAGGTGTATCAAAAGCTGAAGCAGACAGCTCCCCGCATTGGGCTGTGCTTTGCCGTGATGCTGGCCTTTGCCGGCGTTACCGCCCTGCTGGGGCACCGGGAGGCGGCGGTGGCGGAGCTGGTCATCGTGGCGGTGCTGGCCCTGGCCAACGTGGCTTCCGCCATCCGCAGGCAGCGGGAGGCCAACCAGTACCTGAAGGAACTGATGGACAGCATGGATCAGGCCACGCGGGACAGCACCCTCAACTGCCCCCTGCCCATGGTGATGTTCCGGCCGGACACCGACGAGGTGGTATGGTCCAACGACCAGTTCCTGCGCCTCACCGGCGACCGGGAGCGGATGTTTGACACCAAGCTGGCCGACCTGGCCCCCAACTTCGACAGCCGCTGGCTGCTGGAGGGCAAGAGCGAGTGCCCCCAGGAGGTGGAGTTGGGCGGGCGGCGCTACCAGGTGTTCGGCGACATGGCCCGCCCCTCGGCGGGCAGGGAGGAGAGCCTGCTGGCCACCACCTACTGGCTGGACGTCACCGACCTGGCCGACACCCGGGACATCTATAAAGCCACCCGGCCTGTGCTGGCCCTGTTGCTGCTGGACAACTACGAGGATGCCATCAAAAGCCAGGACGAGAATATCCGCTCCGCCATGCTCAGCGACATCAGCCAGCGGATGTCCCGCTGGGCCGGGGAGACCCACGGCGTCTTTTGCCGCCTGGACCGGGACCGCTACCTGTTCCTGTTTGAAGAGCAGTACCTGGCCGATTATAAAGAGGACAAGTTCTCCCTGCTGGACAGTGTGCGGGAGGTGGTCACCCCCGCCGGCATACCCGCCACCCTTACCATCGGCATCGGAGTGGACGGGGACACCTTCGAGGAGCTGTACCGCTTCGCCAACCTGTCGGTGGAGATGGCCCTGTCCCGGGGCGGCGACCAGGCGGTTATCAAAAACCGCTTCACCTTTGAGTTCTTCGGCGGGCGCAGCAAGGAGGCCGAGCGGCGCACCAAGGTGAAGAGCCGGGTCATGGCCTCCGCCATGGGCGAGCTGGTGGCGGACGCCTCCTGCGTCATGGTGATGGGCCACAAGGCCCCCGATTTCGACGCTGTGGGCGCGGCGGTGGGCGTGTGCGCCATCGCGCGGATGAAAAACGTGCCTCACTATATTGTCCGGGATCATGTGCCCACCCCCGCCGACGACCTTTACCAGCGGGTGGCGAAAATGCCCCAGTACGAGGGGGTGTTCCTGGACAGCCAGGAGGCCATGCTCCGGGCGGACTCCCGCTCGCTGCTGGTGGTGGTGGACACCAACCGGCCCGAGCAGGTGCAGAGCCGGGAGCTGCTGGACTCCTGCAACAAGGTGGCGGTCATCGACCACCACCGCCGGGCGGCCACCTACATCGAGGGGGCGGACCTGAACTTCCACGAGCCCTATGCCTCCTCCGCCAGCGAGCTGGTGACGGAGCTGATCGGCTATCTGATGGAGTCCAGCGACCTGCTGCCCGGAGAGGCGGAGGCCCTGATGGCGGGGCTGATGCTGGACACCAAGAACTTCACCATGCGCACCGGGGGGCGCACCTTCGAGGCGGCGGCCATGCTCCGCCGGGCGGGGGGCGACACCGGCGAGGTGCGCAAGCTGTTCCAGACCAACCTGTCCGACGCGGTGGCCAAGTATGGCATCATCCAGAATGCCAAGATGTACCATGAGGACATCGCCATCGCCGTGTCCGACCACTCGGTGGGCCGGGTGACGGCGGCCAAGGCGGCGGACGAGTTGCTGAACATCGCGGGCATCGGGGCATCCTTTGTGCTGTATCCGGACAACGAGGGGCGGGTGATCGTGTCCGCCCGGAGCATCGGCAGCACCAATGTCCAGGTGATCGTGGAGGCTTTGGGTGGCGGCGGCAACGCCGGGGCCGCCGGGGCCCAGATCCCCGGCAAGACGGTGGACCAGGTGCTGGACGAGCTCCACGCCGCATTGGACAATTATTTTGAGAGAAGCGCGAAGCCGTCGTGAGCAGCGCGGATGGAGCGAAGCGAGGGCGAGCGGAGGGGCGCGAAGCGCCCCGCAGACCAGCCCGAGTCGAAGTGAAGCCGCGCGTCGCGAACAGGCGCAGCGTGACAATGAGCAGCGCGGAGCCGCTGTGAGATCACATAGGAGGTAACCAAATCATGAAAGTCATTTTACAGCAGGACGTGAAGGGCCAGGGCAAGAAGGGCCAGATGGTGGAGGTGTCCGACGGCTATGGCCGCAACTTCCTTCTGCCCCGGAAGCTGGCGGTGGAGGCCACCGCCGAGAACGTCAATACCATGAAGATGCAGGACAAGGCCAAGCAGGCCCGTCTGGCCGAGGAGAAAGCAGCCGCCGAAGCGGCCGCCCAGCAGCTCAAGGGCTGCCAGGTGAAGATTCGGGCCAAGGCGGGGCAGGGGGGCCGGCTGTTCGGCTCCATCACCAGCCGGGAGATCAGCGACGAGCTGAAGGCCCAGTGCGGCATCGACGTGAACAAGAGCAAGATCGTGCTCAGCGACCCCATCAAATCCTTCGGCACGTTTGAGGTGAAGTGCAAGCTGGGCAGCGAGGTCAGCGGGGTTATCAATTTGCTCGTTATTGAGGATAAGTAAGAAGCGCGGAGGAGCGTGACACCATGCCCGGCGAGGAACTGAACGAATTGCAGATGCCCCACTCCGTCATGGCGGAGCAGGCGGTGCTGGGCTCCATGCTCATCGACGAGCGGTGCGTCAGCGCGGTGATGGAGCGCCTGCGCCCCGAGGACTTCTATATGCGGCCCAACCGGGAGCTGTTCCAGGTGCTGTTCACCATGTTCAGCCGGTTTGAGACCATCGACCCGGTGACGGTGGTGGATCGGATGAAGCAGGCCGGGGTGTACGACGAGGCCACCACCGTGCCCTATCTGCGCCAGCTCATGGAGATCACCCCCACCGCCGCCAACGTGATGGAGTACGTGGACATCGTGGCGGATAAAGCGTTGCTGCGCCGGGTGGGGAGACCGCCGGGGAGCTCACTGAGCTTGTGCGCACCGAGGGGGGCAC
>CAMWRX010000051.1 GCA_947176765.1 uncultured bacterium
CTCATCATGGAGAGCCTGTACACCACCCTGCTGGTGTCCCTGCTGGCCACCGCCATCGCCACCGCGGCGGGCACATTCGCCGCCATCGGCCTGTACAGCCTGCCGAGGCGCCGCCGGGACGCCCTGCTGGTGGTCAACGACATCCCCATGATGAACGCGGATATCGTCACCGGCGTCTCCCTGTGCCTGTTCTTCGTGGCCTTCTTTCAGGGCTGGGGGGCATTCGCCAATTGGTTCAACGGCATACAAAGCGTCGTGGCGCTGCCCGACAAGCTGCATCTGGGTTTTGCCACCATGCTGCTGGCCCACGTGGCCTTTAACATCCCCTACGTCATTCTGAACGTGGCCCCCAAGCTGCGGCAGATGGACAAAAACCTGGTGGATGCCGCCCAGGATCTGGGCTGCACCTGGATGCAGGCGTTCTGGAAGGTCATCCTGCCCGAGATCAAGCCGGGCATCGTGTCCGGGGCGCTCATCGCCTTCACCATGTCCATCGACGACTTTGTCATCTCCTACTTCACCGCCGGGTCGTCCACCTCCACCCTGGCCATGCGCATCTACTCCATGACCAAAAAGCGCATCACCCCGGAGGTCAACGCGGTGTCCACCCTGCTGTTTCTGTCGGTGCTGGTGCTGCTGGTACTGAACAACGTCCGGGAAATCCGGCAGGAGCGCCGCGCCGCCAGCCAGGAGATCCGGGAGCCGTCCTTCTTTGAAAAGCTGTCCATGCGCTTCAACCAGCCCTCTTATCGGTGGGTGCGCCGGGGCGTAACGGCGGCCATGGCCTGTGTCTTTGTGGTGGTGGTTGTCCTGCTCACCGGGGCCACCAGCTCCCAGCCGGTGGTCAACGTGTGCTCCTGGGGCGAGTATATCGACGAGGATCTCATCACCCAGTTCGAGGAAGAGACCGGCATCCGGGTCAACTACCAGACCGCCGAGAGCAACGAGGCGCTGTATTCCCTGCTGAAAAGCGGCGGCGCGGACTACGACGTGATCGTCCCCTCCGACTATATGATCTCCCAGCTCATCGAGGAGGATATGCTGGAGGAGCTGGACTACAGCCAAATCCCCAACTTTGAGCTGATTGACGAGCGTTTCCAGCACCTGCCCTATGACCCCGAGAACAAGTACACCGTCCCCTACACCTGGGGCACCCTGGGCCTCATCTATAACGCCAACATGGTGGACGGGGAGCTGGATAGCTGGGGCGCGCTGTACGGCGACGAATACGCCGGAAGCGTGCTGCTCATCAACAACTCCCGGGACGCGCTGGGCGCGGCTTTGATCCACCTGGGCTACTCGGTGAACACCACCGACGAGGCGGAGATTCGGGAAGCCTTTGCCCTCATCTCCGACGCCAGCCGCCGGGGCGTATTCCAGGGCAAGGTGATGGATCAGGTGTTCCAGAAGATGGAGGGCGGCAACGCGGCCATCGCGTTCTACTACGCCGGGGACTACCTGTCCATGTTGGACAACCAGGCGGACAATGTGGATTTGCGCTTCGTTATCCCGGAGGAGGGCGGTAACTGGTTTGTGGACGCCATGTGCGTGCTCAAGGACGCCCCCCACTATGACGCCGCCATGGCGTGGATCAACTTCATCGCCTCCACCGACGCCAACCTGGCCAACATGGACTATGTCGGTTATGCCTCCCCCAACGCCGAGGCGCTGGAGCAGTACCCCGCCTACTATGAGGAGCTGTACGGCGAGGAGCTTGA
Source organism: uncultured bacterium (assembly GCA_947176765.1). Classification (GTDB taxonomy): domain Bacteria; phylum Bacillota; class Clostridia; order Oscillospirales; family Oscillospiraceae; genus Enterenecus. The sequence goes on from CAMWRX010000051.1 coordinate 1,719, forward strand.
CCCCGAGCTGTACGAGATCATGGCCGCCCCCGCCGATGTGCTGGAGCGGTGCGAGATGTACACCGTGCTTCCCCGGGCCACCCGGGCGCTGTACAATGATCTGTGGATTCAGCTTGGAACCTAAAAACGCAAAAACCGCCGGAGGGCCTCGGCCCTTCGGCGGTTTTTGTTCCAGCCAGGGTTTGACTATTGCCCGCCGATGTTGTATAATGTCTTGATTCTCTATGTTGGGGGTGGGTTTTACACACCGCTCCCAGATAATTCCGCCCCGCCCCATAGAGGCGGAGTGGGGATATTCCTTGTGGGAGGTGGGTTTCGTGTGGGTTGCCGATCAATGGAAGGACTATGAGCTGCTGGACTGCGGCAGGGGAGAAAAGCTGGAGCGCTGGGGCGACAAGCTGCTGGTGCGGCCCGACCCCCAGGCCATCTGGAACACCCCGCGGAACCACCGGGGCTGGAAAAAGCACGACGCCCGGTATGCCCGCTCCAACACCGGCGGGGGCCAATGGGCGGACAAGAGCGTCCCCCAGCGGTGGCAGGTGCATTATAAAGACCTCACCTTTAACGTGGGATTGATGAACTTCAAGCACACCGGCGTGTTCCCCGAGCAGGCCGCCAACTGGGACTTCGCCCGGGAGCAGATTCAAAAGGCCGGACGGCCAATCAGCGTCTTGAACCTGTTCGCCTATACCGGCGGGGCCACCATCGCCTGCGCGGCGGCGGGAGCCAGCGTGTGCCACGTGGACGCGGCAAAGGGCATGGTGCAGTGGGCAAAGGACAATGCCCGCTCCTCCGGCCTGGAGGACAAGCCCATCCGCTGGATCGTGGACGACTGCGGCAAGTTCGTGGAGCGGGAAATCCGCCGCGGGCGCAAATACGACGCCATCATCATGGATCCGCCCTCCTACGGGCGGGGGCCCTCCGGCGAGGTTTGGAAACTGGAGGAAAACCTGTACCCCTTCGTGGAGCTGGTGGCGGGGGTGCTGTCCGATGAGCCGCTGTTTGTGATTTTGAATTCCTACACCACGGGGCTGGCCCCGTCGGTGCTGACCTACATTTTACAGACCGTGATCGGCGGAAAATTCGGCGGGCGCACCGTGTCCGACGAGCTGGGCCTGCCCGTCACCCAGACCGGCCTCGCCCTGCCCTGCGGGGCCACTGGGCGGTGGGTCAGAAACCGGGGCCCCCGCGAAAGCGTCCTTTAGCTTTTGTGGGGAGAGGAGGCACAGCGGAGTGGATGAGCTTTTCCCGCAGGGAAAAGCGAATGAGCGCAGCTTGTGCCGACGAAACGAGGTATTTCCCATGTCCAACGCCATCATCCAAACTGAAAAGCTGGTTTTCCGCTACACCACCGAGGAGGGCGTGGCCCCCACGGTGCTGGACGGAGTGTCCCTGTCCATACAGCCGGGGGAGTTCGTGGCGGTGCTGGGCCACAACGGCTCCGGGAAATCCACACTGGCAAAGCATATGAACGCCATCCTCCTGCCCTCCGGGGGCAAGGTATACGTGGACGGCATGGACACCTGCGACGAGGACAGGCTGCTGGACATCCGCCGCCGGGTGGGCATGGTGTTCCAGAACCCGGACAACCAGATTGTGGCCAGCGTGGTGGAGGAGGACGTAGCCTTTGGGCCGGAAAACCTGGGGGTGCCCTCCGCTGAAATCCGGGAGCGGGTGGATGAGGCCCTGGCCGCCGTGGGCATGTCAGAATACGCCCATCACGCCCCTCACCTGCTGTCCGGCGGACAGAAGCAGCGGGTAGCCATCGCCGGGGTGCTGGCCATGCGGCCTCGGTGCATCGTGCTGGACGAGCCCACCGCCATGCTGGACCCGGTGGGACGGAAAGAGGTGCTGGACACCGTGCGCCGCCTCAACCGGGAGGCGGGCATCACCGTGGTGCTCATCACCCACCATATGGACGAAGCCGCCCAGGCTGACCGGCTCATTGTCATGCACGACGGCCACATCATGGCGGACGACAAGCCGGAGCGAGTGTTCCAGAACGTGGACGGCCTGCGCTCCCTGGGCCTCGAGGTGCCCGAGCCGGTGGCCCTGCTGTACGAACTGCGGCAGAACGGCGTGGACGTGCCCCTCACCGCGCTCACCGTGGACGAATGTGCCCAGGTTTTGAAGGAGCTGCTGGCGTAGCGCTGTAAACCGGAATTTACGGAGGGAACATCATGGAAAACAGGAAATGCCCAAAATGCGGAAGTGTAGATATTATGAGTGGAAGTTTATCATCTGCATATGGATTAGTGTTTATTCCTGATGCCGAAAAGGGCTTTGTTAAAAAGAGTTCAACCATTGTCTGCTGTGCCTGTAAGGATTGTGGATCAGTATTTGACTTAGTTTTGACGGACAAGCCCAACAAACTGACAAGCAAGTAAATTTCAGTTTGGCGTATTTGTTCCCTTTCCAATGATTTCCGCACAGTATCTCCATTCCAAGGAGTTTGATCCATGGGAGCTATCATCGAGACAAAAGAACTGACGCACCTCTACAGCCAGGGCACCCCCTTCGAGCACACCGCCCTCCACGCAGTGGATTTTTCGGCTGACCCCGGCGAATATGTAGCCGTCATCGGCCGCACCGGGTCGGGGAAATCCACCCTGATCCAGCACCTAAACGGCCTGCTCAAGCCCACCTCCGGGCAGGTGCTGTTTGACGGAACGGATATTTGGGAGAGCAAGGAGCGCACCCGGCAGGTGCGGTGCCAGGTGGGGCTGGTGTTCCAATACCCGGAGTACCAGCTCTTTGAAGAGACGGTGTATCAGGACATCGCCTTCGGCCCCAAGAACATGGGGCTGGACAAGGACGAAATTGACCGCCGGGTCAAGCAATCCGCCCGTTTTGTGGGGCTGGAGCCGGTTGTTTTGGAAAAGTCCCCCTTCGACCTGTCCGGCGGACAGAAGCGGCGGGTGGCCATTGCGGGGGTCATCGCCATGGAGCCCCAGGTGCTGGTGCTGGACGAGCCCACCGCGGGGCTTGACCCCTCCGGCTCCGCCCGCATCCTGGACAACATCCGCACCTATCATCAGGAGAAGAACGCCTGCATTATCCTGGTGTCCCACTCCATGGAGGAGGTGGCCCGGGAAGCCGAGCGGCTGGTGGTCATCCACAAAGGGACTATCCCCTTCTCCGGCTCTCCGGCTGAGGTGTTTACCCACGGGGACGAACTGGAGGCCATGGGCCTTGGTGTGCCCGCCATGACGAGGGTGTTCGCCCGGCTGCGATCCATGGGGGTGGACGTGCCCGCGTCCGTATACACCATCCCCCAGGCCCGGGAGGCCGTGCTGGCCGCCCTCCATAGGGGCCCCCACAAAGCCGGTCTTTGGCTTTGTGGGGAGAGGAAGAAGGAGCCTGCGGATATGGAATTTTCAGCGCCCTTGGCTGAAAATGGAATGGAGCAGGCTGCTTCTGACGAGAAGGGGGGAACGTGATGGCGCTGCGAGACATCACCCTGGGGCAGTATTTCCCCGGAAGCTCCCCCATCCACAACCTGGACCCCCGGGCCAAGCTGGTGGGCATGATCTGCTATATTGTTGCCCTGTTTCTGGGCAGTTGGTTTGTCACCTACGCCATCCTGCTGGCGGTGCTTATCGCCGTGGTGGCGGTGTCCACCGTCAAACCCAAGGCGCTGCTGCGGGGACTGAAGCCGGTGATCTTCATCCTGGTGTTCACCGCCGTGCTGAACATCTTCTACACCCCCGGCGAGCCGCTGGTGACCTTCTGGATCTTCACCATCACCCGCGAGGGCATCGTCCACGCCTTCTTCATGGTGGTGCGCATCATCATGCTCATCACCTGCACCTTCCTGCTGACCTACACCACCTCTCCCCTGGCCCTCACCGACGGGTTGGAGCATCTGATGGGGCCGCTGAAAAAAATCCGCGTTCCCGTCCACGAGCTGTCCATGATGATGTCCATCGCCCTGCGGTTCATCCCCACGCTGATCGAGGAGACGGACAAGATCATGTCCGCCCAACGGGCCCGGGGCGCGGACTTCGATTCCGGCAATCTCATTCAGAAAGCCAAAGCCCTCATCCCCCTGCTGGTGCCGCTGTTCATCTCCGCCTTCCGGCGGGCGGATGAGCTGGCCACCGCCATGGAGTGCCGCTGCTACCACGGCGGCGAGGGCCGCACCCGGATGAAGCAGCTCCACTACCGCCCCGGGGACATCCTGTTCATGCTGGGGGCGCTGGCGCTGGCGGTGCTCATTGGGGTACTGGGTCACTTCAGATTTTAACGTAAGGAGGGGAACGCCATGGAACAGCGCAACATCGCCCTGCGGCTGAGCTACACCGGCACCGCCTACCACGGCTGGCAGGTGCAGAAAAACGCCGTGTCCGTGGCGGAAACCCTGGAAAAAGCCCTGGCCTCGGTGGTGTGCCACCCGGTGAAGGTCACCGGCGCCGGCCGCACCGACGCGGGGGTCCACGCCCAGGTGTACATCGCCAACTTCCGCACCACCTCCGGCATCCCCATCGAGCGGCTCCCCCTGGCGGTAAACACCCGCCTGCCCGACGACATCTCCGTGTTTCGCGCCACGGTGGTGCCCGACGGGTTCAACGCCATCGGCTCCTGCCTGAAAAAGGAGTACACCTACCGCATCTACAACTCCCGCATCCGGGACCCGTTCTACGTCAACCGGGTGTGGTTCTACCCCAAGCCGCTGGACGAAACAATCATGGCAGCGGCCGCCGCCCAGTTTGTGGGCACCCATGACTTCGCCGCCGTGCGCAGCGTGGGCACCGAGACCCGCACCACTGTGCGCACCGTCCACTACTTCGACATTGAGCGCCACGGGGACATCATTGACTGCCGGGTGTGCGCCGACGGCTTCCTCTACAACATGGTTCGGGCCATGGTGGGCACCTGCATCTATGCCGCCGAAGGCAAGCTGGATCCGGCGGAGATCCCCGCCATTCTGGAATCCCGCAACCGAACCCTGGCGGGCCCAACCGCGCCGCCCGATGGTTTGTATATGACAAATCTTTGGTATCATGAGGACGTTCTGTAGAAAACGGAGCATTTATGGACGAACAACGCCAAAAAAAACCGAAAATTCAACCCCTGCATGGCCGGCCGGAGCAATCGCCTCCCAGCCAGGAGCCGCCGAAAAAGCCGAAGCGTAAACTGCCCCGCTTCTTGATGCGGGTCATCGCCGCCCTGGTGGTGCTGGCGGTCACGCTGTGCCTGGTGGTGGTAGTGGCCTTCCGGGACAGCCTGAACCTGGACAGTATCAAGCGCTGGTTTCACTACCGCTCCCTCACCATCAGCGACAACGGCAAAGCGGAAACCTTCCCCTACGACGGCGACCTGAACTGCACCTTCGCCGTGCTGGACGGGGATCTGCTGGTGTGCTCCCGCAACGCCATCTCCCTCTACTCCGGCAGCGGCACGCAGTACATCAGCCAGTCGGTAAACATGGAAAACCCTGTGGTGAACACCAACGGTTCCCTGGCGGTGGTGTATGACGCGGGGGGCTCCTCCCTGTACGTATTGGGCCAGCGGACGCTGGTATGGACGGGCGAGGGCCTGGAGTCCATCCTGTCCGCCAGGCTGAACAAAAACGGCCAGCTCACCGTGGTGACCCAGGCCGGCGGCTACCGGGGGACGGTGACTGTGTATGACGCCGCCTACTCCCCTGTGATGAGCGTCAATCTGTCCTCCGCCTTTATCATGGACGCGGCCCTGTCCGACGATGGGCACACGCTGGCCATACTCACCCTGGGCCAGGCCGGCGGCACCTTTGCCACCAGCCTGGAGCTTTACGACATGAGCTACTCCAGCGGCGAATATAAGCCCGACTTTACCTGCCAGCTGGGGAGCAGCGTAGTGCTGGAGACCCGGCACACCGCAAACGCGGTGTGGGCCCTGGGCGACCGGGGGCTCACCATTACCGGCCACGACGGCCGCACCTCCGGCGTGAGCTGGGCGGACAAGCATCTGCGGCGGTATACGCTGAGGGGGGACGGCTTCTCCGCCATCCTGCTGGGCAAGTACCGGGCGGGCAGCCAGGCGGAGCTGTGGGTGGTGGACGACAAGGGCCAGCGCCGCGTCCTGAACATCAATGAGCAGGTCATGTCCATCTCCGCCGCGGGGCGGTACCTGGCCGTCCTCACCGGCGACCGGCTGGACATCTACACCAACGAGCTGGAGCTGTACGACACGCTGGAGGGCACCCAGGGCGCCCGCACCGTCCTGCTCATGTCAGACGGCTCGGCCATTTTGATTTCGGCGGACAGCGCCGGGTTCTATATCCCCTGAGCAGATTCCCATCACATCCCCCACGCGGACGCGTGGAAAGGAGGAGCCTATGCCATACCTGTTTGACATCCTGATTATCGCGGTGCTGGCCCTGTTCGCCTGGCGGGGCGCGGCAAAGGGGCTGATCCTGTCCCTGTGCGGGCTGGCGGCGGTGTTTGTGGCCTTTTTCGCCGCCCAGTTCATCTCCGACACGTTCTGCCAGCCGGTGGCCAACATCCTGCGGCCCATCATCACCCAGAGCTTCTCGGAACTGGTGCCGGAGGATCCCCTCACCGTCGTGGAAGTGGGACCGAACCAATCTACCGTGGGCTACTCCTACACGCTGGACGATCTGCTCGATTCCATCCAAAAGGAGGGCCTGTTCAAGGGCTTTTCCGCTTTTCTGGAGGAGAGCGTGAAAAATAACGCGGTGGAGGAAAGCGGCCACCTCTCCCCGGTGGATGCCCTGGCCGCCTACTTAGCAAAGGCCGTCGCCCGGACACTGCTGTTCGGCATCGTGTTCTTCGGCGGACTGCTGGCCTGGTTCCTGTTCAGCCACGCGCTGGATTTGGCCTTTAAGCTGCCCATCCTGGCTGAAGTCAACCTGGCCGGCGGGCTGATCGTGGGTCTCATCAAGGGCGTGCTGTTCACCATTGTGCTGGTGTGGCTGGGCCAGGTGACAGGCATTGTTCCCAATCCGCCGGAGACCCCCGTCCTGTCCCTGTTCACCGTCAAAAAGCTGTGGGAGCTGCTGGGCAGCCTGCCCGCCTGAAGCTTTTCCCTGCCCGCGTGGAAATTACCACTCTAAAATTCATATCACGTTCATATTTATCTGATATGGTACTGCCAAACTGCCCGTACGGGGGCAAACGCCTCCCGACCGCGTGGAAACTTTCCCCTTGAAAGGAGCGACACCATGCATCCTACCCTTTGCACCCGCTGCAAAAAAAACGTGGCGGTGGTTTTTATAACAAAAATTGAAAACGGCGAAACCAGAAACGAGGGCCTGTGCCTGAAGTGCGCCCGGGAGCTGGGCATTAAGCCGGTGGACGACATGATGAAGAAGATGGGCATCTCCGACGAGGATCTGGAGTCCATCTCTACCGAAATGCTGTCCGCCTTCGGCGGCGCGGAGGAGGCGGACGGCCTGACCCCCCCCTCTGACGACGGTGAGAACGGCGACAGCGAGGAGGACGAGGGCCGCACCGCCACCTTCCCCTTCCTGAACAAGCTGTTCGGCGGACAGGGCTCGGATACCCCCCAGCCCGACCGGGATCCCATGCAGCGGGGCGGCGCCGCCCGGGAGGACAAAGCGGCCGCTAATAAGGCCGACCGGGGTCAGAAGCGGAAGTTTTTGGAAAACTACTGCATCTCCCTCACCCGCAAGGCCCACGAGGGCAAGCTGGATCACATTGTGGGACGGGCCAACGAGATCGAGCGCACCATCCAGATTTTGAACCGGCGGCAGAAAAACAACCCGTGCCTCATCGGCGACCCCGGCGTGGGCAAGACCGCCATCGCCGAGGGGCTGGCCCAGCGCATCTACGACCGGGACGTGCCCTACAAGCTGCTGGACAAGGAGGTCTATCTGCTGGACCTCACCGCCTTGGTGGCGGGCACCCAGTTCCGCGGCCAGTTTGAGAGCCGCATGAAGGGCCTCATCGACGAGGTAAAGAAGCTGGGCAACATCATCCTGGTCATCGACGAGGTCCACTCCATCGTGGGCGCGGGGGACGCGGAGGGCTCCATGAACGCCGCCAACATCCTCAAGCCCGCCCTCAGCCGGGGCGAGATCCAGGTCATTGGCGCCACCACCCTCACCGAGTACCGCAAGTACATCGAGAAGGACTCCGCTTTGGAGCGCCGGTTCCAGCCCGTTATCGTAGAGGAGCCCTCCATTGACGACTCGGTGGAAATTTTGAAGGGGATCGCGCCCTACTACGAGTCCTTCCACCATGTCACCATCAGCCCGGACATCTGCCGCCAGGCCGTGGTCATGAGCGAGCGGTATATCACCGACCGCTACCTCCCCGATAAGGCCATCGACCTCATCGACGAGGCCTCCTCCGACGTCAACCTCCACAACAAGGAGCTGGCCCGGATGGCGGAGATCGACAAGGAGCTGGCCGACTACGCCAAGGAGATGGAGGTGGTTCTGGCCTCCACCGGCGGGCAGAACGATCCCCGCCTCCAGGAGCTGCAGCGGCAGGAGCAGCGCCTCCAGCGCCAGCGGGATACCCTGGAAATGGCGGTGAGCCGGGACGACGCCGAGGCCCCCAACCGGGACGACCCAGCCTTCCAGGAGCGCCAGGACGGCCGCCGCAGGCAGATCGCCGAGCTCCAGCAGAAGCTGACCTCCGTCACCGCCGAGAAGCAGGCGGTGCAGGCCGCCGCCAACGACAGGGCCTACCAGCGTCTGGCCGAGCTGAAGAGCCGTCAGGCCCAGCTCACCGGGGAGCGGAGCGCCATCGCCGCCAAAGGTGATCCCCCGCTGACCGCCGCCCATCTGGCCCGCGTCATTGAGCTGTGGACAAAAATCCCCGCCTCCTCCATTCAGGAGCAGGAGTTCGAGCGGCTGGCCAAGCTGGACGAGCGTCTGAAAGCCCATATCGTGGGCCAGGACGACGCGGTCAACGCCGTGTCCAACGCCATCCGCCGGGGCCGGGTGGGCATCTCCGCCAAGCACAAGCCGGTGTCCTTCATCTTCGTGGGTTCCACCGGCGTGGGCAAGACGGAGCTGGTCAAGCGCCTGGCCGCCGACCTGTTCTCCTCCCCTGAGTCCCTCATCCGGCTGGACATGAGCGAGTTCATGGAAAAGCACTCCGTCTCCCGGATCATTGGCTCTCCCCCGGGGTATGTGGGCTATGACGACGCGGGGCAGCTCACCGAGAAGATCCGCCGCAAGCCCTACACCGTGGTGCTGTTCGACGAAATTGAGAAGGCCCACCCCGACGTGCTCAACGTGCTGCTCCAGATCCTGGACGACGGCCACATTTCCGACGCCCACGGCAAGGTGGTCAACTTTGAGAACACCGTCATCGTCATGACCTCCAACGCGGGCAGCGACATCAAGGGCGGCTCCCTGGGCTTCGACCGCTCCGCCAACCAACTGGGCAAGGAAAAGGCCATGAAGGGGCTGGAGTCCTTCCTGCGGCCCGAGTTCATCAACCGGGTGGACGAGATCGTCTACTTTAACCAGCTCACCGAAGACAACTTCAAGGCCATCGCCCGGATCATGCTGTCCGAGCTGGACGCGGTCATGAAGGACAAGAACATCACCTTCTCCTATGACGAATCGGTGCTGGACTACCTGGTGAAGAAGTCCTACTCCGCCGCCTACGGCGCCCGGAATCTGCGCCGGCAGATCCAGAAGGACCTGGAGGATCCCATTGCCGCCAAGCTCATCCAGCGGTACGCCGACCCCATCACCGCGGTCAGCCTGTCCGCCGACGGTGAAACCCTGAACATTACCACCGATTGACCAACAGGGCGGCGGGATTCCCCGCCGCCCTGCCGCGCGCTGTTACCGGTTTGATACCGCTTTGACATCGCTTTTTAAGCCAACCTTAAAACTTTTGATGTTGTATCCCCAAAGGGATTGTGCTATCTTATTCATGTTATCTTTTGATGGAATGGAGGACTCTTACATCATGAGCACCGAAATCAACGAAGCCAATGAGACCCAGCAGTCCAAAAAAGGAGGAAAAGCGGGTAAAATCATAGCCGTTGTTCTTCTCTCCGCCTGTCTGCTGGCAAGCCTGGGATTGAACGTCTACCAGGCATACGCCCAGCGGCAGTATGCCGACACGGTGGGCGGGTTCATCGACGAACAGCGGGATCGCTGGGCCGAGGAGGAAAAGCAGGAAAACGAGTACATTGAGGACGGTTTCAAGGTGGGCGGGGAATACGAGATCCGCTCCACCACCCATATCTCCGACGCCTACAAGACCGGCGACGACAGCCAGCTCAGCTCGGAGGACAAGGAAACGCTGAAAATGGCCAAAGCCGTGCTGGACGAGGTCATTGAGGACGGCATGAGCGACTATGAGAAGGAGCGGGCCGTCTATCAGTGGATGGTGAAGAACATCGGCGGCAGCTCCAGGGGCGTCATCAGCCGCCCGGGTATGAGGCACAGCGCCTTTACCCCCCATGATGTGCTCACCAGCAGGAACGCGGTGTGCGTGGGCTACGCCACCACCTTCCGCCTGTTCCTGAACATGATGGACATCGACGTCCACATCGTACATAACGAGTACCACTCCTGGGATCTGGTGAAGCTGGACGGCGAGTGGTATCACGTGGACATCTACAGCGACTCCCACGGGGTCATGTACGCCAATTTCAACATGACGGACGCCGTGTGCAGAAATGGCCACAGCTGGGACGAGTCCGCCCTGCCCGAGGCCAAGAGCGTCAAGTACTCCCCCGCCGTCCAGAACGGCGTTGAGGTGGACAGCCTTTACGACGTCCCCGCCGCGCTGAAACAGGCCATGGACAGCGAGGATAACAGCGCGATATACTTCAAGTTCAAGACGCCCCTTACCGACGAGGACATGGGCGTGGCGGATTTCCTGGTGGAAGAGATCGAGACCATGCTCCACAGCGGGCTGCTGGGGGACGACAACTACTATTATATGCAGGCGTATTGGTACCCCGACGAGCAGGGCAATGACATCCTGGGCCTGCTGATGGAGAAGGACAGCTTCAGCGAGGAGAATCCGGATATCATCGACGTTGACTCCCCGGAGGGCAAGAAGATCATCGAGGCTCTCGCCGAGGCCTTTGGTCTGACCCCGGAAGATCTGGGGCTGTACGATGACGAAGAGAACGGCATTGATTTCCCCATTGAAGAATCCGTTGAAGCGGTCATCGGCGGCGTCGACGGGCCGGTGCAGGTCATCACCACCGCCAACGGCGGCAGTGTGGTCATTCCCTGACCTGATCGCCGCATTTGGAGGTATATGTTATGAAGCATTTGAAAAAAGCGGTCTGTCTCCTGCTGGCGGCGCTGACGCTGCTGGCCTGCTTCGGCTGCTCCGGCAAGACGGAGCCTGACGGGCCGGACATCGATCTGGCCGCCATGCAAAAGGCCATGCTGGACGTGGACACCACCCTGCCCGAGATGGTGGTGAAATCCAGCGCAGACGCGGACGCCAAGGACAATTTCTTCTTCCTGTCCAGCATGGACTACGGCAAGGTGGACGAGTACTTCTACGCCTACGCCGACGCCGGGACAGCGGAGGAAATCGCGGTGGTCAAGCTGAAGAACAAATCCGACGCCGCCGCCATGATGGACTCCCTTCACGACCATGTGAAATCACGGCAGGGCACCTTTGAGGAGTACGACCCGGAGCAGGTTCCCCTCACCGAAGCCGCGGTAGTCACCCGGGAGGGCCGGTATGTCGTCCTCATCGTCAGCAAGAAAAACGGGCTGGTGCAAAACACCTTCCAGAGCTTCTTCAAGGAAGATTGAGCTTCCGCACCATCCATAATCAAGCGTAAAAGGCCCCGGGGCAGCGCCCCGGGGCCTTTCTTTACGTTGTCGTTATTCTGTCCGCGCAAACCAGCGCGTCACAAAGTCCGCCACCACCCCGGTGAGCTCCTTAATCTCCCAGCCGCTGGTGTTCACCGTCATGTGGTAGCTGGCCCCATGGCCCCATTTGCTGTTCGAGATCATCTCACGGCTCCTGGCCCGGGCCTTGTCGATCCGCGCGATGTTCTGCATGATCGCCTTCCGGGACAGGTTCTCCCCCTCCCTGGCCCGCTCCATGCAGCGGCGAACCTTCGCGTCCATGTCCGCGCACACAAACATGGTGAAGGGCTTCTGATCCGCCAGGAGTATGTCCGCGTCCCGCCCCACGATCACGCAGTCCCTGCCCGTCTTGGCAATGCCGTTAATCACCCGCCGCTGCTCCACCAGCAGGCCGGTCTGAGCCGCCTGCATCACGGCCCCGCTGGCGAACGCCTGGCCGTATGTCAGCGGAATCTGCTGCCACATACCGCCCTCCAGGGCCCTCTCCACATAGTTCTCGTCCATGCCCTGGGCCTGGGCAATGGCCGTGATGATCTCCCGGTCATAGTAGTCGAAGCCCAGCGTATCCGCAAGGCGCTTTCCCAGCTCCCTGCCGCCGCTGCCAAATTCCCGGCTGATGGTAACGATCTTCATAAAAGGCACTTCCTTTCCCAATTTAAACGATGATTTTATCCGATCTTATCCGTATTCGGTTCATATGGGGAAGTGACGGGCTACAGAATGGGCATTTTATGCCAGCCACCGCGTGGCACAGTGGGCCAGGCCGGCCGGGCCAATGGCGCACACATCCTCGTTGAAGCGCACCTTGGGGTTGTGGGCCGGGGCGTCGCCCCGCTCGTCCTGGAATCCGGCGGAAAGGTGCATAAACGCGCTGGGCACCCGCTCGGCCACCACGGCGAAATCCTCCGACGCGCTGGCGGAAATGCCGGGGTACAGCGTCAGGCCGGGGATCTCCTGAAGATACCCCGCCATTTTGTCGGTCAGCTCCTTGTCGCAGATCAGGGGCGGCACCTCGGAGAGCATCTCTACCGACCCGCTCCCGCCGTAGACCTGGGCCACTCCGGCAGCCGTCTCTTTCATCCGGCGCACCAGCAGCTCCCGGCAGGCCCTGTCGTTGGTGCGGATGGTCCCCTGCAAAACGGCGGTTTCCGGAATGATGTTGGGCGCGGAGCCGGCGGAGAAGCTCCCTACGGTGAGCACGCAGTTCTTGCTGGGATCCGCCTCCCGGGCGATGAGCGCCTCCAGGGCCAGGTAGATATGGACGGCGATGTTGATGGGGTCGATGGAGCTGTGGGGATAGGCTCCGTGGGCCCCTTTGCCGTGGACGGTGATGCGGAAGCCGTCCACGGACGACATCATCACCCCGCCGCTGTTGTAGAAAACCAGGCCCACCGGCATCCTTCCCGGCGACACGTGAAACGCCAGCGCCCCGTCCACGCCCTCTAGGATGCCGCACTCGATCATATCCTTGGCACCCTCAAAGGTCTCCTCCGCCGGCTGGAACATGAGCCGAACCGTCCCACCCAGCGCCGCCTCGTTCTCTTTCAGCATCTTGGCGGCGGTGAGCAGCATGGCTGCATGAAAGTCATGGCCGCAGGTGTGGGCCTCGGTCCCGGTGGGACAGGCGAAGGGCTCGCCGCTCTCCTCACCCATGGGCAGGGCGTCCATGTCCGCCCGCAGCAGCAGCGTTTTGCTACCTGACCCAATGCTGGCGGTCACGCCGTGGCCGCACTTCTCCGGCTTCAGGCCGTACTCCGCCAGCCGCTCCATCACATAGTCCACGGCCTTGGGCGTCTCCAGCCCCACCTCCGCGTTGGTGTGAAAATAACGCCGGTGGGCCACGGTCTCATCCCGCAGCTCCCGTGCCCTTTGGGCATAATCCATGGTTTTTCTCCCCTTCAGCGGCTTCACCGCGCGCTTTATTTTATCCGGGCGAAGCCGTTCGTCACTGATCGGACAGCGCCTGATCCAGCGCGGCCAGCAGCTCCTCCTGCCCCACAGGCTTGCTGACGAACCCCTTGGCGCCGATGGCCCGGGCTTCGTTAAAGGTGTCGTCATAGGCCAGGGAGGACACCATGACGATTTTCGCCTCGGGGTACTCCTCCAAAATGGTCTGGGCGGTCTCCAGGCCGTCCATCCCCGGCATGATGATGTCCATGGTCACCACGTCCGGCTTCACCTCGTCGTACGCCGCCAGGGCGTCCTCGCCGCAGCGGCAGTAGTGGGCCACTTCGTAATCGCTCCCCTCCAGCAGCTTGCGAATCTGAACCTCCTGGACCCGGGAGTCGTCTACCACCATCACTCGCTTTGCCATGATTTGATATCCTTCTTTCTGTCGGAATTGTTTGCTTTGTTATACTGTTCCGAATCTGACCCCGTCAGATGATGCTGATCTCCCCCTCCACCAGACTGGCGGACACAGGGCGGGTCTCCTGCTGGAAGCGGTACAAGGCCGGGCCGATGGCCACCGACGCGCCGGGGTAGGCCACGCCGCAAGTGAGGCGGCGGACGCCGGGGGCCTCCTGCTCCTCCCGCTGCTCCTCCAGATCCTTGTCAAACTGCTCCAGCTTGTTTTTGTTCAAGGACAGCTGCATCCGCAGCTTGCCCATGCGGGTGAATTTAGTGGGGCTTTCGGGCTGGCGCTCCGTTTTTTCCAGCTTCTCCTCCAGCTCGGCAATCTCCCGCATCAGCACCTCACGGTCAAATTCCTGGCAGGGCAGCCCGCCCAGCACCACATCGGTGTGGCACTCCGACCGGGCGCCCAGCACCCCGGTACTCACCTCATGGGCGGCCCGGATGCTGCCCCCGATGATGGTGCCCCGGCCGGAGCGCACCTCTACCAGACCGTCGCAATATACATCGCAGTTGATGATACAGTCGGCGTGGAGATCCTCCATGGCATAGAGGCAGCAGTTCTCCAGATACTTGGCGAAAATGCTGTGTCCCGCCCGGAGCACCGCGCGGTTGTCTCCCTGGGCCCCCTTGACCATGATGAGGTCGCCGCCCGCCTCCACCGAGGCCGCCTCCACCACACCGTCCACGGTGATGTTCCCCATGGCCCGGACGGTGAAGCCGGTGCAGACGTCCCCGTGGACATGGACGTCCCCTAAAAAGTTGATATGGCCGGTGGAGTAATCCACATTGCCCTCGATCTCCATAACAGGCTTCACCTGGAAGGTGCGGCCGCTGAACTCCACATGGCCTGTTTTCGTAGCCACCAGGGCCGAACCGTCATCGGTGAGGGCGGTGTTGCGCCCCTTGGGCACCGCAGCCGCTCTGCCGACCCGGGCGGGCAGCTCCTGGCCCAGCACCGTTTTCCCGTCCTCGCCGGGGGTGGGCTCAATAATCCGGCAGATCACGTCCCCCTCCTCCACGTTCTGGATGAAGCTGATGGAGGCGTAATCCACCCGGTTGTACTCGTCCACCACCAGCTTCCGCTCCGGGCTGCGGACGAACAAATCCACGATGCGGCCATCCTTGCCGTGGACGGCGGCCTCGCCCCGGGCCACCAAATACAGGCGGAAATACCGCTCCGGATCGTCGGGCAGGGCGTCCAGCAGTTCCTCATCCAGGCCGTATCCCACCTGCTTCTCCCCCAGGGCTTTTGACAGCATCCCGCGATCCAGTTCCTCGCCTTCGCCCACCGGCGGGTAGACGAACACCCACGCCGTCAGCCGGTCATTGGACACGAAGGCCACCGCCTGGGCGTCCAGATCGGGAAGCGGGGGCGGATCCTCCCCCTCCTGCGCCTTGCCCGCCTTCTTTGGCTGGATCCTGCCCAGCCGCTGGTTGGCGGAGGCGTTCACGGTCAGCAGCAGCCGCGCCAATTCCTGTTTGGCCTGGTCTGCCGGGATCACATCCTCCCCGTTCGCACCCTCAAAACGGAAGAGTGGCGGACTCTGATACCCCGCCTGCTCCCTCCACAGCCGCCACAGCTTGTTTACCGCGTGATCCGGGGGGAGTTCCAGGCGGAAGGAATCCGATTGGGGTTCGGTGGGCGGGGTTTCGGGCTGAACAGGCGCCTCAGCCTGTTGTTGGTCGGGCGTCTGAGGTTTCTTCTCCTCACGATCGCCAAGCAGCCAGGACAGCAGCGGATTCTTGTTTGCCATGCCGGGGCACCTCCTCACAGGATAAATTATCTAACATAATTATAGCGCATCGGGCGCCGGCCTTGCAAGGGTGAACCAAGCGTTTTCAAAAGTTTCTCCCTTCGCTTTGCGGCAAGAAAAGAAAAGGGTGACGCTCAAAGGAAGGTGGCTCCTCAGGGAATCAATTCCTCTCCGACAAAACATTTCGCCAATTTTTGATTTTAACTCTTGACAGAGTGGGTTTCATTTGTTATAATGACTTTCGCCGTCTGACAAACGGAAGGAACGATTGGGGAGCATAGCTCAGCTGGGAGAGCACTTGCCTTACAAGCAAGGGGTCACAGGTTCGAGCCCTGTTGTTCCCACCAACGGATCATAGATCCGATCAAATGTGGCGCGGTAGTTCAGTTGGTTAGAACGCCGGCCTGTCACGCCGGAGGTCGAGGGTTCAAGTCCCTTCCGCGTCGCCACATCTTATGCCCAGGTAGCTCAGTTGGTAGAGCAGCGGACTGAAAATCCGCGTGTCGCTGGTTCAACTCCGGCCCTGGGCACCATATGCGAGTGTAGCTCATCTGGTAGAGCGCCACCTTGCCAAGGTGGAGGTAGCGAGTTCGAGCCTCGTCACTCGCTCCAAAAAAAATTTCAAAAAGAAGTGCTAAAGCACTTCTTTTTGAATATAATAGAGTGTCCGGCGCCATAGCCAAGTGGTAAGGCAAGGGTCTGCAAAATCCTGATGCCCCAGTTCAAATCTGGGTGGCGCCTCCAAAGCGAGAGGGCGGGCTGCGGCCCGCCCTCTTCCCTTTTCCAGGTCAATATCGGGGTGTGGCGAAGTTTGGTATCGCGCTTGGTTCGGGACCAAGAGGCCGCGGGTTCAAGTCCCGCCACTCCGACCATGCGGAGTGTCCTTATGGGATTTGAGTTTCCCACGAAGGGCACTCCGCATTT
>CAMWRX010000052.1 GCA_947176765.1 uncultured bacterium
CCCCCGCACCATCGACACTAAGAACTACAAGGAGCGCGAGCAGCGTCCCCGCCGCCGCGACGGCGAGCGCAGAGGCGGCGGCTTCAACCGCCAGGGCGGCGACCGCCGGCAGGGCGGCTTCAACCGCGACCGCCAGGGCGGCGCGCCCCGCTCCAATAACGGACCCCGGCCCAACAATGGCCCGCGTCCCTCTGCTCCCAAGGAAGGAGGCGCCCAGTAATGCTGCTGCCTAAGAGAGTTAAATACCGCCGCGTCCACCGCGGCCGCATGACCGGCACCGCCACCCGCGGCAGCAAGGTCGCTTACGGCGAGTGGGGCCTCCAGGCCGCCGAGCCCGCCTGGATCACCGGCAATCAGATCGAGGCCGCCCGTGTGGCCATGACCCGTTACACCAAGCGCGGCGGCAAGGTCTGGATCAAGATCTTCCCCGACAAGCCCATCACCAAGAAGGCGCTGGGTACCCGTATGGGTTCCGGTAAGGGCGCTCCCGAGGGATGGGTGGCCGTGGTCAAGCCCGGCCGCGTCATGTTCGAGATCGCCGGCGTGCCCGAGGAGACCGCCCGCGAGGCCCTGCGTCTGGCCAGCCACAAGCTGCCCATCAAGTGCAAGATCGTCAAGAAAGAGTCCGAGGAGAAGGGTGGTGAATGAAGATGAAGGCTGTTGATGTTCGCAAAATGAGCGCCGCTGAGCTGGACGCCAAGCTGGTGGAGCTGAAGAAGGACCTGTTCAACCTCCGTCTTCAGCACGCCACCAATCAGCTCGACAACCCCATCCGCATCGCGGAGGTCAAGAAAGACATCGCCCGCGTCAAGACCATCCTGCGTGAGCAGCAGGGCCGATAAGGAGGAGTAAACGATGAGTGAAGTGAGAACCTCTTCTCGTAAGACCAGAGTCGGCCTGGTGGTTTCGGACAAGATGGATAAGACCGTTGTGGTCGCCATCGCCGACCGCGTGGCCCACCCTCTGTACAAGAAGATCGTGAAAAGGACCTACAAGCTGAAGGCCCACGATGAGAACAACGAGTGCGGCGTGGGCGACCGCGTCCGCGTGATGGAGACCCGCCCCCTGTCCAAGGACAAGCGCTGGCGCGTGGTTGAAATCCTCGAGAAGGCGAAGTAAAAGGAGGTGCCAGTATGATTCAGGAAGAAACCTATCTGAAGGTGGCCGATAATACCGGCGCCAAAGAGATCAAGACCATCCGTGTGCTGGGCGGCTCCCGGCGCAAGTTCGGCAACATCGGCGACGTGGTGGTGGCCTCCGTGCGGAAGGCCGCTCCCGGCGGCCAGGTGAAGAAGGGCGAGGTCGTCAAGGCCGTCATCGTCCGCTCCGCCCGCGGCGTGCGCCGCGCCGACGGCAGCTACGTCCGCTTCGACGACAACGCCGCCGTCCTCATCAAGGAGGACAAGAACCCCCGTGGCACCCGTATCTTTGGCCCGGTGGCCCGCGAGCTGCGCGACAAGGATTACATGAAGATCCTGTCCCTGGCTCCCGAAGTGCTGTAAGGAGGGGTAGCGAGGTATGAGTATGAACATTAAGAAGGGCGATACGGTCGTCCGCATCTCCGGCGACGTCGGCAAAGATAAAGACCTGGGCAACACCAAGGGTAAGGTCCTTGAGGTTATGCCCAAGGCTGGCAAGGTCATCGTTGAGGGGATGAACGTGGCCCAGAAGCACCAGAAGCCCCGCCAGCAGGGCGAGGAGGGCGGCATCATCTCCAAGGAGACCCCCATCTACGCCTGCAAGGTGCAGTTGGTGTGCCCCAAGTGCGGCAAGCCCACCCGTGTAGCTCACAAGCGGGTGGAGAAGGACATCTCCGGCAAGAAGAAAATGGTTAGCATCCGCGTGTGCAAGAAGTGCGGCGCGGAGGATATCTGAGAGAGAGGAGGAGCATAACAATGGCTGAGAAAAAAGTGCCTAACCTGAAGGCGAAGTACACTGCCGACGTGGCTCCTGCTCTCATGCAGAAGTTCGGCTATAAGTCCACCATGGAGATCCCCCGCATCGCCAAGATCGTGGTCAACTGCGGCTGCGGCGAGGCTAAGGACAATGTGAAGGTGCTGGACAGCGTGGTGGCCGACCTGACCGCCATCACCGGCCAGAAGCCCGTCATCACCAAGACCAAGAAGCCCATCGCCAACTTCAAGATCCGCAAGGATATGCCCATCGGCGCCAAGGTCACCCTGCGCCAGGACAAGATGTGGGAGTTCATGGACCGCCTGTTCAACGTGGCCCTGCCCCGCGTCCGCGACTTCCGGGGCATCAACCCCAACGCCTTCGACGGCCGCGGCAACTACGCCCTGGGCCTGAAGGAGCAGCTGATCTTCCCCGAGATCGAGTACGATAAGATCGACAAGATCCGCGGCATGGACGTGGTCATCTGCACCACCGCCAAGACCGACGAGGAGGCCAAGGAGCTGCTGAAGCTGCTGGGCGCTCCGTTCCACACCGAAAACGGCTGAGAGAGGAAGGGAAACAGCTATGGCTAAGAAATCTATGATTAACAAGCAGCAGGCTGAGCCCAAGTTCTCCAGCCGCCGCTACAACCGCTGCAAGATTTGCGGCCGCCCCCACGCCTACCTGCGCAACTACGGCATCTGCCGTATCTGCTTCCGGGAGCTGGCCTACAAAGGCGAGATCCCCGGCGTCAAGAAGGCGTCCTGGTAATTCCATGGTAACTCGTCCAAAGGCGGGAGTTTTATGCTCCCGCCTATGGGCCTGTTATATGGCACTGTCGAACAGTGCCGCATTAAGAGACCCCCAGCGAGGGAAAAGGCGGACAACAGGTCGGAGGATGATGCCTACCCCCCGATACCTTTCCGTCTCAACCGACGAAGCGTTTGCAGAGTTGGTAATCTTAATAGGAGGTAAAGTCTCATGCAAATCACCGATCCCATTGCGGATATGCTCACCCGCATCCGCAACGCGAACAACGCCAAGCATGACACCGTGGACGTTCCCGCTTCCAACATGAAGAAGGCCATCGCTCAGATCCTGCTGGACGAGGGCTATATCAAGAACTTCCAGACCATCAACGATGGTACCCAGGGTGTCATCCGCATCACGCTGAAGTATGTCCAGCCCGGCAAGGAGAAGGCCATCAGCGGCCTGCGCCGGGTGTCCAAGCCCGGCTTGCGCGTCTACGCCGGCGCCGACGAGCTGCCCCGGGTGCTCCGCGGCCTGGGCATCGCCATCGTTTCCACGTCCAAGGGCGTCATGACCGACAAGAAGGCCCGCGAGGCCCATGTCGGCGGCGAAGTCCTGGCATTCGTCTGGTAAGGAGGGTTATAGGAATGTCTAGAATTGGCAGAGCTCCTATCGCCGTCCCCGCCGGCGTGGAGATCAAAATTGAGGACAACAACGTTGTCACCGTGAAGGGCCCCAAGGGCACCCTCACTCAGCAGTTCCACCCCAACATGACCATCAAGCAGGAGGGCGCTGAGCTGCACGTCACCCGCCCCAACGACCTGAAGGAGAACCGCTCCCTCCACGGCCTGACCCGCACCCTGATCCACAACATGGTGGTGGGCGTCACCGAGGGCTTCAAGAAGACCCTGGACGTCAACGGCGTGGGTTACCGCGTCGCCATGGAGGGCGGCAAGCTGGTCATGAACCTGGGTTATTCCCATCAGGTCACCATGGAGGCCCCCGCGGGCATCACCATCGAGACCCCCAGCGCCAACCAGATCGTCATCTCCGGCTTCGACAAGCAGCTGGTGGGCCAGTTCGCCGCCGAAGTCCGCGAGAAGCGTCCTCCCGAGCCTTACAAGGGCAAGGGCATCAAGTACTCTGACGAGGTCATCCGCCGCAAGGTTGGTAAGACCGGCGTCAAGAAATAATCAGGAGGTGTGCCGATTATGATTAACCGTCCCAATACCAAGGCTCAGCGCCTGCACCGTCATAAGCGCGTTCGCGGCAAGGTGTCCGGCACCCCCGAGCGTCCCCGCCTGAACGTGTTCCGCAGCGAGACCAACATCTACGCCCAGCTCATCGACGACACCAAGGGCGTCACCCTGGTTTCCGCTTCTTCCCAGGAGAAGGGCTTCGAGGGCCCCGGCAGCAATTGTGAGGCCGCCAAGAAGGTGGGCGAGGCCATCGCCCAGCGCGCCCGTGACAAGGGCATTGAGGCCGTTGTGTTTGACCGCGGCGGCTACCTGTACCACGGCCGCGTGAAAGCCCTGGCCGAGGGCGCCCGCGAGGGCGGCCTGCAATTCTAAGGGAGGAGGAAACTAGAATGCCTAGATTTGAAAGAGAACCCAAAGAATTCGTGGAGAAGATGGTTTATCTGAACCGCGTTTCCAAGACCGTCAAGGGCGGCCGCGTGGCCAAGTTCTCCGCTCTGATGGTAGTCGGCGACGAGAAGGGCCGCGTGGGCTTCGGCCTGGGCAAGGCCGCCGAAGTGGCTGAGGCCATCCGTAAGGGCATCGAGGACGCCAAGAAGAACATGGTGACCATCACCCTGTCCGGCACCACCATCCCCCACGAGGTCATCGGCGAGTTCGGCGCCGGCCGCGTGCTTCTCAAGCCCGCTTCCAAGGGCACCGGCATCATCGCCGGCGGCCCGGTGCGTGCCGTCATGGAGGCCGTGGGCGTGTCCGATATCCGCGCCAAGTGCCTGCGCACCAACAACCCCCAGAACGTGGTGGCCGCCACCATGGAGGGGCTCAAGTCCCTGCGCAGCCCCGCTGAAGTCGCGCGCATCCGCGGTAAGAGCGTGGAAGAGATCTTAGGTTAAGGAGGCTTGCGACAATGGCTAAAACTATCGAGATCAAGCTCGTCAAGAGCCTGAACGGCCGTCTGGCCAAGCATAAGGCCACCGCCGAGGCCCTGGGCCTGCGCAAAATCGGCGACACCACCGTGCAGCCCGACAACGAGGCTACCCGGGGCAAGATCGCCCACATCGGTTACCTGCTCCAGGTGACCGAGAACGCCTAAGGAGGTGCCACATCATGAATCTGCATGAACTGTCTCCCGCCCCCGGCTCCACCCAGGTGGCCAAGCGCAAGGGGCGCGGCCCCGGCACCGGCAACGGCAAGACCGCCGGCCGCGGCCACAAGGGCCAGTGGGCCCGTTCCGGCGGCGGCGTCCGCATCGGTTTCGAAGGCGGCCAGATGCCTCTGGCCCGCCGCCTGCCCAAGCGGGGCTTCAACAACATCTTCGCCAAGCGCCTGGAGGCTATCAACGTCTCCGCCCTGAACAAGTTCGAGGATGGCGCTGTGGTCAATGTTTGCGACCTGCTGGAAAAGGGTATTATTTCCAAGTGCGAGTACGGCGTCAAGATCCTGGGCAACGGCGAGCTGACCAAGAAGCTCACCGTCCGGGCCTCCGCTTTCTCCGCCTCCGCGAAGGAGAAGATCGAAAAGGCGGGCGGTACAGCGGAGGTGATCTGAGATGATCAAAACCATCCGCAACGCCTGGAAGGTGCCGGAGCTGCGGGGTAAGCTGCTGTTCACGGTGTTCGCGCTGCTCATCTTCCGGCTGGGCTCCGCCATCCCCGTGCCCTTCATCAACACCGACACCCTCAGCAGCTATATCGGTCAGCAGTCCGCCAGCATTTTCTCCCTGCTCAACGTGATGAGCGGCGACGCCTTTGCCCAGGCCACGGTGTTCGCGCTGTCCATCCAGCCCTATATCAACAGCTCCATTATCATCCAGCTGTTGACCATCGCCATCCCTGCCCTGGAGCGTATGTCCAAGGAGGGCGGCGAGGAGGGCAAGAAGAAGATTGCCGCCATTACCCGGTACGCTACCGTGGCCATCGCTCTGATCCAGGCCTTTGGCTACTACACCCTCATCAACTACTATGGGTTGGTGGCTAAGGGGATCTGGCCCGCCATCGTCATCATCACCGCCTTCGTGGCCGGCTCTGCCTTCCTTATGTGGCTGGGCGAGCAGATCACCGAGTTCGGCATCGGCAACGGCATCTCCATCATCCTGTTCGCCGGTATCGTGGCCCGCGGCCCCTCCATGGTGTCCAGCATTATCAATGGCGTGCGTCTCTGGCTGGCTGGCGCGGTTTACAGCGAGACAAACCAGGTGTCCGTCCTCCATCCCGCGTTCATCCTGCTCATCGTGGCCGGTATGCTGCTGCTGGTGGCGTTCATCGTCTTCATGGACGGCGCCGAGCGCCGCATCCCCGTGCAGTACGCCAAGCGGGTGGTGGGCCGGAAGATGTACGGCGGCCAGTCCAGCCACCTGCCGGTGAAGCTGGCGATGTCCGGCGTGCTGCCCATCATCTTCGCCCAGTCCATCGCCTCCATCCCTGCCACCATCGGGATGTTTGTGCCGTCTGCCAGCAAGCCGGGCACCTTCTGGCACGGCTTCCTGAGTGTGTTCGACAGCCGGGGCGTGTTCTACAGCATCGTCTATTTCCTGCTGATCGTCGCGTTCAGCTATTTCTACAACACCATCCAGTTCAACCCCATCGAGGTGGCCAACAACCTGAAGAAGAACGGCGGCTTCGTGCCCGGCTTCCGGCCCGGCAAGCCCACCAGCGACTTCATCAGCAAGGTGGTTTCCCGCCTCACCCTGTTCGGCGCGCTCTATCTGGCCGTGGTAGCCCTGCTGCCCACCATCGTGGGCAACATCATGCTGCTGGCGGGCAGCAGCGCCGGCAAGAGCCTGTCCATCGGCGGCACCTCCATCATCATCGTGGTGGGCGTTGCCCTGGAGACTGTGAAGGCTCTGGAGGCCCAGCTCATGATGCGTCACTACAAGGGCTTCCTTGAGTGAGCGTTGAGGTGAGACGATGAAGCTCATTATGCTCGGTGCCCCCGGCGCCGGTAAAGGGACCCAGGCCGCCATCCTCAGTGAGCGGCTGGGCATCCCCACCATTTCCACAGGAAACATCCTGCGGGCTGCCGTGAAAAACGGCACGCCCGTGGGACTCCAGGCCAAGAGCTACATGGACGCGGGCAAGCTGGTGCCCGACGAGGTCATCATCGGCATCATCGCCGAGCGCCTCGCCGAGGACGACTGCCAGGGCGGCTTCATTCTGGACGGCGTGCCCCGCACCATCGCCCAGGCCGAGGCCCTGGAGCAGGCAGGGGTCAAGTTTGACTGCGTACTGGACATCGAAGTGTCTGACGAGGAAATTGTCAGCCGCATGAGCGGGCGGCGTGCCTGCACGGCCTGCGGCGCCACCTACCACGTCAAGGCCGCCCCCCCCAAGACTGAGGGCGTGTGCGATGCCTGCGGCGGCAAGCTGGTCCAGCGGGACGACGATAAGCCGGAGACGGTTCAGAGCCGCCTGACGGTGTATCACGCCCAGACCGAGCCGCTGAAGGACTTCTATGCCCAGCGCGGCGTCCTCAAAACTGTCGAGAATCAGCCCACCATTGAGGCCACGGCCAAGGCCGTCGCCGAGACCCTGGGCAGGTGAGGAGCATGGAGCTCATCACCCTGAAGTCCCCCCGGGAGCAGGACGCCATGCGCCGTGCCGGACGGATTACCGCCGAGGCCAGGGCGCTGGCGGGCCGGATGGTCCGCCCCGGCGTCACCACCCGGGAGATCGACGACGCGGTGCGCAAGTTCATCCGCAGCAAAGGAGCCCAGCCGTCGTTCCTGAATTACCACGGGTTTACAGGTTCGGCGTGCATCTCGGTCAACGAGGTGGTCATCCACGGCATCCCGTCCAAGAAGATCGTCCTCAAGGAAGGCGACATCGTCAGCATCGACGTGGGAGCCGTGATCGACGGGTTCCATGGCGATTGCGCCGCCACCTACCCCTGCGGGCAGATTTCTGACGAGGCCCAGCGCCTCATCGACGTCACCCGGCAGAGCTTCTGGGAGGGCTTCCAGTTCGCGAAAGCGGGACAGCGGGTGTCCGACATCTCCCACGCGGTGCAGGTTTACGTGGAAAGCCACGGCTGCTCCGTGGTGCGGGACTTTGTGGGCCACGGCGTGGGCACCAAGCTCCACGAGGCCCCCGAGGTGCCCAACTTCGGGCCCGCCGGCCACGGCGTCCGCCTCCAGGCGGGCATGGCCATCGCGGTGGAGCCCATGGTGTGCGCCGGCGACTGGCACGTGAAGGTACTCCGCGACGGCTGGACCACCGTGACGGTGGACGGCTCCCTGGCGGCCCACTACGAGAACACCATCCTCATTACCGAGGACGGCCCGGAGATCACCACCGTCACCGAGGACGGGGCCTATGTGTGATTACACAGGCTGGATCGTCCAGGCAACCGCCGGACGGGACAGAGACGGGATCTTCTGCGTGGTGGGCGTGGATCAGGAGCAGGTACGCCTGCTGCTGGCCGACGGCAAGCGCCGCAAGGTGTCCCACCCAAAGCGCAAAAAGCTGGGCCACGTGAAGGTCCTCACCAACCACCTGCACGGGTTCGACCACCCCGCCATTCAAAAGCTGAAGCAGGGCGACGCCCTGTCAGACAAGGAATTGAGAAGGGCGCTGGCCGCGTTCCGAGATCAACTGGAGGTATGACGCTTTGGCAAAAGACGACATGATCGAGTTGGAGGGCGTCGTCACCGAGGCCCTGCCTAACACCACGTTCAACGTGGATATTGGAAATGGACACATTATCCTGGCACACATCTCCGGCAAGCTGCGGATGAATTTCATCCGCATCCTGCCCGGCGATAAAGTCACGGTTCAGATGTCGCCCTACGACCTGACCCGTGGACGCATCACTTGGCGTTCCAAGTAAATATCAACGACCTGCGAAGTCCGGGGCCTTGCCTTCGGCTTCGTGGGGGCCATCAAGGCATTAACAGGAGGTTAACGATATGAAAGTCAGACCGTCTGTCAAGCCCATGTGCGAGAAGTGCAAGATCATCAAGCGCAAGGGCAGAGTTATGGTCATTTGCGAAAACCCCAAGCACAAGCAGAGACAAGGTTAAAGGAGGGGCATAGAGTATGGCACGTATAGCCGGCATTGATCTGCCGAAGGAGAAGCGAGTCGAGATCGGACTCACCTATATTTATGGTATCGGCCGCACCAGCGCGACCAAGATCCTCAAGGAAGCGGGCATCAACCCTGATACCCGCGTCAAGGATCTGACCGACGCCGAAGAGGCCAAGCTGCGCGAGATCATCAGCCACGAGTACACCGTGGAGGGCGACCTGCGCCGCAACGTGGCGATGGACATCAAGCGCCTGACCGAGATCGGCTGCTACCGCGGCATCCGCCATCGCAAGGGCCTCCCCGTGCGCGGGCAGCGCTCCAAGACCAACGCCCGTACCCGCAAGGGTCCCAAGCGCACCGTCGCCAACAAGAAGAAGTAAGGAGGGATAAGTCACATGGCTGCTAACAAGAAAGTTATCAAGCGCCGCCGCGAGCGCAAAAACGTGGAGAAGGGTCAGGTGCATATCCGCTCCTCCTTCAACAACACCATGATTACCGTCACCGATATGCAGGGCAACGCCCTGTCCTGGGCTTCCTCCGGTGAGATGGGCTTCCGGGGCTCCCGCAAGTCCACCCCCTTCGCCGCCCAGACCGCCGCCGAGACCGCCGCCAACGCCGCCATCGACCAGTGCGGCCTGAAGAGCGTCGAGGTGTACGTCAAGGGGCCGGGCCAAGGCCGTGAGGCCGCGATCCGCGCGCTGCAGGCCGTGGGCCTGGAGGTCACCCTTATCAAGGACGTGACCCCCGTCCCCCACAACGGCTGCCGCCCGCCCAAGCGCCGCCGCGTCTGATCTGGAAGGAGGAAAATCAACATGGCTAAGAATATGCAGCCCTACCTGAAGCGCTGCCGCACGCTGGGCATCTCCCCCGCCGTCATGGGTGTGAACAAGGAGTCCAACCGGAATCCCGGCCCCCAGCGCCGCCCCAAGAAGAGCGAATATGCGCTTCAGCTCACTGAGAAGCAGAAGGTCAAGTTCGTGTACGGCGTGCTGGAGAAGCAGTTCCGCGCCTACTACGAGAAGGCCGCCCGCATGAAGGGCAACACCGGCGACGAGCTGATGACCCTGCTGGAGCGCCGCCTGGACAACGTGGTGTTCCGCCTGGGTCTGGCCAATACCCGCCGTGAGGCCCGTCAGCTGGTCAACCACGGCCACTTCACCGTCAACGGTAAGCGGGTGAATATCCCCTCCTACCTGATCAAGACCGGCGACGTGGTGGCCGTTCGCGAGAAGAGCCGTTCCTCCGCCAAGTTTAAGAAGATCGTGGAGGACGACCGTTTTGTGGCCGCTCCCAAGTGGTTAGAGAAAAATAAGAACGCTCCGCTGGAGGGTACGGTCATCGCCATGCCGCAGCGGGACGACATCGACTTCGACGTGGCCGTTAACCTCATCGTGGAGTTGTACTCCAAGTAATGCCGCTCCCACGGCATTCCTGACGTTTCGCCCCTTTGGGGGCGGCGGGCTCGCCTCCCGGCGGCCCGCCCATAGACGTCCGGCAGCACTCGCCAATGTAAAAGGAGGGTAACACACGAATGGTAGAAATCCAGAAGCCGCGCATCGAATGTATTGAGAACGTTGGCGACGAGTCCTACGGCAAGTACGTGGTCGAGCCGCTGGAGCGGGGATACGGCACCACCATCGGTAACTCCCTGCGCCGTATCCTGCTGTCCTCCCTGCCCGGCACGGCGGTCACCGGCATCAAAATCGCCGGTGTGCAGCATGAGTTCTCCGTGATCCCCGGGATCAAGGAGGATGTGACGGAGATCGTGCTCAACATCAAGGGCATCATCGCCAAGCTGTACAGCGAAGGGGTCAAAACCGTCTACATCGAGGCCGCGGGCGAGGGGGAAGTCACCGCCGGCGACATCAAGACGGACAGTGACGTGGAGATCCTCAACCCCAACCATCACATCGCCACCCTGGGCCCCGAGGCCTCGCTGAACATGGAACTGACCCTGTCTCAGGGCCGGGGCTATGTCACCGCCGACCGCAACAAGCCCGCCCAGGCCGTCATCGGCCTGATTCCCGTAGATTCTGTCTACACCCCCGTGCGGAAAGTGAACTACTTTGTGGAGAACACCCGCGTGGGCGACGCCACCGACTACGACAAGCTGACCTTGGAAGTGTGGACCAACGGCACCATCTCCGCCCGGGACGCGGTGTCTCTGGGCGCCCGCATCCTGGTGGATCACTTCACCCTGTTCACCGACCTGTCCGAGACCATGGGCTCCAAGGCCACGGTAGTGGAGAAGGCGGAGGCCCAGCGGGACAAGGTGCTGGAGCTGACCATCGAGGAACTGGATCTGTCCGTGCGATCCTTTAACTGCCTGAAGCGGGCCAATATCAACACGGTGGAGGATCTGATCTCCAAGACCGAGGACGAAATGATGAAGGTGCGCAATCTGGGCCGCAAGTCTCTGGAGGAAGTCATCAACAAGCTGGCCATGATGGGCCTTTCGCTTGCAAATGATGAAAATCTGTAAGACAATGTAGGGGTATGTAACGTTCCTCTCTATGTACATGGCGAAGGCCATGTCCCGGGAAATACCGGGTGTCAGAACGAATTGAAACAGACTTCGCCACGCGAGGTCGAAGGAGTGCTTAAAAATGGCTAAGAACCGTAAGCTGGGCCGTACCAGCGATCAGCGCCGCGCCATGCTGCGCGCCATGACCACCTATCTGCTGGAGAATGGGCAGATCAAGACCACCTACGCCCGCGCGAAGGAGGTCGCCCCCATCGCCGAGAAGATGATTACCCTGGCCAAGAAGAACGACCTGGCCGCTTACCGGCAGGCTCTGTCCTACATCACCAAGGAGGACGTGGCCAATAAGCTGTTCCATGAGATCGCCCCCAAGTACGCCGACCGCAACGGCGGCTACACCCGGGTGCTGAAGATGGGCCCCCGCCGCGGCGACGCGGCCGAGATGGCTATCATCCAGCTGGTGTAATCAGTCAAAGCTCCCCCGCCGCAGGGCGGGGGAGCTTTTTGCCCGAAAGAGTGCGTTTTGAGCCGCTCAAACCGCCATTTATGGGTGGATTTTACTATTGACTTTAATACATAAATGTGGTAGGATTCCCCCATCAATCAAGTGAATACCGTTTGATAGAGGCGCGGACGCCATGCGTACCGCGGGGCAAGGCCAGGCAGCCGCTCCGCGGGAGAGGGACGAGCCGCCGAAGGTGCAAGGGCCTGCCTGGGCCCCCATCCTGGGCCGTGGGACAACATCCCCCGGACTGTCACAAATTGTGGAGCGCTATCAATCACCGCCCCGTTTGCGGGCGGTGGGTCTTGTCTATTGTGGGCGCTTCCAGAGGAAGCGCCTTTTTGTGGTCAGGCGGCATCTGCTTGTAAGTTAGGAGAGAGAATCATGAGAACAAAAAGAAACCGTCTGGGCCTGATCGCGCTCATCATGATGATGATCTTTGCCCTGACAAGCACCGCCTTTGCCGCCTCCGGCGACCCCACCGAGCAGAGCGGCACCAAGTATATCGAGTGCCCCGACTGCGGCGCGGTGGGTGTGGTGCTGTCCGACGACTGCGAGGCCGTCCCCTGTGACACCTGCGGCGGCACCGGCTACATCCAGTCCTCCAGCAATTTCTACAACACCATCTGGGCCCTGCTGCCCCCCGTTATCGCCATCGCTCTGGCCCTCATCACCAAGGAGGTCTATTCCTCCCTGTTCATCGGCATTTTGATGGGCGGGCTGCTGTACTCCAATTTCTCCTTTGAGGGCACCGTCCTGCACGCCTTCAACGACGGCATCGTGGCCTCCCTGTCCGACGCCTATAACGTGGGCATCCTCATCTTTCTGGTCATCCTGGGCGCTATCGTGTGCCTGATGAACAAGGCGGGCGGCTCCGCCGCCTTTGGCCGCTGGGCCCAAAAGAACATCAAGTCCCGGGTGGGCGCCCAGATGGCCTCCATCGTGCTGGGCTGCCTGATCTTCATCGACGACTACTTCAACTGCCTCACCGTGGGCTCCGTCATGCGGCCCATCACCGACAAGCACAACGTCTCCCGGGCCAAGCTGGCCTATCTCATCGACGCCACCGCCGCCCCCGTGTGCATTATCGCCCCCATCTCCTCCTGGGCCGCCGCCGTGGCAGCCTTCGCCGAGGACGGCCAGGGCCTGAACCTGTTCATCCGCGCAATCCCGTACAACTTCTACGCCCTGTTCACCATCGTCATGATGATCGGCCTGGTGGTGATGAATGTGGACTTCGGTTCCATGGCCAAGTTCGAGAAGAACGCCGTGGAAAAGGGCGACCTGTTCTCCGGGGCCAACCCCTACGCCGCGGTCACCGACGACACCGATGAGAACAAGGGCTCCGTGCTGGATCTGGTGCTGCCCATCGTGGTGCTGGTGGTTGCCTGCGTCATCGGCATGATCTACTCCGGCGGATTTTTCTCCGGAGCGGACTTCATCACCGCTTTCTCCGACTCCGACGCCTCCGTGGGCCTCATGCTGGGCTCCGCCTTCGGGCTGGTGTTCGCCATCGTCTACTACCTCATCCGCCGCTCCATGTCCTTCCGGGACATCATGGGCTGCATCCCCGAGGGGTTTAAGGCCATGGTGCCCGCCATTATGATCCTCACCTTCGCCTGGTCCCTCAAGGCCATGACCGACTCCCTGGGCGCGAAGTACTTCGTGCGCGACTTCGTCCGCTCCGCCTCCGGCATCCAGGTGCTGCTGCCCGTCATCGTGTTCGTGGTGGGCTGCCTGCTGGCCTTCGCCACCGGCACCTCCTGGGGCACCTTCGGCATCCTCATCCCCATCGTCCAGAACGTGTTCACCATGGACAACCCCCTGGCCATCATCTGCATCTCCGCCTGCATGGCGGGCGCGGTGTGCGGCGACCACTGCTCCCCCATCTCCGACACCACCATCATGGCCTCCGCCGGCGCTCAGTGCGACCACGTCAACCACGTGTCCACCCAGCTGCCCTACGCCATCTCCTGCGCGGTGATCGCGGGCGTTACTTACCTCATCGCGGGTGTGCTGGCCTTCGCGGGCGCGCCGGGGCTCATCGCCCTGCCCATCGGCGTAGTGCTCATGGTCGGGTTCCTGTTCGTGATGAAAAAGCGGAACGCATAACGCGCAAAGCCCCCGCCGCCGGCGGGGGCTTTGCTGTGCAACGTTGACTTTTGGAGTCGAATAGTGTAAAATAATGCCTAGGAGTTCCGTGAGACAAAAATTGAGCAACGACCGGCGGCTTGGCTACTCAAACCCGAAAGGGGGTGAGTACGTGCCTATTATTGTGACATTCCATCCGTTCGGCTTGACCGTGACGATTCGGATCACAAAAAGGGACAGCCGCCACTCTGGCAAGTGACGGCTGTCTGTGCATAGCATAGACCTCGAAAACTGTTAGAGTCAAGCCGCTTGCTCAAGCTCACGGGACTCCTCATTCTTATTATAGCAATCTCTCAGGCGGCTGTCAAGGGACAACCGCCGCTTTGCACGCAAAGCGGCAACTCCGGGCGTGTTATCCCTCCCCTGTGGGAGGGATAAATATATGCAACAAACTGAAACGTACCAACTCAATCTCATCGAAACGTCCGACACGTTCTCGCCCGAGCCGCTCAACGAGAACATGGAGAAGGTGGAGGCCAAGTTCGCCGGCCTCGACCAGGCCGACGCCGCCCTAAACAGCCGCGTCACCGTGCTGGAGGGCCACAAGATCGCCGTGGGCAGCTACACCGGCGGCGGCAGCCAAGCGTACACCGTCCAGGTGGGCTTCCGGCCCAGGGCCGTCATCATCCAGCAGGCCACGCACATCGGCGACTGCTTCATGGCCACCGCCGCCGGCGGCTGCGTCACCCTGACGGACACCGGCTTCGCCCTGAAGGGCGGAGAAATGCTGAATAACGGCAGCCGCTACAACTACATCGCCATTGGCTGACAGACGCAAAAGGCGGCCCCCCGGAGAAATCCGGGGGGCCGTCCTTTTGGTGTCAATCCAACTTCACTTCAGCCGATCCGATTAGGAATAGGCATCCTGAGCGGTGTTGACGAAGATCTGGGTCACGTGGGTGGCGCTGTCCAGCACGCAGGACACGCAGACGCCCTGGTTGCTGGTCAGGGAGCTGGTGCCGTTCAGGTCGGCCAGGCTGTTGATGGTGTACTGGCCGTACAGGTTGGTCACGTTGGCGCCCTGGACGTTGTACAGGAAGTTGCTGTCGTTCCGGCCGCCGATGAACGCCGCCTGGGCGTTGCGGGTGGTGGCCAGGTAACCCTTGTCAAGGTTGGCATTGGCCATCACGGAGGTCTGGTTCGCCGGGGCCGTCTTCTGCTCGGGAGCCTTCACATTATCCTGATAGCCGTAGTACTGACCAATGATGGAGGCGTCGGCGGTAGCCAGCGTCATGGGCCGCAGCTTGTAGACCTTGCCGCCGTCATAAGCGGTCCGGCCGGCGTCCACCAGCTGGTAGAACACGTTGTCGCCCAGGGCCTTGATGATGTCGGCATCCTCACCGGCAGGAGCAACGTCGACCCGGCCATCGATCCAGTACTCGCCCTTCACGCCGTCCTTGGTGTACATGGTGTACAGGGTGGCGTTGCTGTCCTCGTTGATGATTTTGGCACTGCTGTCGCCCACGAAGAACAGGTTGCTGTTCACGCTGGCCGTGCGGGTGACCATCACGTCGGGGATGAACACGGTGTCAATCACCTTGGCGCTGGGATCGTAAGTCTGGTCGTAGATCTCGGGGGACAGGCTGTAGTAGACCATCTCCCAGGGCTTGGTCTGGGGGATGGAGCCAGCCGTCGAATAATCCAGATACGGGCCGGCCAGGGTGGCGGTGTTACGCGCCAGGGTGGCGTCGATCTTGACGCTCTCGTTGCCCTCGCCCAGGAACTCGGCCAGGCCGGTGTACACGGTGGCCTTCTGGGTGGCGGTGCCGGCGCCGGTCACGACCACGAACTTGGTCTGGTTGTTGAAGAACAGGTGATCGCTGTTGTAGAGGCCGGAGCTGTTGACGACATCGCCCACGGCGTTGGCAACGGGCACGGAGCCGATGGCCACGCCCCTGCTGTCGATGACAGTCGTGGTGCTAGTGGTAGCGGAAGCAGAGACGCCGCCGGAACCGAAGTTGGTGGCATCAGCCTGCCAGAAGCCGGTGTTCCGATCGGTGGCGGTGCCGGCATTGTTGGTCGCGTTCAGCACGGGATTCAGCACGCCGTCGCTGTTCAGGGCGTAGCCGATGTAGGTGCCGGGCACGAAGCCGGAGGTGTTACCGGAGTTGGCGTTGTCACGCTTGGGCAGCAGGATCTTGCCGTAGTTGGTGACGTTCATGGCGCTGCCGGTGAGCGGGGGATCGGAGTTCTCCACCTTCGTGATGTTCGCCTGCTGCTGATCCTCACCCTTGGCGTTGACATACAGCATCGGGTAGATGAAGTCGCCGGACAGCAGCTTGGTCTCCCAGTCGATGTAGGTGCCGTACACGAAGTTGGAGCTCTTGGCCTCCTCCTCCCAGAACACGTACTTGCCCTCACGATCCAGGTAGAAGGTGTAGGTGCCGTAGACCTCGGGGGCCATCACGTACTTGTTGGCTTTGAAGGAGCCGTCCACAGCGCGGGCGTAGATGGACTGCTCGAAGCTGGTGCCGTCGGAGAAGTAGACGGTCTGGTCGTTCTGGTCGTACTTCCACACGGTCTTGACCACCGGCTCCCGCAGCCAGTTGAGCTTGTAGTAGTAGCTGGAGGTGGTGCCGCTCAGCTTGCCGCTGCCGCTGCTGCGGACGGTGGCGTTGCCGGCGTTCTGGCCGTTGCCGCCCATATTGGCGCCGGTGGTGCCGGTCACGGCCACGGCGGACACGTAGTCGCGCAGGGCGATGTCATCGCTGTCCACCAGGTTCGCGTTGGCGATGCTGGAGTACTTGGCGTTAATGGTGGGCTGAGTGTCGCCGGTCAAGGCGGGATCGATCACGTCGTAGGTGTCAAAGTAGGGAGTGCCGGTGGGACCGTTTTGGGTCACGATGCCGGTGGTGAGCCAGTCCACGGTGTCGTTGTCCTGGACCACCTGGGAAATGGTCAGCTCCAGGGCGATGACCACGTCCAGACCGCTGCCGTTGTCGATCAGCTTGTACAGGGGCCAAGCATCGGTATCAGTGGTCAGGCCCTTGGTCTCGTTGTTGGCGTTGATGGGGCTGGTAATGTTGGTCGCGCTCTGAGTACGGGTGGCGGGCATGCGGCTGAACGCGTAGTTGAAGAACGCGGCGTGGGTGCTGAAGCCGTTGGCGTCAGCGACCTTGCCCAGCTGCTCGTCGCCCGTGGTGGACAGATCGCCGTTGACGGCGGCGACCACCTTAGTGCGGGCCTGGTCATAGATGGCGTAGGTCTTGCAGTTGGTGCCGAAGCTCACGCTGGAGGGGATGTACTGAGGGTTCCCGGTGGTGCTGATGGCAACGCTCGTAGTGGAGGTGCCGCGGCAGTCATACCACACCTTGACCTTGTGGCCGAAGAGGTCCAGGTCGGTGTCCCAGTCGAAGGACAGGGTCACGTTCTCGGCAGTGTCGCCGTCGTTCAGGTACTGGTAAGCGGCGTCGTCGCAATCATCAACGATCTCAGCCTTGGTCAGGGTGCCGCTGACCACGCCGGTACCGGTGGCAACACTCTGGCCGACGTCAACACCCCTGGTGATGGTGGGGTTGACGGAGAAGCCGATCTTGGTGGGGTAGTCGCCGGTCTGGCCGGTGGCCTTGTTGCCCAGCAGGATGCCGTAGTGGCTGGTCAGGCCGAAGTTCATCATGCCCAGGGAGGGGTTCAGCTGGTTGCCGCCCTGAGCGCTGGCCACACCGATGTACTGGTTATAGCCCAGGGAGGGGGTGTAGGTCACGGTGGGGAGCTGGGCGCCCTGGAAGACGATGCTGGCCACCACGTCACGGCGGCTGTAGCCGGCCAGGTTGGTGTAGTGGGAGTTGGACACGTCCTTCAGCAGGCCGATCTGGGTACCGTCACGCTGGGCGTAAACACTCCAGGTGGCGCCGGTGTACTCGTGATTCTTGCCGTAGCCCATGGCGCGCAGCACCATGACCAGGGTCTCATTGCCGGTCACGAAGCTATTGGGACGGAAGTAGCCGTTGGAGCCCACCATGATGCGGGCGTTGTAGCACCAGCCCACGTAGGGGGCGTACCAAGCGTTCGCGGGCACGTCCTTGAAGTGGTCGGCGGCCTGGTCGGCGTACAGCTGGTTCTTCAGCTGGGTGGTGTCGCCGGTCATCAGGCGGTACAGGATGGCGGCCATCTCGGAACGCATGATGGACTGGTCACCCTTGAAGGCGCCGTAGTCGCCGGTCATGATGCCCATGCCGTACAGCACGTCAACAGCCTCGACAAACTCGTCGGCGACGGTCTTGTCGGTGTACTGATTGGTGCCGTTTCCTGTTTCGTTGACAGTGGCGCCCTTTGCGTTAGCGGTGACCATCAGGGAGAAGGCCATCATCATCGCCAGCATCAACGCGAGGAACTTTTTCAAGTTTCTCATTGGATTTGTTTCCTCCTTTTAATATTTTGCCCAAAATTCGACACTTTTTGCGGCGGATTGAGAGGATAAGTCATCCTCTCAAAGGGGAAAACGTGCCCTAAAATCCGATGTCAGACCGTTTTGGCGCACTTTTTCCGCCGGAATGATAGGATGTTTTCTCCCCTCATATCGCGGGGAGG
>CAMWRX010000053.1 GCA_947176765.1 uncultured bacterium
TTTACTACATTTTTTCCTCGGCGTTTTCTGACATTTTATCACTGGCGCTGACAGCCTTTCGCACCCTTAAAATCAGGCCCTCTGGGCTGCCCTGGCCGCTGGCTCTCCGAATGCTTTTACTGATTACAGCGTGGTAGATTTGTCCGCTTTGAGCGTTGCAATCTGGGGCCTCCGTTGTTGGCTTGCCAACAACGGGTCACAAGGCGGCGACACCGCGTTACAGCCCTTCGGAGGTGTACGGATGCCACTCAGCCCGCAAGATGGGCACAAACGGCCTTACAACGCGAAACAGGGGCTTTCACGCTTTTGCCATGGCAGTGCCATACCGTTGAGCCCATTTGCGCTGGGCTTCCGCCAACTTCAGTTTTGCCAGCAATTCTTTTTCACGCTCCTCCATCACCTGCTGGATCGGCTTGAGTGTGTAAAGCAGACTGCCGTTGTAGACGAACCCATTCTTCCGGCGGATGGTGGTTTCCTCAGTTTGGACGAGACCTTTATCCACCAGAGCGCCGATGTGCTTTTGTACGGTTTTCCTGCTCATCCCCACCGCCTTACCGATGGTAGCGTAGCTTGGCCAGCACTGACCGCTCCGCACCCCTTTTTGATACTGGAGGTAGATGTACACCAGCAGATCGCCAGCCTTGAGGCCAAGCTGGAACACCTCATTGGGCAGAGGGAACACCGCTTCGAACACTTCACCTGTGATCCACTCTTGTTTCATGCAGACAGACCTCCTTCATGGGTCGAGAACAGATTCACATCATGGCGCTTCTTCACGTTGTTTCGGATAGGACACAATGTGTAGGAGAAACTTTTTCCTACACACTCCATCCGAATGAAATCGCTGCTTGCCAGTGTGCGCAGATGCCGCCGCACCGTTTTCTCACACAGACCAACCGCTTTGCTGACGAGGACGCAGCTCAACTCGGCTGGGTTGTGCGTCAGATTTTTTTGGTGCACCAGGTAAATGTACACCAGCAACGAACCCTGCTCCAGACCGAGCTCGAAAACTTCATGGGGCAGAGGGAAAGAATTTTGGTCAGGATCGTAACTCCACTGTGTGTTCAATCGCTCCCACTCCGCTTCGTGTTCCGCTCTACCCACTCAATGAATCTCTCCTTGGGCACCACCATCCGGCTGCCGACTTTGAGTATCGGAAAGTCATCCTCGTGCATCAACTCGTAACCGCTGGATGGCGACACGCCCAGCACCTTTGCCACCAAATCCGCGTTGAGGAACAGCGGCAGCTCATCATAGCTTTTGTAGCTTGAGGTTTTCACTCCTATCGTCCTCCCCTTCAGTTTTCCCGATTCTACCAAACCCTTGACAGCTTGACAATGGATTTGTAGAATGTTCTTTGAAGTGATGTAAGTCATCAATTTTTTCGACGATTTGGATTCTCTAAAATAGGGGATGAGCGAAATGCAGAAAGACTATTCAGAGTACACGCCCAGCGAACAGGAGCAGTATCAGCTCCGCCGCAGAGGGAACGAATTCATCGACTTCGAGTACTTCAACAACCGCGCCAGGTTCAACCCGGAGCGCAGGACACTGGACATCCAGGTGGACGGCAAAAAAGAGAGTCTCTGGATGGACGAGCTTGTGGAGGACTACGAATCGGCACGGGAGGAACGGGGTGGAGAGGAATTTCTTGGACTGGACGAGGACGGCACAGAGGAAGATTGGCAGGACAACGAGGAGGACGTGTCGCGGCTGGACAAGCGTTACCGCGTCAGCTACTTCCCATTTGAGGATCTCATAAAGAGCGACCAGTTTACGGAGACATTTGGGATAGAGCCGCGGAACGTTCCAATGAACAACGTGCTCAGCGGCACGGATGTCCATTTGAAATACGGCGAGGGCCTGCTGGACTTTATCTACGCGGACTTCGACTCGCCTACGCAATTGGTTTTGGATCATATTCGATGGTTGGACGCTGCGTACGGCAGAGAAGCCGATGCCGCGCCCAGCACAGAGAAGATCTACGACCAGACGCAGGAGATTGTGGAGCAGTACTACCGCTACCAAAACACGATACCGCTTATCAAAGAGATTATGATCCAGTCCCTGTACACCATGGTGTGCCCGCCTGTTTTTACCAAAGGTGCTGACCGACACAAAGCCGTAGAACACTATTACGCGTACCTCTGCGAATTGCAGAAGGAGTACTTGGAATTGCTGGAGTTCTGCTTTGATGAGACCTTCCACCCCGACCTGCTGGGAGAGCGCTGTCCCGCGGAACGGTTCCATCTCTATCGGCAGCTTCATGGACTCTCCATCAGCTTTGAGCGGACGGAGAGCCTGTCGTTCTCCCGGATGATGGCTGTTGGCAAGACGATGCCCTACGGGATGTCTTTGGACGATGTGTGTCAGCGGCTGCAGAGACAGTTCCCAATCACCGATGAGCTGATTGAGTTTGCGGAGCACTATCATGCTGACCCGCAGAAGGTGAGTATGCTGCTCACGATCCCGCGTTATCTCCGGGTAGGCTATGAGTTCAGCCGCCCGGATCAGATCCTGGAGCTGGAGTTCACCAAGCTGCTGGAGAGCGATGTACGATTCCGAAAATGCCAGCGCTGCGGAAGATATTTCATTTTGAAGGGGAATTTCAATCCCCGGTACTGTGACCGCCTGGAGGAATGGTGCAACCGGACTTGCCGGGAGTTGGCGGCGCAGGAGAACTTTAAGGAAAAGGCAGCTGACCGCCCCGCCCTGGGTGTGTATGACCGATACTACCGCCGCTACGCCGCCCGGAAAAAAGTGCGACAGATCAAGGAGGACGAGTTCAAGAAGTGGCGGTACGAGGCCATGCGTCTGCGGGATGACTGCGAGGCTGGAAAACTTACGGTGGAGGAATACGAGCAGTGGATGGAGGACTATTTCCCGAACCGCAAAAAGCCAAAAAACAAAAATTTTGAGCAGTAAAAAACCGCCGACAGGAGTGTGCCCCTGTCGGCGGTTTCTTTGAACCATAATATAATCCTCTGCCATATCTTTGCTAAGTTCGCATATCTTTATCTGCCCCAAATGTCCAATGCTGAGCTTACCCAATAATGACATCTGGAAGCTCCACCAGCGGGCATACAAAAAATATCACGCCAGGGTGAGAAAAGGGACGATGACCAAAGCGGAGTTTGAGTCCTGGACTCGGGAGGCGGAGCAGCTGCGGGACCGCGCGTTGAAGGAATATGAATGCACCGAGGGAAAAGAGCGGGCATCCATTGCAGAGAGACTTAGGCAAGAATTGAACGCGCGGTGATGCTCGTGGACAGCAACACAATTACGATTCCACTGCTCGCCGGTCAATCTTTTTATCCAAAATCAGAAGGCATAAAACACGACAGACGCCGGACCCTTTCGAGGCCCGGCGTCTGTCGTTTGGAAAAGTAGGAGGCATCTCAACTCTGAACAGTATTTTCAGAGCGGATCGTCATCTGGCTTTCTTGCGGGCCGCGATAGCGGCCTGCTCCTCGGGCAGGTTCTTCTCCACCGTCCACAGGAAGATCAGCAGAGCGCAGATGGCATAGCCTACGGCCTCCACCCAGATATAGCTGATCGAGATGGCGCTCTGGGCAACGGCGCTCTGACCTAGGGTGTTCAGAGCCACGTTGGCGTTCTGGTTATAGCCGCTGGCCCCCAGGATACCGCTGAAGATGGCATTGCAGATAGGAGTCCCGGCCACCATCAGGGCGCTGTAGACCGACATGGTCAGGCCGTCGGTGCGGATATTGCTGGTGAATTCAATATGGTCGATGACGTCGGCCAGCATGGCCAGGATCAGATAGCAGGCGGGGGCGGAACCCAGGCACTTCAGTGCCACGCCAATAGCCACAGGGACGATATTGCTGCCACCCAGACCGGCGATAATACCGCCGATGACGCCCACCACCATGCCGACAAAGGCCGTCTGCCGCTTGCCGAACTTGTTGGCCAGAGGCACCACAACGGTAGCCGCCAACGCCATGGGGATGGCGCCCAGGATAGCCAGCAGAGACTGGGACGCGCCCCAGGCGTCTCCAAGGTTCTCCATAATGCCGAGGTCAACGAAAAAGCTGTTGTCCAGCACCCACTGGCAGAAGAAGGTCATGGAGCCGTTCTTCATGGCGCCGGTCCACTGGAAACCAACATAGAACAGGATGACCAGCCACCACATCTTCTCGCCGGCGGCCGCCTTCAACTGGTCTCCGATGGAGATAGAGGACGCCTTGGTTTCAGCCGTTGCGCTGCCGCTCTCCTCAGTGACACGCTCACGGGTGAACTGAAACTGGAGCAGAATGGTCAGGGCGGTGAAGATGGCCACGGCCAGCATGGCCACAAACCACAGGTTCTGATCTTCCTTCAGGACCATGGACACCAGCGCGGGGAAGATCATGGAGCCCACACCCATGACGCCCAGGCTGGCGATATTGGTGAAGGATGCCAGGGTGGCCCGCTGTCCGCTGTTGCGGGTGGAGACGGGCACCAGGGTGGAGTTGGCGGTATTGTAGATGGAAAAGCCAACAGCATAGTACAGGTTGTAGGCGATGGCGATCCAGACCATCCGGGCCGTCTGATTTTCAAAGGGGACACTGAACATGAGAACGCTGGACACCGACAGGGTCAGAGCGGACAGCAGAATCCATGGGCGGGCCTTGCCAGCCAAAGTCTTAGTACGCTCGATGAGTTGGCCTACGACCAGATTGGCCGCCACAATTAGGATGGTAGAAAACAGCTGAAGGCCGGTCAGAAAGCCCAAGTCCAGCTTCAGCACGTTGGTCAGGTAATTTTGCAGCTGGCTGGTGAAGATGCCGAAGGCCATCAGAGCGCCGAAGGGGCCGATGAGATAGCCGAACAACATCTCCGGCGGCTTCACGTTGGGGGAGCTGATCTTGGAGCTGAGCAGCGGATTGCTCCAGATCCCTTGTTTTTTCTCACTCATGATCGTGCTTCCTTTCCCACATCTTTCTTCCTCGCGCTCACAAATTATCGGTCAAACGAAAGTGAAAAACTGTCTTGTTGCGACACTCAGCCCCCGCAGCCAGCATAGCAGATGGGAAACCAAGGCGGTTGGGAGAATCCGGAAAGGACTGAGTTTCCAAACAAAACCACAGCGTTTCTCATAATGCGCACCTTCTTTACCTGCGGGTACGTCACCTTGGAGGAGGTGTAGCGCTTCTACTTTGGGGCAACCGCGTTCGCACCCGCCCGGTCAGGGTAGGGGATGAAATAGCTTTGCGCTGGCAGCTTGTTCACCCCAAAGATAGAGAACGCGTGGTAGTTGCTGGTATTGAGCTGGTACTGCATTGTACCCCTCTTTTATAGATTCCCGCTTAAGTTATTTCATATTATTATATTATGGAAATCCACTAAATAAAGGTCAGGCAGGCTGTGAAAGCTTATTGCAGGTTCACGTATTGTAAATACTGATGGTTAAAACACCTGGTGTCGAAAACTGACCTTCTCAACACCAGGCATCAGATGCGAATTGGGAAGCCAGGTTTTAAAGTGCTTCTCCAGAGAAGTCGTACGGCCCCTCCTTCCCAGCACACGTCAGGGCGCGAATGTGACCTGTGCACTCAATTTTGAACAATAGTCACAGTTGCTTTTCCCCTGTACTTGCCATCGGTCACAAACAGTTCAATGGCCTCATTGTCGCCGGCCTGAACCACTGCCAACGCCTCGCCATAGTAGGTTTCGGTCTTGGTGGTGCAGTAGCCAACCTTGTTATAGGGACAGGCATTGCCCAAACCCAGCAACTTTCCGCCAATGACCTTCACGTTGAGTGTTCCACGCTCCAACGGCTTTACAGTGCCGGTCTCGTCAGTATATTGTAGGCGGATATAGCACAAACGGCCCGGTTTGACGCTGGTTACCTCCGGTACTGCCCGCAGCTCCGTACTCGGGGCAGCGGTATTTAATGTGCAACGCCCCAGCACGTTCCCGGCGGCATCATAGGATACTGCCATAATGGTGCCATCTTCGTAGGTGCATTTGAACCGTGCAATACAGTTGTTTCTCATTTCTTTGACGCCGATGCTTTTCTCGTTTACCAGCAACTCCACCCTGGCGCAGCGGGCGTACACCTCTACGTTAGCAGGCTTCCCGGCGCAGCCCCGCCAGCTCCAGCTGGGTATGGCGTTGGACATTTTCCAGGCAGATGGGGAGTGCTTATCGCCGGTATGGTTCACTGGGCAGACGGCAATATAGGGGCCGACTTCCCGCTCGAGGGCCACCCGAGTATAATGAGCTTCTCCCAAAGGGTTTCCGGTCAAATCGATTCGTCCTGAACCGGCGGAAATCCAACCCACACCGCCGTCAAAACGGGGGGCATAGTCGGCATATTCCCAGCTGCCAACCATAACCTCGCCCAAGTAGTCCATACCGGTCCAGACAAAGTCACCCACCAGGCGCGGATTCTTCTTGGCCATCTCCCGAAACAGATAGGCGTCTTTGCAAAAGGTTTCGCTGCCTATAATCAGTCGGTCTGGGTACTTTCTCAGATCGTGCTTATAGCGATATATGCCGTAGTTGTAGCCCGCTACGTCCACGTTGGCAAAGGTATCCTTGGTTTTCCAGTCGCATGGTGGAGCGGTGGCCCCTATTTTCATAAATTCATTGCCAAAAAGCCCCGCCATCTTATTAAAAAACTCGCTGCCGACTGCTCGTTTCTTCTGCCGCCCATTTGCTGTCCGTTTTCTCTTTTCTGCCCTCTCCGCTTCCTTTTTAGCCTTCTTGTCGCTGTATACACCAAAGCCTATCGCGGACAGAAAATTGAAAAAAATATTCACACCGCAGGTAACAGGCCGAGTGTCATCCAGAGAGTGGAGATACTCGGTCATCTCACCAGTGAGGGCAATGCCACGGGGCTGAGCGGTCTCAGACACCTCGTTGCCCGTAGAGTACAAGATGACTGAAGGGTGATTGTAATCCTTTTCTACCATGTCGGCCAAATCCTGCTTCCACCAGTCCATGAAGTATGTCACATAGTCGTGCTCCGTCTTGTGGATGTACCAATGGTCAATATACTCGTCCATCACCAACACGCCTAAATGGTCACAGGCATCCAGCAGGGTCTTGGAACAGGGATTGTGGGCAGAGCGGATCGCGTTATAGCCGTTCTCTTTTAGGATTCGGATCTTGCGCCACTCTGCATCCTGATAGCAGCAAGCCCCGAGCACGCCGTTGTCGTGGTGGATGCAAGCCCCTTGAAGGATGATCCGTTTCCCGTTGATGCAAATTCCATCCTCTCCCCAGGTCAGAGAGCGGACGCCAAAAGTCGTCTTGTCACTATCCGTGCCAAAGGTGGCCTTGCAGATATAGAGGTTGGGGGATTCCGGATTCCAGAGCTTACCGTCTGGGATGGCGATCGTGAGAACAGCCTTACCATCAGACTGGGCCTTGCCAGAGGTAACGGGCTTGTCGCCATCATAGATTTGAACAGAAACCTCGCCGCTTCCCTGGGTACGGACTGTGACCTCCACTTCAGCAGGAGAAACGCTGACGGTACGCACCTGCAGGCCGTTCATACAAATATGTTCCGCTGGCGAGGTCCATAGTTTCACCGGTCGGTAGATACCCGCACCGGAGTACCAACGGGAATTCGGCTGATCAGCGTTGCAGGCAACGACCTCAAGGATGTTCTCCTCACCATTCTTCACCTTGCCAGTCAGATCCACGTAAAAGTTGGTGTAGCCGTAGGGCCGGAAGGCCAGTTTCTCGCCGTTGAGGTACACCTCTGCATTGCGGTATACCCCCTCAAACTCCAGGATTAACTGTTGATCCACCAACTCCGGGGCAAGTACAAAACACTTTTCGTAAAGATAGTCGTGCCCCTCAAACCATCCGATGT
This sequence comes from uncultured bacterium, assembly GCA_947176765.1. Taxonomy (GTDB): domain Bacteria; phylum Bacillota; class Clostridia; order Oscillospirales; family Oscillospiraceae; genus Enterenecus. Next base: position 7,829 of record CAMWRX010000053.1, read on the forward strand.
TGCTCCCGCCGATGGACAACTCACTGCGGGGTTCAGACAGCATAGCGTCGTGGGGGATGGTAACGGGCGTGCCAGGGCCAGGATCTTCGAGATACCGGCAAGTCCAACCGTCGTTAAAGTCAATGGATTTCATGGTAAGCTCACCTCGCTTCTCATTGTCTGACAGTTTTTCACATTTTCCCGCGTTTCCTATAAAAAAGGGGTTGCCTCTTTGTGAGACAACCCCTTTGGATCAAATCATGAGAAATCCTTAGTCGCCCGTATAATTGAAAACGATAGTTGCGCCCTGAATGCAATCGTTGCCGGTTTGGTCAATCTCAATCTGGTTCCATTCTTCCTCCGTACCACGGAAATAAATCGTCTTGAGGGAACCCTCATTCTTTCTGAACACATCCACTGCAATCGTCTTCAGTCCCTTGCCGAAAACGACTTCTTCGATATTAATGCAGAAAGAAAGGCTGCACTGCGCGATCTCCTCAATCCCATCCGGGAAAACAACCCGTTTAACGCTTTCGATGCTGCAGGCACCAAAGTTGAGGGTCGTAATGCCATCGCTGATGGTCAGGGTTTCGATGTCCCAGTCCTTATATCCGGCAGGCCCCTCTGGCCGATCAAGGCTTGCGACAATTTCTTTTACCGGAAGACCTTCGTGCCAGTTGCCAACCACGACATCCTTGTCCGTACAGGTGCCAATGCTTGACCAAATGTAATAAGTCCCGTCCTCACTTAATGTGTACTCAAGTCCCGCGCTGCCCTCGATGTGCTTGTCCTGATTGCCGCCGCTTGGATTGCTGCTGCAGCCTGCAAAGGCAAACATTGTGGTAAGCATAACAAGCGCAAGCAGAAGAGTAACCTTTCTTTTCATTTTGACCTCCTTCTGGGGAACTTGCCCCATGCTTTTATGAGATTGCCCGAACCTTGTTTTATTATACTGCCAGACGGAAAATATTCTTACCTTTTTCACAAACGGCAATTCAGTTTTCTCAAATGGTTCTTACAATGTCTCTAACCTTTGGACACCGCGTCCGTCAGTCAAGATAGCAGTTCACCACTCCGAGTACCATGCTGAGGAAGAATACCCCACTGTACCCCATGATTGCCGGAAACTGTGTGGCATCACCCCAAAAGTTGACGCGGGCAAAATAATCGGCTATGGACAATGCTCCCCCTCGAAGGAACAGTGCAAATGCTAATGACAGCAAGATTCCACCGACAAGATCGATATAGTCGCCCAAATGCTTTCCCCTGGCAAATATCGCGGCAATTTCGGCCAGTGCCCCTAAAACCGCGAACACGATTACCGCGGGATATTCCGCAATCTTCCCTGCATGTCCCACTAAGTAAACGATCGGCACTACGGCAAGCACGGCGCTGACGATTCCCAAGCAGGACTTGACCGATCTTTTTGAATATGACCTTTCCGACATCTTCAACCCTCCTTCTTTTTTTTGAAATGAATTGAGTACTTGCTTTTGATGAAAAACAGCAGGGAGACAAGTGTGGCGGCGATGAGAACACCGTTGACAGCATACAACGCAGTCTGCCACCAAGGCGTAACATTCAAAACCACCGCTGTAACGGACATGCCGTTTACGCTGCAACCATTTACCAGCGTATAGTGATAATCCTTGACGGCGCGTCTGAGCTCTGTAAGCATATATCCATCGTCATTGTCATAAATTGCCGACATAATGGCCGCTCCACTGTCCTTCCCGGAGTCAAGGCAATATACGCTTGTACCGGCGGACAGAGATTCCGCAAAATGATGCTTGAACGACTGGCCTGCCGTACCATCTGTCTCCGCAAATCCTTCAAATCCCCACTCATTTCGAAGGACTTCGGTGTTCAGTCCACGATGAGCCGGATCGTACGTACAGCCAAGCCTATGCAGTCCTTGCATGAGGGCGTGTGTCCCCCCAACTTTGATCGCACCCTCAAAAATTCTGAGATTATTCTCTCGGAACGCCTGCTCATTAAAAAAGGTGTTTAGCCCCTCCCGGAACGATTCCTGATCATTGCCTGCAAAATGCTTGATGGCGGGACTCACGCCTTTAGAAAGCACGCCTTGTACTTCCGGCGTCGATGCCAGATAGCCCATGACGCCGTCCTCAGACATATATTCGTGGTTTCTGCCACCAAAAGGTGTCCTGTGGAGGTCCCCTCCGACATTAAAGATACAGACCATACCCCTGAACAGTGCTTCCTCGCCCATAAGTTCACCTCTCCGCCTGTAGAGATCGCGGTTCCAGGTGCTGGTAAGGACAATTTTTGATGTATATGTGTTCGTTCTGGGACTGTCACCAAAGGGAAGCTTGCCCTCAATGCTGTCGATGCCGTCGCCTGTTTTGGACGTCGGCTTGCCTACGGAATTTACAGACCGCGTTCCGAAACCTTCAGGCAGCTGAGAGCAGAGCTCCTCTACGGTCATTTGGCTAAGATAAGCATCCCACTGTTTGTCGTCATAAGCGACGCCGCGCATACTGAAGAAAGAGATGCCTTGGTTATCTCCCTGTACAATGGAACTTGCTGAAGGCGCGTCAGCAGGTTTGACATAGGTCTCACCCGAAATGAGTTTGATCATTTCATCAGTTGCGGCAACTTTAACAGAGCCAGTAGGGTAAGTAGCCGCCCAGTCCTGTCTGGAAATATAGGTGACGGTGTTTTCAATATAAGTGTTAAGATTGCAGTTGTCAAAGTGGTTTGTGACCGGGTAACCAGTGGCGGAAGACGTACTGTAGCTCACCGGATCGAATTCCTCCGTCCAGCTAAAGGTCTTTGTGGGATCACCCGCAACCGCAGCGCCATTTTGGTCAAACATACCGGCGGCGCCCTTCGCCGCAAGGACATTATTCAGCGCATCGTGACAATCGGTGCCGATCGCGATGTAATATGTCCCTTCAGACATGACATATGTCTTTGTATTCGTGTAGTCGTAGCTGGCAAGGAGATATTTGTCTACATTGATGGAAAGCGTCTGACTGGCACCAGGCTCAAGCATCGATGTTTTCCCGAAATCCAAAAGCTGAATGGCGGATTTCTCAACCAGGTTTTCCTTTTCATACTCGCCATATGGCGTCTGAGCGTAGATTTCAACAACGGATTTCCCCGCAATATCGCCTGTGTTTGTCACGGAAACCGTGACTGTCATCGTTCCGTCCCCGTTGTCAACAACACCGTCGAGCGTCTGCTCAAAGGTCGTGTAGGAAAGGCCATAACCGAAAGGATATACCATCTCAGCGGCGTAGTCCCAGGTTCCCAATCCATACGACGCGCCAACCGCAGCATTGGCACCACCCTGACCCAGGATGCAGTCCTCATACCTTGTCTCATAGTATTTATATCCGACATAGATGCCTTCCGCATAGACAGTGACATAGTTCGTATTAATAGCCGCGTCCTTGACGACTGCGTTGATCGCATCCGTATTCACGTAGGTCGGCGTATTGGTTCCAGATCCGATAGTCGCCGGCGCGGAAAGGGAATTCGCCGCATAAGTATCTACCAGTCTGCCAGACGGATTCGCCTTTCCCACGATCAGTTCAGCAACGCCAGTAAAGCCGTGGTTTCCGGGTGTACCGATCCAAAGGCAGGCGTCGATGTTATACTCCTCCAGCCAGTCAAGTTCCATGGGTGCGGGAGTATTGAGGAGAACGATGACCTTGCCGAATTTCCCGGATGAAGTTACCATTTCCACCATGGCCCGCTCACTGTCGTGCAGAGAAAGCGCACTGACGCCTTCGCTATCGTTCATAAAGAAATCCTGTCCTTCACCACTCTCTCTGGAGAGGAAGATGAATGCAACGTCATTATACCGGCTATCCCAACTTGACTTGAGCGTATCAGTATAAAAGCCAGCTGGCACTTCCCCGATATCCCCCGCATAGATATCGCGCGCCACGTTGCTGTTCTCATACGCATTCCAGAGCGTCGGATTAAGTTCAAACCCTTCCTGGGTAAATGCCTGCGTCAGTGTCGTAGCGGTCTCATCTGTGGGCGTATTGCCAGCAGAGCGGTTTCTATAGACGACGTCAACAGATGCGCGGCCAAAGAAAGTAACGCTTCTCTCGTCGGCCGACAGCGGAAGCGCGTTGTTTTCGTTGCGCAGCAGCACCGCGCCTTCTGTCATCTCACTTATGGTTTGTTGACGCGTCGCCTCAATCAGCTTGTTCTGGCTCTCAAGATTGAACTCGCCGAACTCGCTCTGGAAATAAATCTCGCCTCCCGTTGTCTCTGTTGAAATCGTCGAGGTCGTAATGTCCAGGCGTGTGTTAATGATATCAGCATAACTGAACGCCAGGTTTGACGCGGTCATCACGATCACCAAAAGTACCGCCACCGTCGCAGTCAAGCCCTTCCATAGTTTTGTTCTGTTCTTCATTCTACCCCTCCTAAATCGTATATCCAATAAATGTGCCAACGATATTATTACACGCCAAAATCAGTTTTTAATCTGATTTCCCCAAACGGTTCCCTTATTTTCACAAACGGCCAAAAGAAGGGGGTGCAAATTAGTACTTTGCACCCCCTGTTGCCTGACTCTTAAACCGGAAAAAGCACATCCAGGCAGAATATATCCCCTTTAACAGATACGTTCATAACACCGCCATATTTTTCTGCGATAAACCGGATACTCTTCAGTCCAAACCCATGTATTTCATCGTTCCCCTTTGTGGATCGGGGCAGCTCATCAGAAAACGCGAGCTTATCCCCACAATAGTTTTCTGTGTGGATGCAGATAAAGTCGCTACGGGTCGAAAGCATCAGATTAATCACCCGTTTATCGCTTGGCGCATGGCTGACTGCCTCTATGGCGTTATCAAGAGCATTTCCAAAAAGAGAATATATATCCATTGTCTCCATAAAATCGAGTTTTTTACCATCAACAAGATAAGTCAGCGTGATCTTGTACTGTTCGCAAAGAATACCTTTACTAGTCAGGATCACATCTAGGGCGGTATTTCCGGTCTTGGCAATAGAATCATAAATCAGCACTGATTTTTCAATTTCGGAGATATTATCGTTTCGCTCTTCTTGCGGTAGCTCTTTCAGGGCATTTATCTGGTGTTTTAGATCGTGACATTTTAAATTTATGATATTGATTGTTTTCTGTTCGAGCTCATACTGTTTACCTTCTTGAGCAATAATCTTTTCCAAAATTGCGTTTTCCTGCTTCAGTCTTGACTGCTTCTGCAAATCAAACAGTAACATGAGTGACATCACGTCGCTGCAGATAAACACGAGTTTCAGCAGGAGGAAATTCTCTGTTTCAAATGACTGTGCATTGTGCTGAACAAGGAATATGATAACCGATGAGATAAGCGAAATAATAACCATGGATATTCTTTCAACGCCAAAATGTTCATCGCCCCTTATACGCATTCCGCCTATGCCAGCCATAATTACCACCGCAAGTACATACACGGGAACTTGAATAAACGCTGTGCGTATGTTTGTCACATAGTCGGGGTAAACTCCGCAAAGCATCGACGCGCATACGCCAATACTGTAAGCGAAATTTTGAATCGTCGATGCCACTGCGCAGCAAAATAACACCTTCCAAAACCCCGTATCTACCCAAAACAGCATCATGCAGAATGATAGCAAAAACACAGACAGATATCCAAATGATGGGACAGCCAGCGATACTACCCAAAAAACTGGCATAGATATTGCCAGAAAAGCAAGCGATGAAGTAATAAGGCGCAATCTAAAGCGGCCTTGTTTTGGAAGGTTTACAATGAGCATCAGCTCCACCGCAAGAATCTGCACGGCATAAAATAGGCAACTAAACATCTCGCTGCCCACAACTCCGCTGAAGTTCAAATAATTTGCCACAGCAAAGATCATTTGAGGCCTCCATTAAAAAAACCGTTTAGCGCGATTAAAAAATCCTTTTTCCTTCTGCGGCTTATCTGGATCTTGTTATCTCCGACAAGAATCGCATCGTCCTCCATCTTTGTGACATATTTTAAATTTACGATACAATACTTGTTGCAGCGAAAGAAATAATTCGAAAGCAGCTTTCCCTCAAGTTTATTGAGCTGTCCAAACTCTCTATAATCTCCACTATCCGTATGGTATGTAAGATAATGCCCCGACACGTCGACATACATCAAATCCCTTAAAAAAACGCGCTTCATATATTCGGATGTCTTTATATATATTTCCACGTCCGCTTTTAGAGTGATTCTCGAAACCACCTTGTCCATCTGAAGTCGAAACGCAAAATAGTCAACAGGCTTGAGCATATACCCCATGGCATCTACCTCATATCCTCTGACGGCGTACTGCGCCATATTCGTAATAAATACAAGGCAAATATTAGTATCAAGCCTTCTAAGCCTTACCGCAGCATCCATACCATTAATATGCGGCATCTCAATATCCATAAAAACAACGTCATATTTGGGTTCATAGTCACTAATGAAATCAATCGCATCTGAAAAGCATGAAACGATGACTCTTTGGGACTTCTCATTTTGATACCTATCCAAATACCGGACAAGTCTTTCCTGTGCATCAGAATTATCCTCAACAATTGCAGCGTGAATCATTTTTCTTCTCCATTCATTTCCATTTCCTATATTTGGTGCCTTAGCAATTTGTGCAAAAGCCAAATCTTAGTCATATTATAAAAGAAGGCGCTAAAAAAAGCAATGGGCTTAGTTAATTTATGCGACACCAAATATTTCCTCACGCCATCTCTATAAACTTTTTTATGGATATCGTAACAGGGATCGCACGCAAAATCTATTGGCAGTATTTAGCTCCATCTGTGGTCATTGTTGAAAACGCCTTCTCCTTTGTATATCGCAGTGTAATTCTTGGGTTGGGCACCCCTACAAAATTTGTGGCCACCATTTATATGCGCGCTTCAGCTTTTCTTAAAATTCATACGGAGCAGGTCAGTGGACCCCCGCAAGTATGTTTCCGGTTTTGTGATACGGATCATTGAATATGTCTTCGGGGTTGTTTTGGGATGCTCAGGTTCAAAGTTCTGTTTTGGGAAACGGCCTAAAACAAGCCATATGATACTTGGCAACCCCCCTGTCTTTGATTACAGCGTAGTAGTTATTTCCTGTCCATCCCTGCCGGACTTCAGAGGCGTTTTTACAGATTCTTACTTCACAACAATCATTCTGCCAACCGATGGGTTCTTTTGACTTTGACCACATAACTGACCATAGACACGCACGAAGCACTCGGAAACATCGCATTCAAACGCTGCTATAAAGCAAACGGAACCGAATAGAAATGGCCAGAAACTACTATAAATAAAGCAAAAAAGTTTTCTATCGGCGTTCGGGACCAAGAGGCCGCGGGTTCAAGTCCCGCCACTCCGACCAAATCCCGGAGCCTTTGATTGCAAGGGTTCCGGGATTTTTTCTTACAGCCGCAACGTGTTTGCGCCTTTTCTACCCGTTACTTTGCTTAATGTGCCATGTCTTAAGATGTGCTCAGTCAGCAACTTTTTGCACATGGATTACACATGACTTTTACGCATGGGTAAAACCGAAGATGATCGAACAGGACAAAGAAAAAGAGGCCGGGGAGTAATCCCCGGCCCTTCTTTTTCTCAAAATCCCAAGCGCCTGGGATTTTGTTCACTCCTTGTGCTGCATCCCCCGCAGCACCATGATGGCCGCCTCCTGGCGGGTTGGGGTTGCCTGGGGTCGCTTGCCGTCGGTGATTCCCCTGGCCACCGCTGTAGCCAGCTCCTCCTCTGCCCAAGGGGCCACGGGCAGCGCCGCCCGCGCCGCCTCGATCTTGGCGAACTCATCCCGCACGATTTTGCGGATCTGCGCTTCGGTCATATCGTCGTCCTCCTCATTGTTTTCTTTTGCCGCAGTATAATCCACCCACGGCAGTTTCCCGTGCTTCGTCCACGTCCGGCTGCCCACCGTCCCGGGGAGCTTTTGCGACCCCGCCGTGTTGGTCAGCGTGGAGCACTGCACCCCGCCCTGCCATTTGGGCGTGGACTCCACCACTACGCCGCCGCCTACATAGATGCCGATATGCCCATCCATCCACACAGCCTCGCCGGGAACGATCCGGGAAAAGTCGGTGGACACCTCCCGGCAGCAGTCGATCATCTTCTTGGCATCGTAGTCGGGCACACCGTTGCAGGCGTAACCCGCGCCGCCATAGGTACGGGACAGATCGCCGCTCCAGCCCCAGAGGATGCCCTTGATGAGCCCCACGCAGTCGAACAGGAAGCCCTTCCCCTTGATGGCGTTGGCCTTGGCCAGCCACTGTTTGTTGGTCTGTGCGTTGGAGCCGTTGGTGGTGGCCCTGGTAATCATCTTGTCGGTGGCGGGCCACCCCCAGGGGCCCAGCATATAGCTGGTCTTGTAGTTCCTGGCGATGTCCAGCGCCTGGGCGCAGAACGCCGCCGCGTTCATGATGTAATTCATGCTTGTCCCTCCCGTGAATTTGTCATAAAACTCCTGGGCAATTGCCGCCCGGCGGGCGCAGTTTTCCGCACTCTGGTTGGCGGGCCGCTCAAACTGGAGCAGCACGCAGTCGGACGCCTCCCGGACGCTGGACGTGGTGCGGAGCTTGTCCCACACCGCGCGGAATAGGCTTTGCAGTTCCTGGAGCAGGAAGTCCACCTGCATATCCAGATCGCCAATGGATGCGCCCTGGGCCCGCGCAAAGGCCAACAGCGCAGCCTTGCGGGCGATGTACGTCCACTGGGCAAGGCCGTACCCCGCCCCATCATAGGCAAAGTTGGTATAGGTGCCGTTATCCACCGCCGCTGTATAGGTGGTGTCGGTAAAGCCCAGCTTCTTCTCGTAGGTGTTCTGGAGATTCTGGGGATTCAGCCCGCTTTCGGCCTGGAGGTTGCCCAGGAGCCCAGCCGCCCCCGCCGGGGTCAGACCGGCGGCAATGAGCTTGTCCCATATCTTTTGTGCGTTGTCCATGGCGGACTACTCCACCTCCGGCAGGCCCGCCACACTGGTGAGCAGGGACAGCACCCCGGACAGCACCGACGCCGACACCACCACGGGCCAGTCCACGGCAGACAGCACCGCAGACGCCCCAATGGTGGCGATGGCGGTCTGCGCCATCGTCTTGACGGCGCGGATGGCCGCCGCCCTCATCCACTTCTTCATGTACTCGTTGTCTTTCATTGGTAAATTCCCCTTTCTTCAATTCCTGGACTTCTCCAGGTCATCAATTCGGTGGTTGGCCACCTTGATCTTCTCTTCCTGAAGCTCGGTGCGCTCCTCCAGCTTGTAGGTACGCTCGATCAGGTTGTTGTGGGCCTGCACCCGCTTCTCCAGCTCCTCCAGCCGGTAGGCGATGAGCGCCACCCCTTTCCGATTGGAAAAATAGGTACCCGCCAGCGTCCCGATCAGCGCCAGCGCCGCCACGATGATGCTTTCCATTTTTGCACCTCCCCTCACAAAAGCCTGTACTTTGGCCTCTCCCCGCGGATTGTGCAACAGCCGCATCGAGCGGCTGTGCACAATTTAATTCTGCATGACCGCTCAACGCGGTCATTGCAGGATCTGCCGCACAGCCAATAATCCAGCCAGTCAAAGCCCACGATTACAGGCCCGGCCAGCAGGCACCACAGGCCCGCGTACAGCGGGCAAATCTGCCCCAGGACATTGCCCCACTCCGTGGAGTAGTCCCAAATATCCAGCCCCAGCCAGACGTTGAGAATAAGCCCTGCCAGCAGCTCCCCGGCGGTAATGGTCAGTCCGCCCAGGATCGCTTGCACCCACAGGGGCAACGCCCAGGGCATATGCTCGTTGGCCAGATCCAGCGGGATGCACAGCGCCGCCGCCAGCACCATCATCGTCCAGTGGGTGTGTCCCCGCCACAGGATTTCCAGCAGCCCGTACAGCACGCCGCCGCACAGCCAGCGGACAACGTGCCCTTGCCAGTTACACAGCATCGGTGCCACCTCCCGCCGCCGCCAGAATCGCCGCCATATTGGCCGCCAAGTCCTCGGGCAGCGGTGCGCCATATGCAACGGCCTGCACCTCGCCCACGGTCCCGCACCGCCGCACCCAGGCGGACAGGTGGTTATAGTAGGTGGTGTGGTAGAGCTTGTGGGCTGTGGCAGCCTGGGCCATGGCCACAATATCCGCCGCCGGATACAGCGTACACAACTGGCCGTCCAGGTGATAGGGGTAGCCTGCCGCCCCCTGCCCTACCGCCTGCGTGGCTGTGGAGAGGTTGATCTGATCCTCCGCCGTCAGGGAAATATGCCCGGTCGAGCCGTCCGTCAGGGTCACGTCGCACCCAGCGGTGATGGCGGCATTGCAGGCGGCGGAGATCTCCTGAAGCTTGGCCGCCCTCACCTGTTCCACATCGCCCCAGTCCCGAGGCGGGGTGATGCCGCTGCTTGCCAGCGCCCGGTCGCGTACGCTGTCCGTCCTGATGATGTTCAAGCCCATTACTGGAACCCTCCCTGTACCGATGTGATGTAGCCGCCGATCCCGCTCTCGCCCCGGCTGACATGGAGCCGGAAGTTGAACGCGAAGCCGTTGGCGGCGGTCTCGTTCTCAAAGACGTGGT
>CAMWRX010000054.1 GCA_947176765.1 uncultured bacterium
TTGGACAGAGAGTTGAACTCCACCCCCACCTCTTTGCCCCCCTCAAAGGCCAGGAGGGACTTGCCCACCCGCCCGTCGAAGATGATGTCGGAGTAGGCGTTGTCGTGAATGATGACGATATGATGCTTTTTGGCAAACGCGATAAGCCTGGGATAGAACTCATCCGGAGCCGCCGCGCCCAAGGGATTTGCCGGGTAGGACACCGCCATAAACCGGGCTTTCTCCGCCAAATTTGGGTCAAAATGCTCTAAATCAGGCAGATAATTGTTCTCCGCCAGCAGCGGATAGTGGACGCACTCCGCCCCGCACAGGTACGGCCCCAGCTCGAAGATGGGGTAGCCTGGGTCGGGCACCAGCACCACGTCCCCAGGATTGCACAGCGTCCAGCCGATATGGGTCAGCCCCTCCTGGGAGCCGTACACCGCCATCAGTTCATCCGGGGCCAGCTCCACGCCGTACCGCCAAGCGTACCAGTTTTGCACCGCCGCCGTCAGCTCGGGCGTCTCGCCCAAAGAGTAGCGGTAGTTGTTCGGATCGGACGCGGCCTGGGCCAGCGCCGCCACAATATGGGGCTCGGGCAGGAAGTCCGGCGTCCCGATGGACAGGTTATACACCGGCTTCCCCTGGGCCAGCCGCTCATTTTTCCTGTCGTCCAGCACATTGAAAATACCGGGCTGGAAGCCGTCCATCCGTCCCGCGAACTTGATCTCCATGGGTCATCCCCTCTTTATCTCTATTTCTTGAGTTGGGCCAGCAAAGCGTCACTGTCCCCATCCCGCTCGCCCACTAAGACCAGGAACTGCTCCTCGTCCAGCACAGGCACGCCCAGCTCCTGGGCCTTCCGCAGCTTGGAGCCGGCGGCCTCCCCGGCCACCACGCACCCCGTCTTTTTGGACACGGAGCCGGACACCTTGGCCCCCAGGGCCTCCAGTTTCTCCCCCGCCTCCTTGCGGGAATAGACGGACAGCTCGCCGGTGAGCACAAAGGTGATCCCCGCCAGCTTGTCCCCCACCGGGGCGGCTTGGCTGTCCATGTTCACCCCTGCCTCCTTCAAGGCGGCGATGAGGTGCTGGCTCTGGGGGGCGGCAAACCACTCCGTCAGGTACTGGGCCGTGATGCCGCCGATGTCGTCGATGGCGGTCAGCTCCTCCTCGGTGGCCTGGGCCAGCGCGTCCAGCGAGCCGAACCGGGCCGCCAAAATCTTACCTGCCTTCTGCCCCACCTGCCGGATGCCGAAGGCGTACAGCAGCTTGGACAGGTCGTTCCCCTTGGACTTCTCAATGGCCGCCAGCAGGTTTTCCGCCGACTTCTTGCCCATGCGGTCCAGCTTGGCCACGTTATCCTTTTCCAGTCGGTAGAGGTCCGCCGGGGTTTTTACCATCTTCGCGTCCACCAGCGCCTTCACCACCGCCGGGCCCAGCCCCTCGATGTCCATGGCGTCCCGGCTGGCAAAGTGGGTTAGGTTGCGCAGCAGCTGGGCGGGGCACTCCGCCCCGGTGCAGCGGATGTGGGCGCCGTCCTCGTCCCGGGCCACTGCCGCGCCGCACACCGGGCACACCGTGGGCAGCAGATAGGGGCTTGTCCCCTCGGGCCGCTTCTCCTTCACCACGGACACGATCTCCGGGATGATCTCCCCCGCCTTCTGCACGATGACGGTGTCTCCGATGCGGATGTCCTTCTCTGTGATGAAATCCTGGTTGTGGAGGGTGGCGTTGGTGACGGTGGTGCCCGCCAGCCGGACGGCGGAGACCACCGCCTTCGGCGTCAGCACCCCGGTGCGGCCCACCTGCACCACGATGTCCTGCACCACGCTCTCCTTCTGCTCCGGCGGGTACTTGTAGGCCGCCGCCCACCGGGGAAATTTAGCCGTCTCCCCCAGCCCGTCGCGCTGCGCCAGGGAATTCACTTTTACAACCGCCCCGTCGATGTCGAAGGGGTATTTCTCCCTTTTATCCCCCAATTCAAAGATGGAGGATTGGATTTCATCCATGTCCCCAGACAACTGGTAATCAATGACCTTGAAGCGCAGGGAGCGCAGCCAGTCCAGTCCGGCGCTGTCCGTCTCAAAGGGCTCGTGGTCAGTGTACTGAATGTTGAACACCACCATATCCAGCCCCCGGGCGGCGGCAATCTTGGGGTCAAGCTGCCGCATGGAGCCGGCGGCGGCGTTGCGGGGGTTTGCGAACAGGCTCTCTCCCCGCAGCTCCCGCTCCTCGTTGAGCCGCTCGAAGGTCTTGCGGGGCATATAGACCTCGCCCCGGACGATGAGCGACCCCGGGGCGCCCTCCAGCTTCATGGGGATGGAACGAATCGTGCGGATATTCTCCGTCACATCCTCGCCCACCTGGCCGTCCCCCCGGGTGGCCCCCCGGACGAACACGCCGTCCTCGTACTCCAGCGCCACCGAAAGGCCGTCCACCTTGGGCTCCAGCAGGTACTGGGGCTGGGCCCCGCTCTCCCGTACCCGGCGGTCGAAATCCAGCAGCTCATCGGGGGAGAATACGTCCTGGAGGCTTTGCAGCGGCACCCGGTGGGTCACCTGCGCAAAACTGTCCAGCGCCTTGCCGCCCACCCGCTGGGTGGGGGAGTCCGGCGTCACCAGCTCCGGGTGGGCCGCCTCCAAGTCCTCCAGCTCCCGGAGCATCCGATCGTACTCGAAGTCGGAGATGGTGGGCGCGTCCAATACGTAATAGTTGTAGTTGTGCTCATTCAATATCTGCCGCAGCTCCGCGGCCCGGGTTTCAAACTCCATTCAGCCCATCCCCTTTTCCAAATTCAAATAGGTGTCCGGCGTCTCGCCCACGATGACCGTCTCCGCCACGCACACGCTGCTGGAAACGGTCACGGGAAGCACCTCACCCGGCAAAAACAGATATATCGTGGCGGTAATGTCCAGGCAGACCCGGTGAAGGGTCTGGTTTACCCCGGCGGAAGTGAAGGAATTGGTATAGTCAGCGGTGACCTCCCCCACCGAATCCACCTTTACCCGCACCTTCGGCCCCGCCCCGGTCAGAAGCGGCTGGTTGGTGAGCGTCCCCAGCGGCACCCCTAAAGCGTCGCTGTCCAGGGTGCTGAGCTGCCGGGCCACCGCCTCCACCACCTGCCGCTTGAAGCGGCTGTTCGCCGCCGTGTTGCTGGTGAGGGAGGTCACTTTTCCCGCCGAATCCGTTTCCATCGTGACAAAATCGGCATAGTTCATGTCGTTTTCCTGGAGGCAGTTGTCCACGGCGGTGTCAATGGCCTGGCCCATCAGGTTGGTGGCCCGGCTGGACGCCGCCGCCTCCAGGACAGGGCGCAGCCGCCCGTTCAGCGTGTGAAGAATCAGCCACGCCAGTACCAATGCCGCCAGCACCGGCACTAAAATGGTCAACGGCCCCTCCCGCCGCAGATAAACAGACAAGCGTTTCAGCTTTACAGGCATACAGCCACCCCCTACAGGCCACTGTATGCCTGAGAGGGCTCGGCCTATGTCAGCGCAGCAGCTCCTCCGCCGCCAGCATGATGCCGGTCTTGCCCGATTCATAGGTCAGCCCGCCCTGCAAATAGACGGTGTACGGCTCCCGCATGGGGGCATCGGCGGACAGCTCGATGGACGCCCCCTGGATGAACGCCCCCGCCGCCATGATGACCGGGCAGTCGTACCCCGGCATATCCCAGGGCTCCGGGGTGACGTAGGAGTCCACCGGGGCCCCGGACTGGATGCCCTTGCAGAACCGCTTTACCGCTTCCGGCCCGCCCAGGTGGATCATCTGGATGATGTCGTGGCGCACCGCGTCCGATTTCGGCTCCGTCTCATAGCCCAACTCCTCCATGAGCCGGGCGGCAAACACAGCGGTTTTCAGCGCCTGGGCCACCGTGTGGGGGGCCAGGAACAGCCCCTGGTACAGCAGGCGGTTATTGCCCAGGGTGGAGCCGCACTCCTTCCCGATGCCCGGACAGGTGAGGCGCATAGCGGCGCCCTCCACCAGATCGTGCCGTCCGGCAATGTACGCCCCGGTGGGGGCCAGCCCGCCGCCGGGATTCTTGATGAGGGAGCCCACCACCAGGTCGGCCCCCACATGGGTGGGCTCCCGCTCCTCCACGAACTCCCCGTAGCAGTTGTCCACCAGAATGGCGGCGTCTGGGTTGTTTTCCCGCACGATGGCGCACAGCTCGCCGATCTCGTCCACCGACAGGGACGCCCGGGTGGCATACCCCTTGGAGCGCTGGATCAGCACCGCCTTCACCTTCGGGTCGCGGACGGCGACCGCCAGCCCATCCCGATCCGGGGCGTTGTCCTTCAGTTCCACCTGGCGGTATTCCACTCCGTAGTCGCGCAAAGAGCCGTGGCCCTTGTCCACCGCCCCCACCACACCCAGCAGGGTGTCATAGGGCGCGCCCACGGCGGACACCAGCACATCCCCCGCCTTCAGCGCCCCAAACAGGGCGCAGGTGATGGCATGGGTGCCGTTGACAAATTGGAGGCGCACCAGGGCGTCCTCTGTGCCAAACAGCTCGGCGTAGATCTCGTCCAGATTGTCCCGGCCCAAATCGTCGTAGCCGTAGCCGGTGGTGCCGGCAAAATAGCTCTCCGCCACCCGGTGCTTTTGGAACGCCGCCAGCACCCGCTGGCTGTTATACTGGGCAATGGCGTCGATGCGGGCAAATTGCTTTTCCAGCCCCCGTTCCGCCTGGGCGGCAAGAGCCCGCACCCGCTCTGAAATCTGTAAAGGAAAATTCATTGACTGATACCGTCCTATCTCAGTCTTTCAGCTTGCTGGCCGCGAAGGCCGCCACCAGCTCCACGCAGGCGTTCACATCCCCCTGGTCCACCATCTCGGTGGGCGTGTGGGTGTAGCGGCAGGGGATGGAGATTCCCCCGGCGTACACCCCCGCCCGGGTGGCCTGGATGGGACCGGCGTCAGTGCCGCCGAACTGGAGCACGTCCCGCTGGACGGGGATGCCCTTCTCTGCTCCCAGCTCCATCAGCTTCTCCACCAGCGCCGGGGTGCAGATCACAGAGCGGTCCATCACCTTCACCGCCGCCCCCTTGCCGCACAGACTGCTGGCCATGTGCTTGCTGCCGGGTTCGTCGTCCGCGCCGGTGACGTCCACCGCGATGCCATAGTCCGGGTCGATGGCCCACGCGGCGGTCTTGGCCCCCCGGCAGCCTACCTCCTCCTGGACGGAGAACACAAAGTAGAGGTCATTGTCCGTCTCCTCCAGCCGCTCCATGGCCATGAGCAGCACCAGGCAGGCGATGCGGTCATCCAGATAGGGGGAGATGATCCGGCCCGCCGCCGCTCGGGTAGCGGTGTCGTACACAGCGGCGTCCCCCACCTGCACCAGCTTTTTGGCCTCGGCCTCATCCGCCGCGCCGATGTCCACCAGAATATCGCTCACCTTCAGCTTGGCCATGTCCGCGTCCTCCGGGGCGCAGACCAGTCCCCGGACACCGTTCTGAAACCGCACCGGGGTGTACAGCACCTCCTTGGGGCTGACGCCGCCCAGGGCGCCCACGTGGACAACCCCCTTGTCGTCAATGTGGGTGGCCACCAGCCCGATGGAGTCCATATGGGCGGAGAACATCACCCGGGGGCCGCTCCCCTTCTTATGGCAGATGAGATTACCCATAGTGTCCCGGGAAATCTCGTCCACATAGGGCGCGGCAAGCCCCTCGATCACCTGGGAAATCTCTTTTTCGCAGCCGGAGGGGCCGAAGGCCCCCACCAGCTCGGTCAGCGTTTTCATCATATCCATGTCAAATCCCTCCTGTTAGCGCTCTGCCACGGCCCGGATGAACAACCGGGCAAGATCGAGCATCTGCTGGGCGTCGCTCAGGCTGCACACGCTGCTGGGCGCGTGGAGATAGCGCACAGCAGCCGAGATACCGGCCACCCGGACGCCCGCCTTGGTGCGCTGGACGGCTTTTCCATCTGTGCCGCCCGCCAGGTAGTGCTTCATCTGCCAGGGCAGGCCATTCTCCTCCGCCAGGGCGCGCAGCAGCTCAAACAGCTCCCGGTCGTAAATCGTGCCGCCGTCCATCCAGGACAGCACCGGCCCCTTCCCCGGCCAGCACACCTGCCGCTCCGGCTCCAGGGCGGGGATGTCGGCGGCGGTGGTGCCCTCCAGCACCAGAGCCACCTCCGGCGTCACAGAGAACGCCGCGCCGAAGGCCCCCCGGGTGCCCACCTCCTCCATGGTGGTAAAGACGAAGGTGCAGTCCATAGGCAGCTCCTCCTCCAGCAGCTTCACCATGACGGCGCAGCCCACCCGGTCGTCGATGGCTTTGGCCTTGAGCATCCCGTCACCAAACTCCACCGCGTCGCTGACGAAAGTGCACACATCCCCCAGCTCCACCTGGGCCAGGGCTTCGGCTTTGTCCTTCGCGCCGATGTCGATATACAAATCGGTGAGCTTGGGCACCTTTTTGCGCTCCTCGGCGGTGGTCAGGTGGATGGCCTTCAGTCCGATGATGCCGGGGATGCCCTTCTCGCCCACGCTCACCCGCTTGCCCAGCAGGATGCGGCGGTCGATGCCGCCCACGCAGCCGAATTTCAGATAGCCCTCGTCGGTGACCGACTTCACCATCAGCCCGACCTCGTCCATGTGGGCGCACAGCATCAGCTTGTTCCCTGTGGGCTTGGCCCCCCGCTTGAACACGATGAGGTTGCCCAAGGCATCCACGCGGATACTGTCGGCATAGGGCTCCACCCGCTTGCGGATATAGTCCCGCACCTCATCCTCCCGGGAGGACACGCCGGAGAGGGAGCACAACGTTTTCAGCGTTTCGATCATCCCGCGTTCCCCTCCTCTCCGATGCCCTGGGTGAAGGCGGCCAGCAGGCGGGCGCAGTCCTCCAAATCGCCGCGCTCCACCACCTCCACCGGGGTGTGCATATACTTCAAAGGCACGGATAGGATGACCGTGGCAACGCCCTCATTGGCAATCTGCATCTCCCAGCCGTTGGTGCCGGTGCTTCCCTCCATGACCTCCTTCTGGACGGCCATGTCCAGCTCTGCCGCCTTGTCCAGCAGCCGGCGGGTCATCCACCGGGCCATGTTGGGGCCGATGCCCACCGCCGGGCCGCCGCCCATCACCAGCGCCTCGCTTTTGGAAGTGTCCGGCGTTCTGCCAAAGGTGACGTCCACCGCCACGCAGAAGTCCGGCGCCAAACCTTGGGCGCCCACCTGGGCGCCCACGCCGCCGGTTTCCTCACATACGCTGCCCAAAATATACAAATCCACGTCCAGCTCCTGATCCCGGAGCAGCTCCGCCGCCCGCAGCAGGACGGCAAAGCAGGAGCGGTCGTCCAGCGCCTTGGTACACACCTGCCGCTCTCCCAGACAGGTGAAGTCGGTGCGGTACACCACGGGTGTGCCCACGGGGATCTTCCGCTCCGCTTCTTCCCGGGAAAGGCCGGTGTCAATGAAGAGATCCTTGACCTCTGGGGCCTTCTCCCGGTCCTCCGCCGACAGCACGTGAGGCGGCAGACAGGCCACCACCCCCAGCATGGGCGGCTCGGTGAGGATGAGTACCTCCCGGTCGGGCAGCATCCGAAGATCCACCCCGTTGGCCTTGAAGCGCAGGAAACCGTCCTTATGCCCGGTGACGACAAGCCCCACCTCGTCCAGATGGGCGTCCAACAGCAGTTTTTTCGCCCCCGGCTTCCCGCAGCGGCGCACACCGATGAGATTGCCCAGCCGATCGATCCGCACCTCGTCCATCAGCGGCTCCAGCAGTTCCTTCGCCGCCAGCACCGCCGGGCGCTCAAAGCCCGAGGGCGCGCCCACCGCGCACAGCGTCCGCAATATCTGTTCCATCTCCAAGAATATCACCCTTCTCTAGTTAAGTGCGTTTACCAAGTCCTTGAATGTGTTGCCCCGCTCCTCGAAATTTTTGAAGCGGTCAAAGGACGCGCTGGCGGGGGACATCATGACCACATCCCCAGGCTCTGCCAACATCCGGGCCCACTCCACCGCCTCTTTCAAGTCAGCGCAGTCGTAGATGGCGGGCTGGCCCTCTTGGTAACCGGGCGCGGCCAGGGCGGCCGCCTTGATCTTCTCCGCCGTGTCTCCGGTGAGGAGCAGCGCCTTGACGTGCTCCACGATCTCCGGCCCCAACACGTCGTAGGGGATATGCTTGTCGTACCCCCCAGCGATAAGGATGACCTTCTGGTCAAAGGATCTCAGCCCCGCGATGGTCCGGCTGGGACTGGAGGCGATGGAGTCGTTGTAGTAACGCGCCCCGTCCAGCTCCCGCACCAGCTCGATGCGGTGGGCAACCCCGCCGAAGGTGCGGGCAAAGTCCCTTATCACCTTATCGTGTACCAGGCCGTCCACCGCCGCGATGGCGGCCATATAATTCTCCAAATTGTGGAGACCGGGCAGGAGGATATCGTCAATGCCGAGCACCGGGCGTCCGGCGCTCATCACCGTTTTGTCCCGCAGATACACGCCGCCCGCCACCGTTTTTCTCCTGCTGAACAGGGTAACCGCTCCCCTGGCCTCCCTGGCAAATCCGGCGGTAATGTCGTTGTCCGCGTTGAGTACCAGCTTGTCGCGGGCGTCCTGATAGGCAAAGATGTTCCGCTTGGCGCTCACGTACTCGTCCATATCTTTGTGTACATCCAGGTGGTTGGGGGCCAGATTGGTGACCACCGCGATGCTGGGGCTCTGGGCCACGGTCATGAGCTGGAAGGAGGACAGCTCCAGCACCACCATGTCATCCGGGCGGATGTCGTCCACCTGGCACAGCAGCGGATGGCCAATGTTGCCCCCCACGAAGGTGCGGTAGCCCGCCGCCTTCAAAAGACCGGCAATGATGGTGGTGGTGGTGGTCTTGCCGTCCGAGCCGGTCACCGCGATGATCCGGCAGGGACACAGATCCAAAAACGCCTCCATTTCCGACGTCAGTTTCGCCCCCGCCGCCACGGCCCGGGCAATCTGGGGCAGGTCGGGCCGAAGCCCCGGCGTGCGGAAGATCACGTCCGCCCCCTCCAGATGGTCCAGATAGTCCGGCCCCAGAGCGGCGGTCAGCCCCCGGCGCTCCAGCGTCTCGATCACGCCGTTGAAGTCCTCCCGCCGGCGCTTGTCGCACACCAGCACCGGCACGCCCGCGTCCAGCAGCCCCTCTACCAGCGGCCTGTTGGACACACCCAGACCGATCACCGCCACTTTTTTCCCTTTTAACGACTTAAAATATCCCTTCAGCGCCGATTCCACAGGTATCCGCACCTCCATATTTTGATTCCACTATTTCCCATCTCAGCCAAATTACACATGCTGAACTATTATACCCCATTCAAATCCATTTGACAATCACCTAAAGTTGAAGTACAATCAAATTCGCAAGCAAGCTGGACAGCCGCGCGCGCAGGTCGAAAGGCCGCTGCGTGAGGAAAGTCCGGGCTCCACAGGGCAAGGATAACGGGTAACACCCGCCGGGGGCGACCCCAGGAAAAGTGCAACAGAAATAGACTACCCCGCCGGACTTGTGCCGACGAGGAAAAGGTGGAAAGGCGAGGTAAGAGCTCACCCAATGGCGTGTCAAGCGCCCATTGCTGTAAACTCTATCCGGAGCAACGCCGTGGGAACACAACAGGCCGGCCCGGCCGTGTTCAGGAGGCGGCTGGAGCGCGTTGGCAACAGCGTGCCTAGATAGATGGCTGTCTTAAATGACAGAACCCGGCTTACAGGCTTACTTGCACCAAAGCGCGGGGCTCCGGGAGGGGCCCCGCGGCGCATTGATTTTCACCGTCAGGAGGGCTGGCCATGTCGTTTGACGTGCTCCAGGATCAAATCAAGGCAAAAAAGAACCCCATCGCCGCCATACTGGGCGCCGGGCTGGACGATATCCCATCCCATATTTTAAAAAAGCACACCGCCCAATACGGCGAAACCCTGGAGGCCGCCGCCGGGGCGGCGCTGGAGTTCCACCTGGGCCTCATCGACGCCTTGGCGGACATCGTCCCCGCCATTGCGCTTTCATGCGCCTATTTTGAGGCGCTGGGCTGGCGTGGGATGAAGGTTCTGGAGGCACTCACCGCCTACGCAAAGGAAAAGGGACTCTTTGTCATCGCCGACGGAAATCGGGAGGGTATCGACGGCTCCGCCGCCGCGTACAGCGCGGCATGGCTGGGCGAAACGGAGGTAGGAAGCTCCGCCTGCCCGGTGTTCAGCGCCGACTGCGTCACCCTCAGCGGCTACATGGGCTCGGACGCCGTCAAGCCCTTTTTGAAGGACTGCGCCCAGCGAAATAAGTGCGCGTTCGTGCTGGCCCGTACCCCCAACCCCTCCTCCAAGGAGTTTCAGGATCTGGTGTCCGGAGACCGTCAGGTATACACCGCCATGGGCGACCTCATCCAGCGCTGGGGCCGGGGCACCGCCGGAAAGTACGGCTATCAGGCCCTGGGGGCGGTGGTGGGGGGCACCCAGCCCAACCTGCTCAAGCCGCTGCGCCGCCACCTGGACAAGACCTTTTTCCTGGTTTCCGGCCTCGGGGCGCAGGGCGGCGTCTCCGCCGATGTACGCTGGGCCTTCGACGAACTGGGCCGGGGCGCCATGATCAGCGACTCCCGCTCCATCCTGCGCGCCTGGAGCAAGGCGGGCGGGAACGGCACGGACTACCAGGACGCCGCCCGGGGCGCGGCGGAACAGCTTCGGGATGAGCTGCGCCGGCTTATCACCATTTTTTGAGGGGGCTTCTTTATGACCACCATTTATCTTATCCGCCACGGCCAGGCCGAGGGAAATCTCTACCGCCGCTGCCACAGCTGGCACAACGGCCTGCTCACTCTCAAGGGTCGGGAGCAGGTCAAAGCCCTGGAAAAGCGGTTTGAGGGCGTCCACTTCGACGCCGTATACTCCAGCGACCTCTACCGCGCCATGTCCACCGCCGGGGCCGTCTACCGCCCCCGGGGGCTTACCCTGCGCATTGACCCCGGCCTGCGGGAGATCGGCGCGGGGATTTGGGAGGATGTGCCCTGGGGGCAGCTCCTCCACGACCACCGGGACAGCCTCACCGCCTTCCTCGGCTGTGACGACAGCTGGCAGATCGAGGGCTGCGAGACCTTCCCCCAGGTCCGCCGGCGGATGGATGAATCCATCCGGCGCATTGCCGCCGCCCACCCGGATCAGACGGTGGCGGTGGTATCCCACGGCTGTGCCATCCGGTGCGGGCTGTCCGTCTGGCTGGGCACAACGACGGATCAGGTGCCTCTGCCGGACAACACCGGGGTGGCCAAGCTGGAGGTGGAGGATGGACACGTCAGCGTGTCCTACTACAACGACAGCAGCCACCTGGGCCCTGGGGCGGCGCTCCCCAAAGCCAGCATCCTCTATGGCATTCCGGGCATGGAGCGCAACGCTCTGCGGTTCTCCCCCCTGTCCCTGCCCCAGGAGCGTGAACTGTACTTATCCGCCCGCAGTGAGGGCTGGCAGGCCAGCCACGGCGCCATGGACGGCTTTGACGGGGAGGCATTCCTGGCCGCGGCGGAACAAAATTCAGCCCTAGATCCCGCCTGTCTGCTGACCGCCCGGCTGGGGGACGCCTTTGCAGGCATACTCCAGATGGACTGGGAACAGGACAAGACGCAGCGGGCCGGCCGGATTTCCTTCCTGTACATAGCGCCGGAATATCGCTGCCATGGGCTGGGCGTCCAGCTTCTGGGCCAGGCAGTGTCCGTCTACCGCGCCATGGGGCGGCAGTTCCTGCGGCTGCGCTGCGCCCCGGAAAACGAGCGGGCGAAAAAATTCTATCACTCCCACGGCTTTTACAAAATCGGCGAGGAACCGGGGGGCACAGGTCATCTGGACACGATGGAAAAATACATCGGTCTGGAGCTTTAAGCAAAGCCGCGGGGCGGCCGGGAAAACCCGGCCGCCCCGTTCGCTTAGCCCATGGCCCTGCCTACGTTGCCGGCCGCGTTGCCAATGGCGTTGCCCGCGTCCTGAACCGCGTTGCCCGCGCCCCTGGCCAGATTGCCCGCGGCGTTTCCGATGTCGTCAATGGCATTGCCCACGCCGGAGCCGCTTCGCATCCCGCTTCTGCCGCCGTTCTGACCCACATCGTTGTTCGCGTCGGTACCGTCCTGGGCGTCGCCCACGTTAGCGCTGTTCTGCACACCGCCCACATCGGAGTCGTCCTGAGAACCACCGCCCACATCAGCGCTGGGCCGGTCATTCTGATCGGCGGACATAGAATTGGTGGGCGACACGGGAGCGCTGTTGTCGCCGTCACGGTTGGCGGTACAGCCCGCCAGTGCCAGGGCCATCGCAAAGGCCATGGCAAGAGTGAAATATTTCAGTTTCATCTTTATATGCCTCCTGCTTTTTCTTCATGATCCCCGTCACTCATTATGTGCCGGAGAACATGATTCAAAGCAGGTATTTTTTTCTTTTTTCATGTCGAAAATTTCCCGGACATCGAGAGCACTCCCGGCTCCAGCCGAGGGTGGTTCCACATTTTTATTGCGGATTGGCGGCGCAGTCGGGCGCTTCCCGGATATAGAAAACTCCCCCGGCTCCAGCCGGGGGAGTTCCAAATTTTTATTGCGGATTGATGGTGTAGTTGGGCGCTTCTTTGGTGATATAGATGTCGTGGGGGTGGGACTCCTTCAGGCCCGCGGCGGTGATCTGGGTGAACTGGGCGCGGCTGCGCAGCTCCTCGATGGTGCCGCAGCCGCAGTAGCCCATGCCGGCCCGCAGGCCGCCCATCATCTGATAGATGGTCTCGGCCACCGGCCCCTTGTAGGGGACGCGGCCCTCCACGCCCTCGGGAACCAGCTTCTTGTTGTTCTGCTGGAAGTAGCGATCCTTGGAGCCTTGGGCCATGGCTCCAAGGGAGCCCATGCCCCGGTAGACCTTGAACTGACGGCCCTGGTATACCTCGGTGTCGCCGGGGGACTCCTCACAGCCCGCCAGCAGGGAGCCCAGCATGACCACATTGCCGCCCGCCGCGATGGCCTTGGCGATGTCGCCGGAGTACTTGATGCCGCCGTCGGCGATGATGGGCACATCGTACTCCGCCGCCACCTGGGCCGCGTCGAACACAGCAGTGACCTGGGGCACGCCGATGCCCGCCACCACACGGGTGGTGCAGATGGAGCCGGGGCCAATGCCGATCTTCACGCAGTCGGCGCCCGCCTCGATGAGGGCGCGGGTGCCCTCGGCGGTGGCCACGTTGCCGGCCACCAGCTGCACATCGGGGTACAGGGACTTGATGCGCATGACGCACTCCAAAATGTTCCGGGAGTGGCCGTGAGCGGAGTCCAGGCAGAGCACATCCGCCCCCGCCTCCACCAGGGCGGCCACCCGGTCCAGCACGTCGGCGGTGACGCCGATGGCCGCCGCCACCAGCAGGCGGCCCTTCTCGTCACGGGCGGAGTTGGGGTACACCTGGGCCTTCTCAATGTCCTTGATGGTGATGAGACCCTTCAGGTGGAACTGCTCGTCCACGATGGGCAGCTTCTCAATTTTATGCTTGCGCAGAATCTCCCGGGCCTGATCCAGGGTGGTTCCCTCGGGAGCGGTGACCAGATTGTCGCGGGTCATCACGTTGTCGATCAGCTTGCTCATGTCGGTCTCGAACTTCATATCCCGGTTGGTAATGATGCCGATGAGCTTGCCGCCGTCGCAGATGGGCACGCCGGAGATCTTATACTTGGCGCACAGCTCGTCCGCCTCAGCCAGCGTGTGGCCGGGGCCCAGCCAGAAGGGGTTGGTGATGACGCCGTTCTCACTGCGCTTGACCATATCCACCTGCTCAGCCTGCTGGCCGATGGACATATTCTTGTGGATCACGCCGATGCCGCCCTCACGGGCCAGGGCGATGGCCATGCGGGACTCCGTCACCGTATCCATGGCCGCGCTCATCACCGGGATGTTCAGGGTGATCTTGCGGGTCAGCCGGGTGTGCAGATCCACATCCGCCGGCAGCACATTGCTCTCCGCCGGGATAAGCAGCACATCATCAAAGGTGAGGCCCCGCTTGCCGAATTTATCGTTCCAATCCATCTGCGCCATATTCCATCCTCCTGTTTTTTTAAATTTTTCCTATTCTACGCTTTGTCAAGGTCAATGTCAAGGTGTACAAACCACAACGTCGTTTTTTGGCACTTTTGTCCAGGAAAACAGGGAAATCAGCTCCTTGGCTTGCGCACTTTGCGATTTGTCCAAAAGTCCCGCGTAATAGGCCAGCAGGCCCGTCAGCTCCTCCGCCGTATACCGCTCCCGCAGGGTGCCCATGTCCAAGTCGTGGTCACGCTTGGCCAACCGCCGCCCGTCGGGAGCCAGCAGCAGGGGCGTGTGGAAAAACCGGGGCGGCTCATAGCCCAGCACCTCATGAAGCCACGCCTGCCGGGGCGCGGAACATAGCAGATCCCGCCCCCGCACCACGTGGTTCACCCCCATCAGCGCGTCATCCACCACCACCGCAAGCTGATAGGCAAACACCCCGTCGGAGCGGCGGACGATGAAGTCCCCGCAGTCATGGGCCAGGTTTTCCGTATATGTCCCGCAGTTCCCGTCCTCCACGGTGACCGACAAATCGGGGCACCGCGCCCGCCATGCCGGGCGGCGGCCCTGGCGCTCCAGTACCGCCCGCTCAGATTCCGTCAGATGGAAGCACTTCCCGCTGTACACCACCGCGCCGTCATCCCGGTGGGGGGCGGAAGCGGCCATGCGCTCGGAGCGGGTACAGTAGCAGGGGTAGATCAGCCCCTTTTCCTCCAAAACGTGAAACGCTTCCTCATAGTAGGCTGTGCGGCGGCTCTGCATATAGTCCGGCTCCAGCCCGCCCTCGTCCCAGTCCAGCCCCAGCCAGCGCAGGTCGTCCATGAGCTGCTGGGCAAATTCCGCGCTGGTGCGCTGGGTGTCCAGATCCTCGATGCGCAGCACCAGCTCTCCCCCGCTGCTTCGCGCGTCCAGCCACGCAAGCAGCGCCGCCAGCAGGTTGCCCAGATGCATCCGTCCGCTGGGGGTGGGGGCGAAACGTCCTCTTACGTTCATGGAATCTCCCCCCATCAGTCAAAAAATGTGAGCTGGCGGTCCCCATAGCCCAGAGTCGCCGCCCGGATGATGGATTTCATGTCGTACAAAATGCCCCGCTCCCGGCAGGCGGCAGAGAACACCTTCCACAGCACCCGCGCCCTGGGGGTGGCGCACTGGTAGCGGTCGCCGTACTGCCGCAGATAGCGCTCCTTCAGGCCCTGGCCGGGAAAGGCACGCTCCAGGCCGTCCAGAAAATACTCCCGCTGGCCCTGCCGCATGGTGACGCCGAAGGCAGGGTAAATAAACCTTGCACCAGCTTGAGCCGCCCCCTCCACCACGGCAAGCACCCCTTGGTCGCTGTCCTCCAAAAAGGGCAGCACCGGCATGAGAAGAACTCCGGCAAACAGCCCCGCCCCGCTCAGCTTTTCCAACGCCGCCAGACGGCGGCTGGGCGGGGGCGCGTGGGGCTCGATTTTCGCCGCCAAATCGTCGTCCGTCGTGGTGACTGTGAGCTTGCAGATCACCGGGGAATGGCTCTGAATAGAGGCCAAAATGTCCATATCACGGACAATCAGATCACTTTTGGTGGCGATGGCCACGCCGCAGTCATAGGCGTCGATGAGCTCCAGCGAATGGCGGGTGAGCTGCAATTCTTCTTCAAAGGGGTTATAGGGGTCGCTCATCGCCCCCATGCCGATGAACGCGGGCCGCACCTTCCGGGCCAAGTCGTCCCGCAGGATGCGCAGGGCGTCCGCCTTGGCCCGCACCTGGTCGAACTCCCCAACCTGGTAGCAGTCGCTGCGGCTGTCGCAGTACAGGCAGCCGTGGCAGCAGCCCCGATAGATGTTCATGGTGTGGTCGGTGCCAAACCACTCGGTGGAGCGGCTGCGGTGGAGCAGATGCTTGGCGGGTACGTATTCCATGTCCACAGCCTCCCTCCCGCTGTCAGTCTGAATTGGTTCGCCGGATAGGCGCAAACCCCTCCCGGCCAGCGGTCGGGAGGGGCATATGTTACCTCTTATTGAAAATACGGAAGATGTCGTCAAAGGGATCGTCCTCCACCTGCTCGGCGGTGGACTCGGACAGGGGCTTGGGGGGCGTGATGGGGCCCACTCCGGCAGGGACAAACTTGGGCTTGTCCTCCTGCACAGCCTGGGGCTTCGCAGCCTGGGCCGCCGCCTGGGCGGGCTGCGCCCCCTCCTTCTCGGGGACGGGGTTGTCCACCTCGCCGAAGCCGGTGGCGATGACGGTGACCCGCAGCTCGTCCTCCAGCGTGTCGTCGAAAGCGGTGCCCATCATGAACAGCGCGTCCGGATCGGCCACCTGCTTGACCATCTCGGCGGCCTGCTCCACCTCCTCCAGTCCCATATCCATGGGCCCGGTGATGTTGACGATGATGCCCTTGGCTCCCTGGATGGAGGTCTCCAGCAGGGGGCTGTTGATGGCGATGCGGGTGGCCTCCTCCGCCTTATTCTTGCCGGCGGCACGGCCCACGCCCATGTGGGCCAGGCCCGCGTCCTTCATGACGGCGGTGACGTCGGCAAAGTCCAGGTTGATGAGGCCGGTGGTCTTAATCAGGTCGGAGATGGACTGCACCGCCTGGCGCAGCACATCATCGGCAATGGCAAAGGCGTTGGCGAAGGTAATCTTCTCGTCGGTGGCGTACTGGAGCCGGTCATTGGGGATGATGACCAGGGAATCCACCTTCTGCCGCAGCTCCTCAATGCCCCGGGCGGCCTGCTCCATGCGGCGGCGGCCCTCAAAGTTGAAGGGCTTGGTGACCACGCCCACCGTGAGGATGCCCTTCTCCTTGGCGATCTCCGCCACCACAGGGGCCGCGCCGGTGCCGGTGCCGCCCCCCATGCCGGCGGTGACGAACACCATGTCCGCCCCCTCCAGCAACGCGGTGATCTGCTCCTTGCTCTCCTTGGCGGACTCCCGGCCCACCTCGGGATTGGCTCCCGCGCCCTTGCCGCCGGTCAGCTTCTCGCCAATGGCCAGCTTCTGGGTGGCCTCGGAGGCATTGAGGCACTGGCGGTCGGTGTTCACCGCGACAAACTCCACGCCCTGCATTCCCGAGCGAACCATGCGGTTGACCACGTTATTGCCGCCACCGCCCACGCCAATGACCTTTAATACGTCCTCGTGGCTGGCGGCGGAATCCATTACAAATGCCATCCTGTGACCCTCCTATGTAAAACCAGTGATAGTAAATGATGTTGGGCATAAAACTACATCTTGTTGTATTGTACGCTTTTTTCCCCCATCGGTCAATAGAAAATCGCAGTTTTTTGCCGCTGAATCAAAACTTAAGTTTAGTCTGAGCGGAAGTATGCCTTGCCTTCGGCGACGGTCAGATCCAGCAGACCGCCCTGCCCCTCCTGGAGCTTGCCTTCCTCCAGGCCCTGGGTCAGAGCGCTGCGGGCCAGCTGGATATAGTACTCAAAATCCCCGCCCCGGGGCAGGCGCAGGCGGTAAATGCCGTAATCCAGCGTCATGGAGATGGCGGAGCTGCAGTCCAGGGCCGTACAGTCGCCCAGCATCCCATTGCGCTCCAGTACGGCCAGCAGCTGCTTCACATAATCCAGCGTGAGGCTCTCCTCCTCCGCCGCCTGGAGCATCCCCCCGGCGTAAGGCCCCACCGCTGTCAGCCCGGTGATCTGGATGGCCTGGATGGCGCCGTTGTCCCTCTCCAGCAGCTTACCCTGGGCGGAGATGAGCCAGCGCCCTTCGGCGCTGTCCACCGACGCCGCCGCTATCCGCTCCGTCACCCGGATGACCAGCCCATCCGGGTAGGCCCGCTGGAGCGCCACCCCTTCCACATAGGGCAGCTGGGTGCGGATGGCCGCCGACACCCGGCTCCCGGATAGGGCGATGAGGTTGTCGCCCGTCTTGACGCCGGACGCCTCGATGATCTCCTCGGCGGTATAACGCACATTGCCCGCCACCTCAATGGTATTGACCCGGAAAAATACCACGCAGGCCACGATGATCGCCGCGGCAACCAGCAGGATGGACAGCACTTTATAGAGGCCGCCAAACCGGCCCCGCCGCCTTTTCGGCCTGCTGTGTCTGCGCTGTCGTGCCACGGTCATCACCTCTGATCTAATCTATCTGTACGATGTTGTCACGCCTCCCGGCGTTCGACCCGCGCCCCCAGAGCGCGCAGCATCTCCTCCAGCCCCTCGTAGCCCCGGTCGATGTGGTTCAGGCCGGACAGGACGGTGGTGCCCTCCGCACCCAGCGCCGCCGCGGCCAGCGCGCCGCCGCCCCGCAGGTCGGAGGCCTCCACCCAGTCTCGAATAAACATATACGAGCCCACGAACACAAACTACA
>CAMWRX010000055.1 GCA_947176765.1 uncultured bacterium
TTACTACATTTTTTCCTCGGCGTTTTCTGACATTTTATCACTGGCGCTGACAGCCCAGTCGCTGTCATGGTGCATGGAGATGAACGAGAGCATATCGATGGGCGCTTCAAACACCAGCAGGTGCCCGCTGGCACCGGGCCAGTTGAAGGCATAGCGGAAGTCGCTGCCCTCCACGGTCATGCGGAAAGTCTTGCCCTGGCTGTTGGTGCTGCGTTTGTGAGCGTGATGGATCTCACCATCCCGGCCTTTGCCAACGAAGACCGCGTTGTGATAGCCTTTGTCCTCATAGATGAGACCGAGCCGGACAAAGGCGGTGAGGACGTCGCGATCCAGGTGACGGTGCTTGAGCAGGTACGCGAACACCCGTCGGTTGTTTGCGTTGGCGGGCGGCAGGGCGAACTCCTTTTTCACTTTTTCCCGGGGCGTGTCCACCTGGGCGCAGAGCTGGCTGACGTCCTGATCCAGCAGGGCCAGCACCGCCTCCTGGTAGTCCATGCCGTAAAACTCCTTGAGGAAGGACACCGGCCCGCCGCCTTTCTCCGTGGCGTGATCATACCACTCGTTTCCCCGGAGGGTGACGCTGTGGTTGCGCTCCATACGCAGCTCCCGCCCGGAACGGGTGAGAGGTTCCCCCTTGAATCGGAGGAACTCCCCCAAATCAACCGCGTTGGCCTGACGTTTTTGTTCTTCTGTGAAATGGATGTAGGGCATTTTTGTTTCACCTCGCAGTTGCTTTTTTGATGCGGATGGGATATACTGTTCTCAGTAAGGAAAGTAAGGAATCGTAACGTTGAAAGGAGCGGTCACTGTGGAAGTTGCGAAGGTCACATCGAAGGGCCAAATCACCATCCCCATTGACATCCGGCGCAGGCTGGGTGTGAAGGAGGGGGACAAGATCCTGTTCATTGAGGAGCAGGGAAAAATCGTTATGATGAACTCGTCCATGGAGACCCTGCGCAAAGCCCAGGCGGCGTTTGCCGGGGAAGCGGAGCGGTTGGGGCTGAAGGATGAACAGGATGTGGCTGACCTGATCAGCGAATTGCGCCGTGAGCGCCGGGGAGAATAATATGCGGGTGATGCTGGACACCAACGTACTCCTCTCCGTTCTGCTGTTCCCCGGTGAACGGATGAATCGGATGATGCGGTTCATTTTCGAGGGGCACCGATTGGTCCTGTCCTCTTTTGTGATAGAGGAGCTGACCTATGTGGTCAAACGGAAATTTCCCGGCAAATTGAAAGCGGTGGACAGCCTGTTGGCGGCGATGAGCTTTGAATTGGCCTACACCCCGCAGGAGTTGGAGCAAGGACTGTTTGAGATCCGGGACGCAAAGGACTACCCGGTACTCTACACTGCGATCCGGGAGGATGTGGATGTACTCATTACGGGCGACAAGGATTTTTCAGACGTGGATGTGGAGCGCCCGGAGATCCTGACACCGGCGCAATTCATAGACCGCTATATGGGGAGCGGGTCATAGCCGCACTTCCTGCTCCTCATGATCGTCCGGCTTGTGGCCCATGGCGATCTTTTTCTCGCGGATCTTCCGCTTGAGCTTGCTGTCCACCGCCACCCGCACACCGCCGGCAGGCTGTGGGTGCTGCTCCTG
Source organism: uncultured bacterium (assembly GCA_947176765.1). Classification (GTDB taxonomy): domain Bacteria; phylum Bacillota; class Clostridia; order Oscillospirales; family Oscillospiraceae; genus Enterenecus. The sequence goes on from CAMWRX010000055.1 coordinate 1,608, forward strand.
GAAGATGCGGCCCATGTGGTAGAGGAGGGATGCGGTGGTGTTGAATACCAGACCGGGCGGCGGAGTTTTTGCTTTAGTTGGTGCTGAGGGATCGGCAGGTTGACAGCGTGGCTGGTCAGCATCGTCCGACGCGCCTGTCTCAACTACTCGTATCGCTTCGCCCAGCCGCGCCGCTTCCTCAATGACGATATTTTTGATCCGCTTGAACTCCTTTTGCCGGGAGAGCGGAACGCGCTCCGGCAGATCGTCCTTGTAGGTGCGCAGCACTTCCTCCCGCTCCCGGTACCACAGGTCGTAGGCAGCAGCGATGCGTGGATCCTTCTCCAGTTCGGTCACGATCTCGTCCACCAGGGACTTCAGCGCCGGGGGCAGATAGCCATACTGCTTTTTGCCGGAGCAGTGCTGGAGACGCTTTGCCAGCTCCGTCATGAGCTGCTCGATGCGCCGGTTGTCCAGTGAGCCGTTCTGCATCTCCGAAACCAGCCGGCGCATGGCTTCCCCAGCATCCTGGGTGAGTTCATCCCGCCGCTGGGTTTGCCGTTGGTAGATGGCGATGAGGTCTTGCTGAAAGATTTCCTTCGCCAGCATGGACTTGATGTCCGCGATACCCTGCTTGGTGAGGAACCCGGACTTACTGTCCGCGCTGTAGCACACCATATGCACATGGGGGTGGTGCCCTTCATCATGGAATGCTGCGTACCAACGGAACTGCTCGTAGGGGATCTTCATTGCCTCGGCCATGCGCATGGCGTGCTTGGACAACAGCCTGCGCCAGCGTTCGGCGTTGTCGTACCCCAGCCGTGCGGCATCCTCCCTGCGCAGGGAAATGATGGGCAGCCAGACCACACCAGGGTGGTGAGCCACATCGTCCGCTACCTGGGACAGCACCAGCGGACTGTCTTCGGCGGTGAACAGACCGTGCGCCCCCAGCTTCTGGACACGTGGACGGTTGGCGATGTAGTCCACGTAATTTTCCCGCTTAGCAATCGCCTCGTAGTTGTCCTCGATGGCGCGGGTGATGAATTCGGATGCGTTGCCCCTTGTAGGAGCGGCTTGGTAGTCAGCATACTCAAACAGTTCCCGGCTGAATGGGAAGTCTCGGAGAAGCCGTTCCACCATTTTGAGCTGCTTCTTGGTGGCGGGCTTTGCCGCTTGGCCGGGATCGATGCGCTCCACACCATCCCGCGTGGAAATGTAGCCGACGTAGTTGGACAGGTGGGCTGCGGCATTCGCATCACCGCCCTTGATGTGCGGGCACTTGAAAATAACGCGCGGCGTAGATAGCACCTCCCATTTTAGTCATATCTCTGAACTAAAAAATCTTAGAGAGAATACCTTCTGGGCAGTCCATCATGAACCTACCCTCAGTTCACCCGATAGGTACAGCACCCCCTTGGCGGACGCTCAAATTTTTTTTGCGCGGTCACTCTGCGTTCTGATTTTTCGCCAGCGTATCTTTGAACGAGATCGTTCCGTTCACCTTCTTCACCTCCTGGACGCACCGCCAGCGCAGGGCATCCAGTTGACTGCTGTCGATCTCCAGCCCCGCCGCCAGCACATTCATCATCATGCTGAGTTCCACTGTGAGCTTGAACAGCAGACGTGCGATGCGATCTTCGCTGCACTGGAGCGTGCCCTGCATGGCGTGGACGAAGATGGGCGGCAGGAAATCCGCTACGTCCTCGGCGGCCAGGTAATCGCAATAGAACTGGAGCGCTTTCTCCAGGAACTCGTTTCGGCTCTGGCAGTTCGCTTTTTCCATCGCAGCGTTAATCTTGCGTTCCATTTCCTGTGTGACACGGGTATGGATGCGCATTTTTTCTTCGGGCATATCATTTTCCTCCTCATAGTTTTTGAAAAATCCCCGTCAGAGCCACTTCGGAGCCATCCGAAACGGCACAACGGCGGGTGTTTCCGTTGTTCTGGAGCCATAGTTGGCTCAGCGGCCCAAAATCGGAGCCACGCCAACTTCCCGGAAACAGACCGGGAAAGGTTCAAATGGGTTGTGTCCTCGTCCGTCCCGACCCGCATTGCGGGGCGGTGTGACAGGCGGTGAGCCACCGCTTTATCCAGCTCAAAAATCGAACCTTCTGCATTGCCCTGATTGGGCCCTCTGGGCTGCCCTTGGAGCCCTTGCCGATGGGCGCTTTGGGGCGGCAAAATGGGCCTTCAGCGGGGGCAAAACCGCTGACCCGCACAATCGGCCCACAGTGGGCCAACACCGCGCTTCATTCCCCCGGAGGGGCACGGATGCCACCCAGCCCGCAGGAGGGCCACAAAAGCCCCCACAGGGGCAGACACGGGGGAGACAGGGCGAGGGCTGTCCAGCGGATGCAAGACAGCCCTCTGTCGGCGGTCACATGGTCTGCTCAGGCGAGACGATTCCCGGCCCTTCTTGGGCGGAGATATCCTGCTCCGCAAGGTGATCCGGCGTGGCAATCTCCTTGCCCTCCAGCTGTTCGGTAAAGCGGTTCAGCCGCCACTCCCAGGTCATGCCGTCTCTTCGGTTGGCGTGCCACGCAGCCACAGACACATCACGGATTGTGTAAGTCTCCCAGCCATCCACGGTGTCCAGGGTAGAGAACTCGCCGCGGTCCAGGTCGATGTCCAGCGCGGATACCATCCGCCCGGTGCCTTGCCGAAGCTCGTCAGCGTATTCCAGAAATACTTCCGGCGCGATATGATCCGCCGCGGGTATCGCCTCAGCGAACCGCTCAGACGAATTGCCTTTTCTCAGTAGGTACGCGCGCAGCCGCATAGCGGTATGGAGCGCGTCCATCGACCCTGCGCCCTCGGTCAGCAGATGATCGGTCCGGCCATCCTGGGTGATGCGGAACACAGAGAAGCGGCGGGCGGCTTCCGCCGCCTGCCGCTCGCGCTGCTCCTCCTCCCAGATCTCCCGGCTGATACGTTCACGCACCTGTTCCGGGAGCTGGTCGATCATCGCATCCAGGTATGCGTCGAGCTCATCCTCGACGGTAGTGTCCTTCTTGTTCAGCTGACGGGACAGTGCATCATACCAGCGCTCGTCCAGGTGCAGGACGATGCCCCGTTTACTCATGGTCTGTCGCCGTTTCGGGGGGCGCAGGTCGCTCTTTCGGCGCAGGCCGTACCGGACGCCTGGGGCGGGGCGGAGGCGCGGTGCGGCTGTCCAGATACTCCCGCACCGGTTCGGAGACGGCTTGCTCATAGAGCCGCGCCAGCGTCTCCTCCAGCCGCGCCTGCACAGTGGAGCCCTCCTTTTTCAGCGAGAACTCCAGCGCGCTCAGCTTTTCCTCGTCGAAGGTCACTGAGATGGTTGCTTTTTTCATGTTGTGTGCCTCCTTATGGCAGATAATATCTCGGGTTTGTCCGCTCCCCATTAATGCGCACCTCGAAGTGGAGGTGCGGGCCGGTGGAGCGCCCGGTGGAGCCGGACAGGGAGATCACGTCCCCAGCCTGAACGACTTGGCCGGGACTTACCAGCAGACGGGAATTGTGTCCGTACAGGGTTAGCAGACCGTTCTCATGGCCGATGGTCACGTAGTAGCCATAGCTGGAATCGTACTTTGCCACCCGAACCGTACCGGGCAGCGCTGCCCGGACGGGAGTGCCGGCTGGCACGGCCAGATCCATTCCCGTGTGGCCGTCCCGCTGGCCAGTGATGGGGTCGATGCGGTTTCCGAATTCAGAGGTGACAATGTTCCGCCAGTTGGCTCCCACCGGGGAGCAGAAACCGTCCACGCCTATGTAGGGGACGTCTGCTCCAGCGAAGCCGTTGCCTTCCACAGCCCCGGTGTAGCCGTATTTGATGAGACTGTACACGCTGTCCGCATTGGCCTGCTGTTCCTCTGTGATCCCCGCGCCCAAAGAGGAGGAGAGGTTGGCATAGACCGTTGCCATGTCCTCGATGGGAACGGCGACTGTGTAGATCTGCTCTACCTCGAACACATTGCCCTCCTCGTCTGTCTCGGTGACGGTGCGGGTACGGATCTCGCTGGTGGCAAAGCAGTTAGCGAACTGGGCGGCAGACGGGGCCTCGCCGCCGAAGTACAGAGAGAAAAACACAGCCTTAACCCGGATGGGGTCGAGGCCGCTGCCATCTTCAGTCATGGCGTCGATGGCCGCGATGGACTCGTCCAGCTCGGCAAAATGCGTTTGCATTTCCTCAATGAACACGCGGTATTCGTCGGGGGTACTGTCGGGCAACAGCCCGTCCTGAAAGCAGAGCTGGGCGGCGGCGGTGTTGTGGCTGGCAGTCCCGGAACCCAGGGCGCACAGCAGAACCGCCACCATGATGATGGGGGAGAAAATGATGGCAAGGGTCCAGCCGATGCCCTTCCGGGTCTTTTCATTGGAGAGCAGAGTTACAGCCGCTTTCGCCACAATGACGGGATCAACCAAACGTCATCCCTCCCATCTGCAGCGCGTCAGCGTATTCCAGTTTCCGGGGATTGTCTACGGAGGGCTTCCACCGCTCCAGTTCAATTACGTCCAATTTATTTTCCTCCAATCATGATGTACAAAGATGCCGCCCCCACTTGGAATGCAGGCGACGGCGCGGTATAATAAGCTGCGAAATAAAAGTTGGGATGTGAGACTGTGAAAATCAGGCAGGAAAGGGAAACTGACCGTGCCGCAGTTTACGAGGTCATAAAAGCGGCGTTCGCGTCAGCGGAACACAGCGATGGGAATGAACAGGATCTGGTGACGGCGCTGCGGAACAGCGGCGCGTTTGTGCCGGACTTGTCCCTTGTGGCTGAGGAGGACGGTAATGTCGTGGGGCATATCCTGTTCACCAAAGCTGACGTGGATGGGCACACTGTACTCGCTTTGGCGCCGCTGTCCGTTCTGCCGCTATACCAGCAGCAGGGCATCGGACTGGCGCTGATGGCGGAGGGGCACCGAATTGCGAAGGAACTGGGCTTTGACTATTCCGTTGTCCTCGGGCACGCGGAGTATTACCCCAAGGCTGGGTACTGTCCCGCCAGCCGTTTCGGGATCAAGGCCCCCTTCGATGTGGCTGACGAGAATTATATGGCGGTCAAACTGAACCCCGATGCAAAGGAGCTGCATGGCGTAATGAGATATTACGCGGCCTTTGGGCTGTGACCAGCCGCAGTTATTTTCCGCCTGCCGTTCCGAACAACTCCGCCTTATGTGCCGGGGCCTCCACCTTCAGATGGAAACGTTCGCCGCCGCACTTGTAGAGGCACACGCCCTTCGTGGCGTTGTTGACGATCTCGTACTCAGACCGCTCCAGCTGGAGGTTGTCCCGGAAAAACCTGGAGTCGATGGAACCGGCGTTGAACAGAAATTGGTGGGTGGGGATGGAGAACAGGGGCCGGGTGAGCTCGGCGATGCCGGGGAGGTTGAAGTCCTCCAGATTCTGGCTGGCCAGCATGACCGCAGAGTCCTTTTTCCGCACCCGTTTCATGAAGCCCCGGATGTACTCGATGGCGGTGGGGTTGGACAGAAACAGGTACAGCTCGTCAATGGAGGCCACGGCGTTCCCCTCTGTGAGCAATCGGTGGCTCAGGTAGGACAGGACGTTGAACAGCAGGGCGTTGCGCACACTGGCGGCGGCATCGGTAAGCCCCTTGCAACCGAACACCAGTATATCTTGAGCAGATGGCTGGGCATGGCGCTATTCAAGAAATCCCTTTGCCAAAATGGGAAGTGGAGCATAATCGCCTGTTTCGGCCGGCACCTCAGAATGAGCCTCCGTCTCAGGATATGGAAACCCTGGTTTGCCAAGTTCGAGATGCACTTATGAAACTGGATATATCCGAAAAAGCGAAACAGAATTATCTCTACTGTGGCCTTGGCGCAGTTTTGAAGTATTTTGATTCTCAAGGCAAGACGATCTATTCCAAGGAACTGCTGGATAACTTTTTGACAGATACACGGGCAAAATATTTATCTGGAGAGATGAAACGAGCCGTCTGGCAAAATGTGCGCAAATCAGTTCTGTGGATGAAAGAATATCAGGAAACGGGAATCCTTTCGCACCGCAGGCTGACAAACACAGTCTTTACATATGCCAGTCCTGATTTTGAACGGTTGATTGGGGAATACGATGTCTATATACGTTCTGCCAGTTACCTCAAAGAAAACACCTGCTATGCTTATACCACCGCAGTGCGGGAGTTTTTCCGAAGAATGGGATCGGTGGGGCCAAACGAATACAGCCAGCTCACATTGCTCCATGTCACGAATTGCATCAGCAAAACAGCGGAGGAAACTCCTCTGGGCATTTTTAACACGATAGCATTGCGTTCCTTTGTCCGGTTCATTGCCGAGTTCCATCCAGAATTGCCAGACCTTTCAGCTGCCATGATTTGCACCCCAGCAAAACGCAGACGCGTTTATGTGGGATACTCTGACGAAGAAGCGCAAAAAATTTTGGCCGCAATTGACCGGGAGAGCGCACAGGGAAAGCGAGACTTTGCCATAGTGATGCTTGCATACAACACCGGTCTGCGTGGCTGCGACATTGTGAATCTTAAATTTGAAAACATTGATTGGAAGACTGGTGAAATTCGACTGATCCAAGAGAAGACCAATATCCCTTTGGCACTTCCCCTTGATGTGTCTGTGGGAAATGCAATCGCCGAATACATTTTAAGCGCACGGCCGGAGTGTGATTCAGAATACGTTTTTATCCGAATGTTACGTCCCTATACGAAGCTGCGCAGCCTTTGGAGCACCATTGCAGGATATGCCCATACAGCATTGGGCCCTGCCCGAAAAATGAATGGCCCCCACGCATTTCGACGGGGAATGGGCAGACGGCTGCTGGAAGCTGGAGTCCCCTCATCTATGATCTGTGATGTTTTAGGCCACGCATCTGCGGCATCCCTGCGGCAATATACAGCGTCCTCTTTAAAGTGCCTGAGGCAGTGTGCGAGGACCCTGGAGGCCATTCCGGTGATGCAGGAGGAACTGCTATGATGAAGTATCCTCTGAATAGCAGCTTTGCTGACCGGATTACTGACTTTGTGGACTACAAACACAGTTTGGGACACAGCTATGAGGAGAGCTGCCGCATCCTATGGAAGTTTGATCTCTTTTGTTACGATAGGTTTCCTGAAAAAAGCAGTTTTCCAGTCGTCCGAATTCCACAGGTGGACGTACAGCTCCGCACCGCCGCCAATGTCGATCTCCCGCTGCTCAAAGCCCTCGCCCCAGCCGTCAGAGGCTTGGCCGGCGACATAGTCCTTCAGCGTGTCCAGTTCCCCGGCGGTAAGTTCACCCTGCACCCGGCAGTCGGCCACGCTCCAGAGCCTGCCGTTCCGCTCCTCCAGCCCGAACACGACAGAGCGCACTTTGTTATCCACGGCATCATTTTCGTGGTACCAGTGCATGATACCCCGTTTTTCCTCCTCGGGCATCCGTTCCCGCATCAGCGCCGCTATGATCTGCCCCTCATATTGCCGGAGATCGCCGCCATCCAGCGTGGCCGGCTCATCATCCATGTCCCCGTACTCATTCGGCTCGTAAAGATCAGCTGTCAGCGGCATATACAGCTTGAGGGTTTGAAGGGGCGGCGGGGAAACGGTGAAGGAGTCCTGCCCGATCACCAGGCCGAGACCGCGCCCATCATCCCAAGCGACGTGGAAGGTGCCCACATCATCAATGCATTGGAGTGTACCCGTGGCTCCCGGCTTGATGGGGCATGGGTCATCCGCTCCCATTTCCCGGAGCTTGATCCGGCTGCCCACAGGGTACTGCTCCCGCAGGAAGTCCAGCCATTCCTTTTGGATGCTCATAGTTTTATCTCTTCCTTTTCAGATTTTTGTGCCGGAATTCCCTCCGGCGGGGCATGAAAAAGCCCCGCTTCATCGGACGAAGCGGGGCACGGTGCTGGTTGCACCTGAACATATTCATTTGATACCTTTGATCCGCCTTGCTCATCGCTCTCACCTCCCTTGGCGTCGGCGAAAACACAACTACAACCCCTTCCCGAAAAACCAACAGACTTCTGCCGTTCACGCTCCATGATGCGGGCTACCTCAGTGCGGAGGCACTTCCCTTCATCCGCGTGCCAGCAGACAAAGCCGTGGCCGGGGTAGGGGCAGTGTGTACACCGTTCAAAGGGGCCGGAGACCGGCTCGGGCGGCTCCCGTGGTATGGTGGGCAGCCGGTAGTCGGCATAGACCATGTCCCGCCCGTTGTGCTTGTAATGAATCTGCATCGCTCCACCCTTAGAACCCCAGAACTGGTTCATTGGTCTGGCCCTGCGCTGCCTCCAGCTCCCGCTGGTTGGACTGCTCCACCCGCTCCTCCAGATCGTCCACGCTGCTCTCGATCTGCTCCACCGACGCCATCAGTGTTTTCCGCCGTTCCTCGGTAATGGGATAGCCGCTGTCCAACGTTTCGTGGACACAGCGGTACAGTTCAGTGAGCTGCTCATCGCTAAATTGGCGGCTTTCCTGCACCAGCCCGGAGCGGCAGGCGAAGTCCAGCTTGGCCCCGGCGTAGTCGTTGTCATAATAATGACCCTGAGCCACGCTGGTGCGATCCGGGCTGCGCTGCCAGGTGACGAACTTGTAGCCCCAATCGCCCTCCAGTTCCTGTCCCGCCAGCACCACGCCGTTGAAATCGGCCAGCAGCCGGAACCCCTCGTGGAGTCCCTCTGCCTCCAGCCGGGGTGCTGCGGCCATGGCCTCGGTATACTCGTAGACCTGGGCGCTGAGCCCAGCTACAACGTCATAGGTGTTGACCACCGGCTGGTCGTCTGCCGTTTCGGACTTGAGGAAGATCGTCCCGCCGGGGGCAACGGCCATGACTTCCTGCCCTTCCAACAGCACCGACAGACGGCCCTTCTCGACTGGCCCGGTGGCAATGCCCTCCCGCTTCAGACGGCGGGCCAGCTCCACAAAAAATTTGTCGTTCATCTTAATTTGCTCCTTCATTTTAATGTATTGGGGAAAATTACAGGCGCAGCTAAAATTGCAGGATCATTGCGTCATTCCCCCCATTTCCTGCTCCCGCTGATACTGTTCCGCAGGATCGTCCTTCATAAGCTCCTCTAGCGTTAGGCTGCCGTGGTAAGCCACATAGCCCAGCTCGTTGACCTGGCAGCTCTCTGACAGTTCCACGCCGGGGATGAAGGCGAATTGATCCAGGTTCTCCGCCAGCTGACGGATCTCGCCCGCTTCCTTCGGCTGGGCCATCAACACCACCGCCTCCAGCTTTTTCAGCCCCGCATCATCCAGCCCACGGATGGCCTGGCATAGCCTGTTCAGCTCTGAAATGGCATCGTTGGGGCGCTCCAGGATTTCAAAAACTTTGGGAGGAAGGATGCTGTCCTCAATGTAATATGTCGCGTCATTGTTGGCGATCCCGATGCGGCATAGTGCCCTGGAGATCTGCCGTTCAGACATGGGCAGATATAACCAGGCCGTTTCCATAGGCTGCTGGATCGGGACGCCGAGGGTGAGCAAGGGATTCCCGTGCAGGTATTGCGGGAACGAACCCCCGGCATAGATCTGTTTCAGTTCCATGCCGTTGTCGTGCACCACGCCGTAGGGGGTGACCACCCCAGCGCCGCGCTGAATGAGATCCAGCGCCACCGCCAGACCGTCCGCTTTGTCAAATTCTTCCATGGGCATGGATCCGCCGTTGATGGTCAGACTGTGGGCTTTCCCGACCCGATCTAAATCGGAAAAGTCGGCGATCACCGTGGTCTGCTGGCAGCAGAAGGTGAGGTTGATAAAGTCCTTGATATCTGACAGGCAAAGCTTGGAGGCCATAGCCTGGAACTGGACACCTTCGTCCTTGCAGAAACTCTCCAGCCGCTTGGCCAGATAGTCTAACTCGTCCAGGTTGACACTTTGGGCCACCAGCCGGTTGAGGATGGGATAGCTGCTGGAGATCTCGCCCACCCGGCAATCCTGGGTTATCGCATGACCGATGCCCATGGCCTCCAGCAGCTCAATAGTGTGGTCGTACTGGTTGCTGGGGATAGGGAAGGGGATGGTCACCACGCCGTATTCTGGGTGGGTCTTGTTGCTGACTACTGCTTTGAAAATCAATTGGATCACGTCCTTCCGTAAAAATAAAAAAGGCCGTGATCTTTCTTTCGAAAAATCACGGCCTCTGCTGGGGTTGTTCAGTTATGGTGCGATTGGTTTGGTGGTGTAGGTTCGAGACCTGCCGGTTTGGGGAAATGGCTTCCAGATAGCAAAATTTCAAGGCCCTCGGATTTCGCTGTCCGAGGGCCTTGAATGTGTTGAAAACACTGGCTTTGAGGGCAATATAGCATTTTCACCACATGAACTTGGTCGGACAGACGGGACTCGAACTCACACATCGTTGTATATACACTGTATATAGTTGGAATAAGTGTGAAATATATAGAAAAGTCGTTTGACTTTTTGTAACCATGTGTTATACTGAGAACAAAGTATATTTGGAGGTGACGCCCATGTATCGAATGGCAATGGAACAGATGCGGAAATGGAAGGCGAGAAAACGGCGCAAACCGCTTATCATCCGCGGCGCCCGCCAGGTGGGGAAGACCTGGCTCATGAAAGAATTTGGAGCGAACGAATACGAGCAAGTTGTTTACATCAATTTCGATAACAATCAGCGCATGAAAAAACTATTTGAAGAGGGGATGGAGGTCGAGCGACTGGTTACGGGGCTGGAACTATATGCGGGACACAAGATCGACCCATCCAACACCCTATTGATTTTCGACGAGGTGCAGGAGGTGCCTCAAGCCCTGTCCAGCCTGAAATATTTTAATGAAGATGCACCTGAATATCAAATTGTCTGTGCCGGTAGCTTGCTGGGAGTAGCGCTGCATCACGGAACATCGTTTCCAGTGGGGAAAGTAGAGTTCCTTGATCTTTACCCGCTGTCCTTTTTTGAATTTTTAATGGCGATGGGGAAGGGGCAGTACGTGGAGCTTCTGCAAAAAAGCGATTTTGAAATGGCAGCTGCATTCAAGCAGGATTACACTGACTTGCTAAAGCACTATTATTATGTTGGAGGTATGCCGGAAGTTGTGCAGGCTTTCGCGGACGATAGGGACTTCAATGAGGTGCGAGAGATCCAGCGGCGCATCCTGGCGGCCTATGAGCAGGATTTTTCCAAGCATGCTCCAAATGAAGTGGTACCCCGCATTCGGATGTTGTGGAACAGCATCCCGGCGCAACTGACGAAGGAAAACAAGAAGTTCATCTATGGCCTTGTCAAAGAAGGTGCCCGGGCAAAGGAATACGAACTGGCTATGCTTTGGCTTACAGACTGTGGGCTTGTCCACAAGGTACACCGGGTCAACGCACCAAGCCTGCCGCTGAAAGCATATGAGGATTTGAAGGCGTTCAAGCTGTTCCTGGTGGATGTGGGGCTGCTGTCCTGCATGGTGGGGCTCCGACAAGATGTTTTGTTAGATGGCAATGCCTTGTTCAAGGAGTTCAAAGGCGCGCTGACGGAGCAATATGTGCTGCAGCAGCTAAAGACGATCAAAGGGCTCAACATCTACTACTGGACCGCGGAGCGCGGGACGGCGGAAGTGGATTTTGTAATCGACAATGGCACAGATGTGATTCCTGTAGAGGTCAAAGCGGAGACAAATCTCCAGGCCAAGAGCTTAAAGGTATATCATGAGAAGTTCACGCCGAAGCTGTCGATCCGAACCTCTATGGCGGATTACAAGAGGGAAGAGTGGCTGCTGAACCTGCCGTTGTGGGCGGTTGAGAGTATTCAGTAAACCGTTGAATTTCAGACGATTGCGTTCCAATATATGGTCACTTTCCTTGAATATCCACGGAAAAAGTTCTTCCCTGTGATGTGCCACAGATTCTTTCCTTTTGCTTCATCCCTTGTTAACAATATGCGCCACCAGCCGCAGGTTGTGCTCAATGAGCTCGTCCCGGGCGTCAGAATCGCCCTTTGCCATCCGATCCAGACAGTCCTGTTCTTCTTCCCGGGTGAGGGCGCGGGGAAAGGATCCCGTGTTGCCCGCCAGCCGAAGGGTGAAGAACAGCCCGTTCAGCGTCAATAATAGCCATGCCGTCCACATGGACACCACCTCCACTTGAAATGTATGCGTGGGTGGCGTGTCCCTATTAGCGGAGAAAAACGGCGCCCGATCCATGATAGAAAAGGATCGGGCGCTTTTAGCGTTCCAGCAGTCTTAGCTTGTTTCCGGGAAATAGAGCGCCACATACAGCCGTCCGCCCTCAAACCGGGCGGCAATGGTTCCGCCCATCCGCTCGGTAAGGGAGCGGGCGATGGACAGCCCCAGCCCGGTGGAGGGCTGGGCGGATTCCACGGTATAGAAGCGGTCAAAGAGCCGCCCCACCTGCACCTCGTCCAGCCCCGGGGCGGCGTTGGATAGGGTAATCGTCCCGTCCTCCTCCAGCATTACGTCCAGATCGCCGCCGCTGTATTTGAGGGCGTTGTTCAGCAGGTTGCCCAGCACCCGGGACAGGGCGGCGCGATCCAGATTACGGACAACCCGCGCCGGCCACAGGGACACGCTGGGGACGATGCCGCCCTCCACCAGCGCGCCGTAGAAGGACGCCACCGCTTCCTCCACCGCGGCGCTCAGGTCTACCGGCTCCAGGCGCAGATCCTCCTGGGCAGAGAGGGCCACCGAGCAGCGCAAAAGCTCTTCGGTCAGTAGCTTCATGGCCTCGGTCCGGTCGGCAATCAGAGCCAGATACCGCGCCTGCTCTGGGGTTTTGTCCCCCTTGCCCAGCAGCTCCAGATAGCCGCAGATTGCGGTCAGGGGGGTACGCAGATCATGGGAGACGTTGGTGACTGCCTCCTTCAGCTCCCGGTCGCCGTTCTCATAGCGCTGGCGCTGGCGGCGCAGCTCCTTGAGGTGTGTGTTCAGCTCCGCCGCAAGCCTGCGGGCGTGGGGGTCCCGGGAGGAGAGGAAGATGGGGTTGTTGGTGTCGGAGGCTAGCCGCTCCCCCAACTGCCGCCCGATTTCGTCCAAACTGTTTTGGAGCAGGAGCAGCTTGACGATCAGCGCCAGCACAGCCACGGACAGCACGGCGCACAGCAGCCAGGGGAGCATGGGGTCACCTCATTTCGCGGCTTCGCCGCCTACTTTAAATCTTTTTTGCGGAACAGGGCTGAGCCGGTGGCGGTGGCTGCGGCGTTGAGAAGCACAGCGAATATGATCATCCGCCCCGGGCGCTCGGCCTCATAGTCAGAGTAGTAGTGGATAGACTGGCCCATGGGAGAAACGTCAAATATAAATTCAAATGCCGCCCGCTTCGCGCCTCGGGGGTATCGGGGATTGGATTGTTTGTATTCAACATATATACCGTTTTCATCTGGTGCAAGCTGGGTATAGACCTCCGGCTCACTCAGTCGGGCGCGGAGATAGAAGAAGACAAACAAAAACGTCAATGTCCCCAAAAGGCATACCACAGCCGAAACGGCCTTGCGGCTCTGGCTCATGGTGACAAGGGTAAACAGGGCGCTGTAAGCCGCCGCCATGACCAGCGACCCCAGCAGAAACAGCAGAAAGTCAGGCATAGGGCGCTGGATGCCGCCGTTGATGAAGGGTACTCCCACAATTAAGACCGCCGCGATATAAGCCGCGCAAAACGCAATGGACACAGCGGCGGCAGTGACGGCGTAGGCCAGATAGACGCTTGCGCGGGAGTGGCCCACGGCAAGCTTGTTGCGGATGGTTCCGTCGCTATACTCGGAGCCGAAAAACAGGGGGATAAAGACAGCCATAACAACGCCGATGATTAGGGCGTAGTGAAAAAAGACTTCGTCAATATAAGAAATATGATTAAACTCGGCGTAAGTCACCTGCTCCCAGACACGTTGAAGGGCAAACCCTGCGCCCAAAACAACCATCAAAATCATCGTGCCCCAAAACAGTGTGCTTTTCTTCAGCCGCAGGAGGTTGGCGGACAATAGATTTGCCATATGCTCACCCTCTACTTCAAATCCTTGCGCCGGAACAGCGCCGCCCCGGCCCCGGAAAAGCCGACAAACAGCGCCAGCGACATCACCATCAGCCGCACCGGGTCGGTGAAAATCAGGCCGTTATACTGGATGGACTGCCCCGTAGGCAGCAGATCGAAGATAAACTGGTAGACCTTCCGCTCCATTCCCCGGAGGTATTGGGGGTTGGGTTCTGGCTCCATGGGGAGGATTTCGCCGCCCACGCTGAAAGAATAATCCTGGATAAACTCCGGCTCGTCCAACCGTGCGTAGAGGTAGATGGCCAGGAAAAGCATGATAAATACGCCCAGCAGGCAGATTACCACCGAGGTGGACTTGCGGCTGACATTCATGGTGACAAAGGTGAAAATAGCGCAGAACGCCGCCAGCATCAGCGCCGAGCCGAAAATGGTGGTGAGGATGAGGGAAGCGGGCTTGGAGAACCACCCCAGCAGGGGCGCGCCCACCGCCAGGCAGGACGCCATATAAGCCGCCATGCACACCAGCGACGCGGTAAAGCCCACAATCAGATTGGCGAAGTAGATGGCCACGCGGGAATGCCCAGCCATCACCTTATTGCGGATGGTGCCGTCGCTGTATTCTGTGCCCAGGAACAGGGAGATGAACGCCCCGGCCAGGATGCCGATGAAGGAGGCGTATCCAAAAAATACTTCCAGCAGGGCCAGGTTGCCAAGCTCGCCCAGGTCTGTGACCCTGCCGTTCATGGAAACCACAGCTCGGAACTCCCCCAGAGGTGCCAGCACCCCAGAGGCGACGCAGATGATGGCAGAGACCCAAAACGTCTTGTTTTTCCATAGGCGCAGGAAATTCGCGCTCAGTAGCTTAGTCATGGGAGCCACCTCCCACCAGGTTGACGAAGTAGCTCTCCAGGCTCTCGTCCCGCTCCTGGGCGGACAACAGCTCGCAGCCTTCCCCGTCCAGCGCCCGGCTGAGCTGGGAGATGTTCACCTGGGCATACACGTCCGCCTGCCCGTCGTCCAGGATCTTGTAGTCCAACCCCATGCCGTCCAGCACCCGCGCCAGCGGCCGGGTGTCGGTGACCGCAATGCGCAGGCACTTGCGGCAGGCGGCCTCCAGCTCCCGGGCGGACAGCTCCTTGACGATGCGCCCGGAGTCGATGAAGCCGTAATGGGTGGCCAGCTTGGACAGCTCGTCCAGGATGTGGGAGGAGATCAGCACGGTGATCTTCCGTTCCCGGTTCAGCTTCAAAATCAGCTCCCGGATCTCGATGATGCCCTGGGGGTCCAGGCCGTTCACCGGCTCGTCCAGCACCAGGAAGTCCGGGTCGCCCGCCAGTGCCACGGCGATGCCCAGACGCTGCTTCATGCCCAGGGAGAAGTTGCGGGCCTTCTTCTTTCCCGTGTCCTCCAACCCCACCAGCTTCAAAAGCTCCGGGATGCCGTCGTCGGTGGGCACGCCCAGCACCCGGAACTGCTCTTTGAGGTTGTCCTGAGCGGTGAGGTCGAGGTAGATGGACGGCGTCTCCACCACCGCGCCCATGCGGCGGCGGATGGCGGCGATGCCTTTTTCCCGGCTGTCCGTGCCGTATAGAGAATAGGCCCCGGCGGTGGGGGACTGCAGGCCGCAGATCAGCCGGATGAGGGTGGTCTTGCCCGCGCCGTTGCGGCCTACGAAGCCGTAGATCGAGCCCTTGGGCACGTGCATGGTGAGATTGTCCATGTCAACGCCAATCTAAAATTGTAAGAAAACGCCGAAGAAATTTTGTAGTTTTTC